>NZ_JBFAYO010000025.1:0-110255 GCF_040681325.1 Nocardia sp. NPDC051787
AGGAGGGCGTCCAGGTCGTTCGTCACACAATGATCTTCGACGCCCTCCGTCCATGTCCGGACAACGCCGGGACTTCGGACTTACTCGTCTAGGCGTTCCATGCCCGCGTCGTCGCCGCTGATGTCGATAGGGTCGTGCCGATGGAGGGCGCCGGTGATCAGCCAAGCGACCAGGACTACTGATCCGATGACGACGATGACTGTGAGTTCCGCGGGCATCTCGATACCCCTGTGCGCTTTGTGTTCCGTTGATGTAGGTACCCGCGCCGCTGACCCGATGAGAGGCACAGCATCAACCCGGTGGCGCGGCTCCTCCAGCCTCTCCGTGCTCGACATGTAATCCCAGGCACAAGACACCCACGGAAGTAATACGCTTGCGACGCCATGTATTGCAGGCGCGGACAGGGGTGAGCATGATCGTCAGCAAATGGACAAAGGTAGAGGTCAAAGCACTTCGCTTGGCAGCTCTACGGCTGACCCAAGAGCAGTTCGCCGAAAAGATCGGCTTCAAGGTGGAGACGATCCGCAAGTGGGAGCGCGCCACCAAAGAACGGCCGGTACGTGGTGAGTCTGCGGAGTCGCTGGATACCGAACTCGCCCGGCTCACCGACCAGCAGCGCGCCCGCTTCCGCGCCGAGGACGTGCGCGCGGCCACGACGCCGCTCACTCGCCAGCTCACCACCGACACGGCGGACGAAAACCTGATCATGGGTGAGCAAAGCAGCGCGCTGGAAATCGAGGTTGATGTGAAGCGACGCGAATTCGGAATGCTATTGGGCGCTGTGTTCATGGCGGCGAGCCGTGACGCCGATGCCCCAATCCGCATCGGTATCGCCGACGCGCGGCGGCTCAGTGATTTCGCCGCTTACCTCGGACGCCAGGAACAGGACATCGGCGGCGTGGCGCTCGTGGAAACCGCCGTGCAAGCGCTCGAAACCGCGAAGCACATGCTCGACGCGTGCGCGTTCTCCAAGCAGACGGGACGCGCATTCATGAGTGCCACGGGAGAACTCGCGACCATCGCCGGGTGGATGGCCTACGACTCTGAGCTGTACCCGCTCGCTCGCCGATGCTACGCAGACGCGTTCAGCTTAGCGAACCAGGCGGGCGACGATCCGCTGACCGCCCATGTGTGCATGAATACCGCATTGCTCGCGGTCTCCCGTCAACACACGGGGGAGGCAAACCCGCATCGCGCGCTCAGTCTCGCCAGCCGCGCCCGAGAACTCACGCGTGGCCACGCTCCTGGTCGTATCCACGCCCTCATCGCCACTCGCGAGGCACAAGCCCACGGAGTTCTCGGCGACCGGACAGCGTTCGGTAAAGCGATTGCGACAGCATGGCGAGAATTCGACTTTGCTGCGGGCTGGGCGACAGCGCTGGCCGAGATCGGCGACATCGGTACTGCTATCGAACAAGGAATATCGGTCCTCGTAGACCTGGAAGGTTCCGTGTCCTCCACTCGCACCCTGCGGAGCCTTGAATCGGTCCGTGCCGCCTCCGAAGGCCGATCCGAGGAGTTCACCAACCGATTCGATGAACTGGCAGGAAAGGTGGTCACCGCATGAGCTCCTACCAGTCCGCGCAGATTGAGGGTATCGACTTCCAGCACTACACCGCCGCGCAGGCGCGCCAACTCCGCGAGGAAGTCGAACGCATCTTCCGGGACTCCTACGTCGACGCGATCGAATCCGGCGAAGAGTTCGAATCCCCTGAGGCTTTCATGCACCGGTTCGACGCATACACCGATCCCGCCCGCGCCGGCGCGTTCGAGTTGGTGATTGCCCGCATCGACGGTGAACCCTGCGGCCAGGCGTGGGGCTGGCCGCTTACCGCCAAGACTGGGTGGTGGTCCGGGCTGCAACTCGATGAAGGCGACCAGACGGAGTTCACCGCCGAGAACGGTTCCCGCACATTCGCATTGAGCGAAATCATGGTCCGCAAGCCATTCACCGGCAGGGGCATCGCGCGCGCCCTGCACGATGAACTGCTCGCTGCCCGCCCAGAGCAACGCGCGACACTGCTCGTCCGCCCCGACAATCAGGGCGCATACGACAACTATCGAAGATGGGGCTGGTACCGGGTCAGTGTACTGCGCCCATCCTGGCCCGACGCCCCACAGTTCGATGTGTTGATGCGCGAGCTTCCAGTCGACGAGGGGTAGCGGTCGCGGCCGGAAACGCAAGGGGATCGCCGATGGCTGACTTGTTCAGCGCACTCCGACCTCAGCTCGGACCAAGGCCACAGCAGTGGCGTTGCCGGACAGGACAACACCACTGCTGTGCTGGTGGTTCTATTACCGAGACGGATGCTCCGGCGATAGGCGCACCCCGGTGTGTCAGAACGCGGCTTCGTCGAGTTCCATCACACTGGTGTCGACATCGGAGATGACCGACCATTCGGCGCTGAGGTGCGGCAGGACGGTCTTGGCGAAGAAGGACGCGACCGCGACCTTGCCTTGGTAGAACGCCCGGTCCTGCTCATCGAGGCCGGCATCGAGTGCGGCGAGGGAGATCTCGGCGGCGACGATCAGTCGCCACGCGACCAGCAGGTCGCCGACGGCGAGCAGGAACCGCACCGAGTTGAGCCCGATCTTGTACAGTTCGGCGGGTTGTTCCTGCGCGGCGAGCAGGTGCTGGGTGAACCGACCCGCCATGTCCTGGACGTCTTCGAGCGCGGTGGCCAGCAGCACCTTCTCGGCCTTCAGGCGGCCGTTGCCGGTGGGGGAGTCCGCCGTCTCGCGGATCTTTCCGGCCACGTGGGCCAGCGCGTCGCCGCGGTCGCGGGCGATCTTGCGGAAGAAGAAGTCCTGCGCCTGGATGGCGGTGGTGCCCTCGTACAGCGAGTCGATCTTCGCGTCCCGGATGTACTGCTCGATCGGGTAGTCCTGCAGGAAGCCGGAACCACCCAGGGTCTGCAACGACTCGGTCAGGTACTGGTAGGCCCGCTCGGAACCGACACCCTTGACGATCGGCAGCAGCAGGTCGTTGACGCGGGCGGCCAGGTCGGCGTCGGCGCCCGAGATGTGCTGGGCCACCACGTCGTTCTGGTGTCCGGCGGTGTAGAGGTAGATCGCGCGCAGGCCCTCGGCGTACGCCTTCTGCATCATCAGCGACCGGCGCACGTCGGGGTGGTGGGTGATGGCCACGCGAGGCGCGGCCTTGTCGGTCATCCGGGTCAGGTCGGCGCCCTGCACGCGGGCCTTGGCGTATTCGAGCGCGTTCAGGTAGCCGGTGGACAGGGTGGCGATGGCTTTGGTGCCCACCATCATGCGGGCTTCCTCGATCACGTGGAACATCTGCGCGATGCCGTTGTGCACCTCGCCGACCAGCCAGCCCTTGGCCGGCGTGCCGTGGCCGCCGAAGGTGACCTCGCAGGTGGCCGAGGCTTTGAGGCCCATCTTGTGCTCGACGTTGGTGACGAAAGCGCCGTTGCGCTCACCGAGCTCACCGGTCTGGTGGTCGAAGTGGAACTTCGGCACGAAGAACAGCGACAGGCCCTTGGTGCCCGGTCCCGCCCCCTCGGGGCGGGCCAGCACCAAGTGCATGATGTTCGGGAACAGGTCGTCGGCGTCGGCGGAGGTGATGAAGCGCTTCACGCCCTCGATGTGCCAGGAGCCGTCTTCCTGCTCGATCGCCTTGGTGCGGCCTGCGCCCACGTCGGAACCGGCGTCGGGCTCGGTGAGCACCATGGTGGCGCCCCAGCCCTGCTCGGCCATGAATTCGGCCCAGCGCTGCTGCTGTTCGGTGCCGAGGCCGTGCATGATGTGGGCCATTGTCGGACCGGTCAGGTACATGTAGGCCGCCGGCTGCGCGCCGAGGACGAACTCGGTGATCGCCCAGCTGACCATCGCGGGGGCTGGTACGCCGCCGATCGCCTCGGCCTTGCCGACGCGCCACCAGTCGGCGTCGTACCAAGCGCGCACCGCCTTCTTGAACGATTCCGGCAGGCTCACCGAGTGGGTGGCGGGATCGAAAACCGGGGGGTTGCGATCGGTTTCGGCGTACGGTTCGGCAACCGGTCCTTCGGCCAGGCGCGCCGCCTCGCTCAGCATCGATCGCACGGTGTCGCCGTCCAGGTCACCGAATGCTCCTGATTGCAGGATGGCGTCGAGTCCGTATACCTCGAACAGGTTGAACTCGAGATCGCGCACGTTGCTCTTGTAATGGCTCACGGGCCAAATGCCTTTCGAGAAACCAGCCGCTATATCGGCGAGGGATGCGGTAGGGCGCACGCACAGGTGATCACCCACGGCACACTGTGCGGCACGGATGACTCGAACGCAATCTCATGTTAATGACCACTAAGTCAATGGTCGAACGGCCGATTGCATTTAATCCGCTGCTAGCGCACGATTGGGCGGAGATAAGTTAACCGTTACTAAGTGGCGCGCATCACTACCCGGTAACTCGGCCGCGGACCGGCGCCGATTCGATCCCCTCGCCGATCGCCACCAGAACGTCGACGAGATCGGCCCGCCGCCGGAAGCGTGGATTGCGGACAGCATCGATGACCACGGTGACCACGGCGCGAATCAGCACCCGCGCGGCCGGAGGCGCCAACTCGGGCCGGACGGTCTGCAACATGCGGCCCCACTGGACGATGCAGTCCAGGCGCACCCGGCGGTAGCGCTGCACCGCGTCGACGGGAAGATGCCTGGTCTCGCTGACCGTGATGGCCAGCAGATCGGGCTCGTCGGCGCCCAACTGGGCGAAACTGCGCATGAGTGATCGCATGGACCCCTCGGCGCTTCCGCCCTCGGCGATCGCCCGGGCCAGCAGCAGGCGAAGCCATTCATCCTGCCGCTGGACGATCTGGTCCAGGAGCTCGGCTTTGCTGGAAAAGTGGTGGTACAACGCGGGCCCGGTGACACCCACCGCCGCGCCGATGTCCTCGATGCCGACGGCGGCATAGCCGCGGGTGCTGAACAGCCGAGCCGCCTCGGCGAGCATTCGCTCCGATCGCAGCGCCCGGTCGAGTTCCGTGTTGCCGGTGTCCGAACGCGCCGGTCGGGTCGGCGCCCGACCATCCGGATACTCGGGCAATGGGGTGGAGATCACGGCCGCGATGGCGGCGTCGAGCACCTCCGCGGCGGCGGGCGCGGGCAACTCGGCGCGGTGATACGACGGACTCACCGCGACCGACAGCACGCACCAGCTCAGCAGCTCGACGTCGGCGGTGCTCAGCTCCGGACGGCGCGCGCGGATCGTCTGCCGGAGGTATCGGGTGATCCGCGAGGCACGGACCAGCACAGCGGACTTGTCGGCGGAGGTCAGATTGCGAAACTCCAGCTGCCACAGCCTCGGCAGTCCGCGCAGCTCGAGCGCCACCCGCACCAGTTCGGCCAGTACCGCGGCACCGGACTTGTCGGCGCGGTACGCGGCATCCAGCCGGTTCAGGGTGTCGTCGAGCCCCACCAGCAGGCATTGTCCCAGCAGCTGCTGCTTGTTGCGGAAATGCCGGTACAGCGCCGTCGCGGAGATGCCGACCTTCGCCGCGATGTCGGCCATCGACGTCCCGTGATAGCCGCTGTGCGCGAAGGCGTCGACCGCGGCGTTCAGGATCATCGCCCGCCGGTTCGACGGTCTCGACTGTGGCTGTCTGCCGTTCCGCTTCGTACTCATCGCGCACAGTGTCGCGTATCGAACGTGCGGCAACGACGTCGGCCGTTGCCGCGCGGCGAGCCAACCTCGGTTGCCCCGCACCGCAGCCATTATGTTGCCGCCGAGTCATGAAGAGTTGGTCGATTCGCTACGTGTAGTGGGTACTTACGCACTGGGTTCCGGTAATGATCACCCAGGACCCAGTGGATCGATTCGGAGGAACCGACGAATGCGGAACGGTTTGCGCTCTCGCCGCCCGGTCAGGCGACTGTCACTCGGAGTGGCCGGGGTGCTCGCCGTCGTGGGTGCTGTCGCGGGCTGCGAGACGAACGACAGCTCCGGTTCGAAGGCGTCGTCGACCAGCGCTGCGCAGCCGACGACGCCGACCGCGGCAGCGCAGACCTTCGCCGAACTCGCGACTCGACCGTGTTCTGCCCTGGATGCCAAGGACACCGAGCGATTCCAGGTCACCGTCGCCGGTTACGAAATACCGGGAATTCCGAACGGATGCTTCTGGATGACAAAGGATTTCGGCATCGGATTCCATCCGCATCCATCATCCGACCGGACGTCATTTGTGCCACCGAGAGCCAGGCGCGACGCAGATCACCGTCGACGGGCGGCGAGCAGTGCGGGTCCCGGAGTCCCGCTCCGACGGCAGGAACGGCGGCTGCAAGACCGAGGTAGCCGTCGACTCGGGAGGATCGTTTTCCGTCGAGATCACCGTCCCGGCCGGTGTACACGGCGGCACCACGCTCGACACCTGCGCAATCGGGATCGACGTCGTCCGCGCGATACTCTCGCATCTCCGCTGAACAGCGCCCGCAGGGAGTTCGGCGTCCCGGTCGATCTGGCAAATCTCGGGGTCACCGGTCTCGACGGGTGTACGTTGGTCAACCGTGATCACTGCCGCTTCTGGCACCGAGAAGCAGCAGGTCTTGGACTATTGTCGCCGTTACCGACACGCTGGAGGACATGATCAGCACAACCAGCCGGGCAGCAGAATTCGACGTGTCGGAGGGCGCCTTGGCGCATGGGCTCCCATACCTCGCGATCGGGTCCGGCCGGCCGCTGCTGTTGTTGCGATGGTTCACGCCCGATCACGCCAATCCGACCGGCTGGATGCGCACGTCGGAGATCAAGACCCTGGCACCGCTCGCCCGCCACTTCCGCGTCTACGCGGTGGGTCGCGCGCCGGGCATGGCGGTTGGAACCACCATGGCCGAGATCGCCGCCCAGCACGCCGAGGCGATCCGAGCCGAGTTCGGTTCCGCAGTCGACGTGCTCGGAGTCTCTTCCGGCGGCTCGGTGGCCTTGCAGCTCGCCGCCGATCACCCGGACGTGGTGCGGAAGCTGGTCATCGCCGCCTCGGGCGACACCCTTCCCCCGGCCGCCAGACGAGCCCAGATGAGCTACGCGAATGCCGTCGCGGCCGGACGCCGCGGGCTGCACCACACCGCACCGGTCATGGTCCGGTCCCGCACTCTGGCCCGCCTGATGGGCGCGGCCCTGTGGTTGGTGGACCCAGTGGTCCGGCCCGAGAATCCGACCGACACCGTGGCATTCCTGCACGCTGAAGACTCGTTCGATATCGGCGCCCGGCTCGGCGAGATCACCGTGCCCACGTTGGTGGTCGGCGGCGACCGCGACGCCTTCTATCCCGTCGAGACGTTCCGCCGAACCGCAGACGGAATCCCGAACGCGCAGTTGACCATCTATCCCGGAATCAGCCACCTGGGCGTCGTCAAACAGAAGCGATTCACCCAGGACATCATCTCGTTCATCAACGCCACAGATCCGCAATCCTGACAACACCCACTCCGCAACGCCCGTCACCGTTCCGCGGCGGCACCATCGCCGGGTACGGTTGTGCGGCTACCTTCGGTTGTGACTTGCAGGGATATGTGGCGGCTTCTTCGCATGGTCAGGTGACGCAAATGTGGCTCGTCGATGAGGCTGTGGCACGGTAGTCTTCGGCAGCGCCGTGGGGTCGTGGAGGTTATGGGTATGAGTTTCAGGTTGGCGGCCTACGCCGTATGCATCGAGGAGGGGCAGGTGCTGCTCGCCCGGCATATACCGGCCAGCGGTGAGACCAACTGGACTCTTTCCGGGTGGCAAGGTCGAGCACGCGGAGGGCCCGTTCGACGCAGTGACCCGGGAACTCGCTGAAGAAACCGGCTACCAAGGAATCGTCGAACGCCTGCTCGGCGTGGACTCGAGGGTGATCTCCGCTGCGGCCTCGTACGCGGGGGCCGAGCACCAGAATGTCGGGATTTTCTACCGAGTCCGTATCACCGGCGGCCAACTCCGCCCTGAACCCAACGGTGCGACCACCGAGCCGACCTGGACCCCGATCTCCAACGTCGGCCGCCTGCGCCGGTCCTCGCTCGTGGACATCGGGCTCGCTCTGGCTCGGACGCTTCCGGTAACCGGTCATGTCGCGGCCGTACCAGTCGGTGGTTTGGTCCAGCACTGAGGCGCGAGGCGTCTGGCCATAAGTGGCGGTATTTCACGTTGTCACGTGGCACCGATGACGAGGGTACTGCGGGTGAACCGACCCGCTTTTCTTGCCGGCTTCATGGTTGAGTAATCGCCGGCCGGGTTGGCCGTTGTTGAGCGTAGTAGGCGGCCTCGTACTCCTCGGGCGGGACATGCCCGAGCAGGCTGTGCAGCCGCCGGTTGTTGTACCAGTCGACCCATTCCATCGTGGCGTACTCGACATCGTCGGCAGTGCGCAGCGGCCCGGTGAGAAACGGGCTGCCCGCTGCGACGGCCTCGGTTTTGAATAGCCCGATCGTCGATTCCGCGAGGGCGTTGTCGAACGCGTCGCCGATGCTGCCGATCGATGCTGCAATCTCTTCTGCTGCAAGGGTTTCAGCGAACGCGATCGAAGTATACTGCCCTGGGTGCCGCGGTCGCTGTGATGGATCAGCTCATCGTCCACGGGACGCTCGTCGTGGTCACGCCGCCACAGCGCCATCCGCAGCGCCGTGGTGACCAGCGCGGTGTCCTTTACCGTCGCCGCATGCCAGCCCACGATGAACCGGGAGAAGCAGTCGATCACGAACGCCACGTATACGAATCCCGTCCAGGTGGGCACATATGTAAAGTCGGTGACCCACTTGCGATTTGGCTGTGTGGCAGTGAAGTCGCGGTCGAGCAGGTCCGGAGCGCGGCGATGATTGCGGCCCGTGCCCGCGATCGTGGTGCGATGCTTACCGCCGCGGACCACACCGTTGCGGCCATCGTCGCGCATGAGCCGGTCGACGGTCTTGATCGACACCCGATGCCCCTCACGTTGCAGATGGCGCGTCATCTTGCGGCGCCCGTACAAGCCCTCCGGCGTGCCCTCGGTGGCCTTGAGCGCATCGGTGAGATACGCGTCGGTGACCGCACGGTCCGACGGCGGCGCGGTGCGCCAGTTCCGGTACGTGCGCCCGGCGATCTGCACGCCCTGCTCGGACAGGACGGCACAGATCGACTCGACCCGGTGCCCCTTTGCACGTTCGGAATCGATGAACTGGCAGATCAACGGTGTCGCGGGTCGAGCTCCCGCGCGAAGAAAATCGACTTAGATTCAAGGGGTCAGTGCAACGGTGCAGGTGAAGGGCAAGTGGTTCGTGGCAAGGGTTGGGCGGCCGGGTATGTCGGATGCGACGAAGGCCGAGTTGTGGCGAAGGTGGCGTGGCGGAGAATCCATCAGCGTCATCTCCCGGGCGCTGGGCAAGCCACCGGGATCGGTATTCACCGTGCTGAAACACCACGGTGGAATTGCACCAGCAGTCCGGGCTGCTCGCACTGGACATCTCACCGTCGAGGATCGGGAGGTCATCTCCCGTGGCCTGAGTGCCGGTTTGTCGTTTCGCGCGATCGCCGAAACGCTCGATCGCGCGCCTTCAACGGTGAGCCGAGAGGTCGCCCGCAACGGTGGCCGTGATGCTTATCGCGCTGTCGCAGCTCAGGAGCGCGCCGAGGACCAGCGGCAGCGCCCGAAGCCCAGCCTGCTGGCGCAAAACGACCGGCTCCGACGGCTGGTGATCGAGTTACTCGATCAGGAGTGGTCACCCGAACAGATCGTCGGGCGGCTGCGTCTGGACCACCCCGACGACCCGGAGATGACCGTCAGCCACGAGACGATCTACCGGGCGATCTACACCAGCCGCTGGAAGCTGATTCCCAAGCCGATGAGCAAGAAACTGCGGACAGGCCGCCCGATCCGAAAGAACAAGCGGCACAGCGTGAAAGGACAATGGCGCTCGCAAATCATCGGTGCCCGACCGATCAGCGACCGCCCCGCCGACGCCGAGGATCGCAGCGTGACCGGGCATCTCGAGGGCGACATGGTCGTCGGGCCCACAACCAGCCAGGTCGCCACGCTCGTCGACCGCAAGACCCGGTATCTGACCGTGGTCAAGCTCGCCGACCGCCGCACCGAAACCGTCGTCGAAGCCCTGATCGATCGCTACGCGACGATGCCGGCCATGCTGCGCCGCACCTTGACCTGGGACCGTGGGATGGAGCTGGCCAATCACCAAACACTCAGTGCCGCAACGGGAGTCGATGTCTATTTCGCTGCTCCACGCAGTCCGTGGCAGCGCGGAACGAACGAGAACACCAACAAACTGCTGCGCCAGTACCTACCGAAAGGCACCGACATCGGCCCATACAGCCAGGACCAGCTCAACGCGATCGCCGACAGGCTCAACGATCGGCCACGCAAGTGTCTCGGCTACCGAACCCCAGCCGAGTGTGTTGCGTTGACAGTCTGAATCTAAGGGTCGCGCCATGGGTGTCGGTCGCATGCTCGGTGATCGGCAGATCCTTGGCGTTGCCCAGGATCTCATCCAGCACGTAGGGCGCTTCGCGCCGCGTGACGATCACTTCGATGAGGTTGATCGGCTCGGAGTGAGTGGATCGGGGATCGGGTTATGGGCGGGTGATCTCGGTGGCGTGGAGGTTGCGCAGGACGCCGTCGCCGGCCTCCTGTTGGGATGGGTAGAGCAGTTGCACGGCGACGGTCAGGGGTGTGCCGGGTTCGATGGTGTGGGTGTCGTCTGGTGTGGCGATGACGACCGATCCGTCGGTGCCGTCTTTGATGACGTGGTACCACTGGGTCTGCTGGGGATTGATGCGGGTTCGTGGCGGGACGTCGAAACCGATCTCCCACCACACCACCCGCTGCTCGTGGGCGGCCAGAGTGAGGTCGTAGCTGATGACCCACCCCTTCGCGTCCTCGGGCCAGGTCTGGGGCCACTGTCCGACGATCACCGGCGTGACGGTGACCGGAGGCCGATCGACCTCGGTGGTGACCGATCCGGAGTGCCGTTCGGCGGTGTTGGCGCGTGAGGGTGAGGTGATGAGGCTGGTGCAGGTGAGTCGGCCCTCGAATTGGGGGTCGATGGTGCCGGTCAGGGTGATGGTCGCTTTGCTGCCCTTGGGCAGGTCGATCGGCATGTGCAGGCCGTCGCGGACAGAACCGGCGCCGCAGACGGCTCCGTTCTCGGTCTGGCAGCTCAGTTCCAGATCGGTCAGCTCTGTCGGGACCGTGGCGTCGAGCACGGCGTCGGGTGCGTCGTTGGGGCCGAGGTTCTGCACGCCGATGGTGTAGGTGATCCGGTGTCCCGATTGCGCGGTCTGCGGGCCGCTGATTACCAGGGGCATTTCCGCGGGCAGGGTCACCTTCAGGTTCTTGATCCGGTGGTGGGCGGTCGCGGCGCCGGTTCCGGCGGCGAAGCCCAGTTTGAAGGTCTCGGGCACACGCGGTTGACCGTCGGCTCCGGCGAGATCGAAGTTGTCGATCAGCAGGGTGCCGTTGGGGTTGGTTTTGTCGGCGTGGCGAACGGTCAGCCGCCCGCCGATGACGGAGACCTGGATGTGGGCGCCGCGCTCCCAATCCGCGCGGAATCCGCCCGGCACCGCAACGCCGGTGAGCCAGCCGAACCCCTCCCGCAGACTGCCTGCTCCGCGCACCCCCAAGGTCTTGGGCCGTTGCGCGCCGCCTCCGGTACCGGCCAATGGTGTGGCGAAGTTGCCGTAGTTGTCGAAGCCGACGCCGACGAATCCGGCGGTGACTCCCGGCGCGACGATCTGCCCGGAATCGGACTTGGTGACGGAGTAGCCGAGGGCGGCGCCGAGACCGCCGGGCTGGGTGGTGTGCGCGCCGTCGATCAGATAGACGCTGAAGCCGTCGCCGAGGTTGGCTGCTCCCTCGCAGGAGTAGTCGAAGTCGATGGTGACTCCGAGGGTGGAGGAGAACGCCTGATCGAGGAACGCCGTCCCGGCCTGGGAGTTGGCGTTGGGGGTGAGTTCCAGGCTGCCGTCGTGCAGCCGTGCGCTGCCCAGCAGTTGCCAGTGCGGGTTGGTCACGGTGTCGTGGGTGAACGATTCGACGATCGGGAACTGTGCCTGCTGGATGGTGACCGGTGCATACGTTGTCATAGTCGAGCCCTCCTTGGCCGGATGTGCCCTGCGATGAGCGAGTGCGCCATGCGGATCGACTCCGCCGCGGATCCGGCGAAGCCCCTGTCTACTGATGCAGCTCGTGGCCGAGCAGCCGCGGGCCGCACCGTCGACCGTAGGAACATCCGGGCGCGACCGATTCACCTCTTTCGAGTGAACCGGGAGGGGCGCCCACCAGCACCTACGCCGTCGCGTCGCGTCGCGAGGCCAGCTGGGACTCGGCGACATCCGGCATCGGGCGGTCCTCACCGGCCGCCAGCTGCTTGCCGAGTTCGGGCACGTACTTGTAGATCGTGCTGCGTGAGACGCCCAGCAGCCGGGCGACCGAGGAGACAGTCTCTTCCGGTCGCGTGAGGATGGCGCGGGCCTGGCGGATCTGCTCGACGGTCATGGCTGGTGGCCGGCCGAGGCGTTGCCCGCGGTCGCGGGCGGCGTCCAGGCCTTCGTGGGTGCCTTGGACGATCAGCTCGCGGATGAAATCCGCCAGGGCGGCGAAGACGTGGAACACCAGGCGGCCACCGGGAGTGGTCGTGTCCAAAGCTTCGTGCAGCGACCGGAACCCGATGCCGCGCTTGCGCAGTCCGGCGACGATCGAAATCAGGTCTTGCAGGGATCGGCCGAGCCGGTCCAGCGACGGCACGACGAGGGTGTCGCCGGGGCGCATGTACTCCAGGCACTTCCGCAGTTCCGCGCGTTCGGCGTCCTTGCCCGATTTCTTGTCGGTGTAGATCTTCTGGCATCCCGCCGCGGTGAGCGCGTGGATCTGGCGGTCGAGGTTCTGGTCCTTGGTGGAGACTCGGCCGTAGCCGATGAGCGCGCCGCCTCCGCCGATCGGGTCGAGGGCGTCCCCGTCGAGGGTGAGCGGTGAGGGGATGTCGAGATCGCGTGTCGGCGTTGCCATGCCTGTGACTCGCGGTGGAAAGTGGCGGTGTTTTCGCGCCGTCAAGTGGCGCATCGGTGACTGCGTTCAGGTGGTGCCGATGACGAGGGTGATGCGGGCGGTTTCGACGACGTCGGCGGTGATGGTGTGGAGTTCGTTGATTTTCATGATGCGGTGGATTTGGGCGAACAGGCGTTGCAAGAGGCGGAAGTTGCCGCCGGTGATGCGGGCGACGGCGGCGACGGCTTGGGCGTCGGTGAAGTCGTCGGGGTCCAGGTCGAGGCCGAGTTTGTGCCAGTGCCGGGTCAGGACGAAGGTGAGTTCTTCGCCGGTCAGGGGCCGGTAGCGGTGGGCGAAGCCGACGCGGCTGTAGAGCTGCGGGTAGCGGGAGAAGGTTTTCTCGATGCCGGGCATCCCGATGAACAGCAGGCCGTGGTCGCCGCGGTCGTACTGGTCGCGTAGGTGCTCGATGGCGGTGGCGGTCAGGCGTTCGGATTCGTCGATGACGAGCAGTTCGATGTAGTCGGCCGTCCGGTGCTCACGGACACCGACGTTGATGTGCTGGTCGATGCAGATGTTGACCCGGTTGTAGAGCAGTTTGAGATCGTCGCGCAGTTCCCGCAGGGTCGCGGCGACGGTGGGGGTGTAGAACACGGTGCGCGAGCGGGTCAGCGCGGCGTAGATGTCTTTGTCGGAGTCCTCGCGGGGACCCCAGGTGCGCAGCAGGTGTCCTGCTTTGTCCCAGCGGGCGTATCGGGAGGCGGACAGGGTTTTCCCGATTCCGGCTGCGCCGTAGCAGATTCCGATGGTCCGGTCGCGTCTGACGGTGTCGGCGAACTCGACGAACCGGCGGTGTTCCTTGGTGGCGATGAACGGCCAGTTCCGCGGCGGCGGCATGATCAGTCCTCCTGATAGGCGCGCAGCCGCGGCCCCTGTGGGAGTATCGGGGCCGGTTCCGGCGGCGCGGGTGCCGGTGCGGGGAGGTAGTCGGTCACCACGGGGATGCGTTCGTTGATCTGCGCGCGGAGCCGATGCCGGTAGGCTCGGCGGGCGGCCTGGATCTCCTTGAGCCCGATGGTCTCGCCGGTGTGGTCGGGGCTGACGGCCTTGCACAGAAACCGGTTCTTGTGGAAGACCCGGATCTCGGTGATGTCGCGTGGGTCGTAGCGGACGGTGACTGGTTCGCGGACATAGGCGGCCAGGGTGGGATGCAGGTAGCGCAGGCCCTGAAAATGGATGCCGTCGCGGTGCACGACGCGGGGTGTGGCGAGGGTGACCAGCAGCAGATCGAGCTGTTCCAGATCCTCGGGCATGCGCGGCAGCCACCCGTCCGCGACCCAGGCCTGCTGTGGTGAGACGCCGATCTCGGAGTGGGTGCGCGGGTGGTAGACGCCGGTGAGGAACCGGCCGATCGCCTCGTCGAGCTGACGCAGCGACAGCGTCGGCGCGGTGACGGGTTTGCCGCGCACGAGGTGGCCGGGCAGCTCGGTGAGCAGTTCGGTGTTGATACTGCCGAACAGCCGCTCCACCTTCCCACGGCCCTGGGGCCGGGCCACGGTCGAGTGCACGATCTGAAACTTCAGATCGGCCGCGACCTGGGCGAGGTGCTCGCTGATGAAGTCGCTGCCGTGGTCGACGTAGAGAATCTCGGGGATCCCGCACATCGGCCACGCCGGATCGGGCTTGGTCCAGATCGCCTGCCGCAACGCCAGCGACGTGTTCATCGCTGACGGCGCGCCGAGGTTCACGGTGTAGCCGGGCACCGCGCGGGAGCAGTCGTCGAGTACCACGGTCAGCCAGGGGCGCCGGTGTTTGCCGGTCTCGACGATGAGGATGTCGAGCTGGGTGTGATCGGCCTGCCACATCGCGTTTGGGCGCTCGGCGCGGCGCCGGTACACCAGCTCGTAGGTGTCACGGAAAGCCGCGGCACCGTCGTGCGCCAGGGTGAGCATCGCCGGGTCGAGACCGGTGACAATGGAGCGGACGGTGGTGTAGGACACCGGAACCCACCCCCGCTCGGCGGCGACGCGGGCTGCCCGGCGGGTGATCGTCGCCAGCGACGGACGTGGCCGCCGCAAAGCCATGCCCTCGATCAGCCGCACCAGCTCCGGGTCGGTGCGCCGGCCGGTGGATCGGCGCCGGTCCGGTGCCAGCCCGGCCAGGCAGCGGTGCTGGTGAGCGGCACATCGTCTTCGAGGTGAGGCCGCAGCACCGCGAACCGGCTCATCGCCTGCCGCCGGTCGGTTTCGCTCAACCCGGTCAGCCCGCTATCCGCCACAGCTCACCCACTTCCACGCGCACGCGAACTCGCGTGCGCTGTGTCACATTGTCGCGCCCGAAGCGGACAGATGCCGATAGATCGTGGGACGAGTGACACCGAATTCGGCGGCGATCTGGGCGACGGTGTAGCGGCGCTTGCCGGCCTCGTCGAGTTCGTCGTACATCTGCCGGGCCAGCTGTACCTGCCGCGGGCCGAGTTTGGGTTTCTGGCCGCCGGTACGGCCCCGGGCGCGGGCCGCGGCCAGCCCGTCGCGGGTGCGTTCACTCATCAGGGCGTGCTCGAATTCGGCGATGGAGCCCAGGATCTGGAAGAACATGCGGCCCAGCGCGGTCGAGGTGTCGATCTTCTGGTCGAGCACCACCAGATCCACCCCCCGCCCTTCGAGGGTCCTCGACAGGTCGATGAGGTGTTCGAGGGAGCGACCGAGCCGGTCGAGTTTGGTGACCACCAGCTGATCACCGGCACGGTTGGCCGACAGCAGCGCCTTGTCCAGTTCCGGCCGGGTCGCGAGCTTGCCGGAAGCCTTGTCGACAAAGATCTTCTCGCATCCGGCCGTGGTCAACGCGTCGTGTTGTGCTTCGGGGTGCTGATCGCGCGTCGAGACGCGCCCGTAGCCGATTCGCATGAGCCGGAAGCGTATCGGCAACCCCCGACAGGTCGACATTGCCGCGTACACGGCATGCGTTACAGATCTGGCCTGCGGAAACGATCAGCGGCACAGGGTGTCTCACCAACGTTCGTTGGCGAGACATCACCTGAACAGATACCCCGGCCCGCAAACTGGCTCGCCGGGTCCGGACCAACGAGGTCCGAGGAGAGCGGAGCAGTGAAAATGGGTCGTCTGCAGGGGTTTACGGTCCGGCAGGAACCGGGTCGGCGGCCGGGTAGTGGTAGACCTCACGGCGCAAGCGTTCCAAGTCCGGCGCTGCGGTATTCCAGTTCTGCGTGTACCGATCGGCGTCACGCGCCGTGAAGACCACGTTCCTCATGTTCTCGTAGACCGACAGGTACTCCTTCCTTCGCCCGGAGAGGCCGGGAAGCACGCGGATGAGGGCGGGAAGGTAGCGGATCACTGCGTCGATCTGGGAGCGTTTCTCGGTCATCTCACGCTGGACCTGCTCGATGGCTTCGCCGCGGGTGCATCCGGTCTCGTGACAGATCGCCCTGACCAGGTTGTAGGGGACATGGTCGGCTTCATCGCGATCCAATGACACCAGATCGTTCTCCGCCCAGGCCACTCGGAAGAAGAGGTCCTCGAGACGGCGGATCACCGGGTGGTTCCGCAGTGTCGACGGCGGCTCCCAGTCCTGGTACACCTCCACCACGGCGACAGCGATGTCGAATCCACCGGTCGAGTTCCGCAGCGGTAGCCATTCGGCCGTGGTGGGGATGTAGCGGTTGATGCGATGGTGCGCTTCGCGTTCGCAGGCTTCGAACCACGCCTCGACGTTGTCGAGGAACCGCTGCTGCCACTCGAGGGTGCGGCCCTCGCGCAGACGCGGCCACACACTCGCCCACGCCGCCGCGATCGCGGCGGACCGCGACGGAGTCTGCGGATCCTGGCGCAGCACAGCCACCAGCCCACGCCGCAGCGCGGTGACCGCTTCCGGATCGGTCAGCCGCGGATCCTCGAACAGGTCATCCCACACGGCCATCAGCGTGCCCATGCCGACGACGGCCTGTTCACGGGCCGCGTCCACCGGGGCCGAGACATTCGCCGGAACCAAGAACTGCGTCGACCCCCGGAACACTCCTGACCATCGGTGGTTGTGGTCGAACTCGGCCGGGGAGGCGACGAGGCCGGTGTCGACCATCCAGTTCCGCAGCCATGACATGGCCTGCGGCGAGAACACCTCGCTCTCGCCCTCCGGTGGCTGTGTCGAGGGCCCGGAAACGACCGGGCGGGAAGTTCGCCGATCGAGTACCGATCGGGCATAACCGGTCATCGCGTGGCGAACGCGAGGATCGACGGGCAGACCGGCAAGCTGATCGGCAGCCTGGTCGACGAAGTCGTCGGCAACCGCCTGCGCCTCGCCCACGGCACCCGAGGCGAGTACGAGCTCACGGGCACGCGTAGCGTCTTCGCGCGTCATTCGCCGACCGAGCAGGCGAGCAAGATCGCGGTCGCGGGCCGCGGCACGGATCACGGGCAGGGTGTAGATGCCCTCGAACAGATCCTGATTGACCGGCTTGCCCATTTCCTCGGCGGTCGAGGTCACATCGAGGATGTCGTCCCACAACTGGTAGGCCAACCCGAAGTATCGACCGAACTCGGCCAACACCTCTACGTGCTCGTCGGAACAGCCGGCCTGCATAGCGCCCACCCGGCACGCAAACGACAGCAACACCGCTGTCTTGCCGTCGATCGCGTCCAGGTAGGACTGCTCACTGCGGGAGGCCACATATTCGTCGGCGGCCTCGAGCACCATGCCCGCGCACATCTGCGCACTCGCGATCGCCCCCGCGGAAACCTCACGATAACCGAGTTCGACCAGCATCTGCGTGCCCGAGGATGTCACGCAGTCCCCCGCCAGTACCGCCATGTGCGAACCCCACACCGCGTTGGTGCTGGGGCGGCCGCGACGCTGATCGGCGTGGTCGATGACGTCGTCGTGATACAGCGATCCCAGATGCAGCAACTCCACCGCGGCAGCCGCGCGCACCGCCCGCTCATCGGCCGGCGCTGCGGGATCGGTGAGCAGGTAGTACGACAGCAGCGTCAACGTCGGGCGCACCAGCCGACGAGCCGTGTCCGGGCCCTCGTCGGTGAGCGCGGTCAGCTCGGGGCGGCCCCGAAACCGCACCGGCCCGAGCACGTCACGGACACGGGCCAGGTCCGCATCCAGATGCGGGAAAACAGCGGAATCGATCGCACGGGACACGCACACGCTCCTCACTGACGGCATCGACCATCGATGCCGTTGATGCAGTAAGAATTTGACACCACAACGCGCAGAAGCGGTTGGTATCACCCAATTTTGACGCCACCACCACAGCCTCTGCGTCGGCTGACCCCTCAGCAGCGCTGTCTCGATCTTCTCGGGGGTTCGCATTCCGGTCGTGAGACACGATCAGGCTGTTTCGAGGTCGACGTGTGACTAGCGACTCGACACTTTCCCTGTTGCGGTACTACGAGGCTGCCACGACCGAGGGCGGCCAGTTCTGCGGTTCGATATTGGCGGGTTTTTGGCTGATGTCCTGGTCCCAGTCGAACCTCGGCGCTGGAGGCCCCCACTGCTTTGGGTCGACGAACACGGTGGTGCCGGAGAAGGTCGCAACGTCGAACAAGGCGCTGCCTGAGAAGGTCACGCCGCTGAACGAGGCGCTGCTGGCGAAGGTCACGTGTACGAACATGGTGGTGCCGGAGAAGATCGCGCTGTCGAACGAGGCGCTGCTGGCGAAGGTTGCGTCTGTGAAGAAGACGTCATTGGAGAAGGTCGCGCCGTCGAACGAGGCGGTGCTGGCGAAGGTTGCGTGGCTGAACACGGCGATGCCGGAGAAGATCGCGCCGTCGAAGTTACCTGTAGAGAAGGTCGCGTTGAGAAACGAAACGTCGCTGGAGAAGGTCGCGCGGTAGAACAAGGCGGTTCCGGAGAAGACCACGAACACAAACGAAGCGCTGCCGGAGAAGGTCGCGCCGTCGAACGAGGCGGTGTTGGAGAAGGTCGCGCCGTCGAACGAGGCGGTGCCGGAGAAGATCGCGTCTGCGAACGAGGTGACGGCGCCGCTGAACGTAGCCTCGCCGAACCGGGCAGAACCCAGGAACTTCGCACGGCTGAAATCAACGTTCTCGAGGTATGCCGTGCGGAAGTCGAAGTCGCTTGTCGACCAGCTGTATTCGGCCGTTGGTCGGAGGTGGTCAGCGATGACACGGACGATGGTCGCTCGGACTTCTCGGTCATTGTGCCGGTATTCGAGATGGCGCTCCTGGTCGTCGGCGCGGGTGCCATCAGCTGTCGCGCGGTGGTGCTTGAGGACTAGCTTGCTCTGGTGGTTGCCACCAAGGTCGGGGCTGTAGGGCAATCGGAGGTACCCGCAGAGGACATCGATGCATTGCTGGCGGCGTAGTCCGTCGGATTCGTCGGCGACGCCGGCCATGGCGTATACCCCGGCGATGCGGACCGCGACGTCGGTCGCGCCGAGTTGTGCGGCTGCGGCTCCGAAGCGTTCGACGAATCGGCTCTGCTCCAGATCACGTTGTCGCCGGTAGGCGATCACCAGCGCGACGACACCGCCGACTCCGGCGACGACAGTCAACGCGACTCGGGTGACGTCGATCTCGGCAGCGGCCTTGGCCGTGTCGACGGGGGTGATCCAGCGTAGGAATCCGTAGGCGACGAACGCGACCCCCAGTCCAGCAAGCAGTGCGAGCGCGACCGCAGGGAACAGCCGTATTCGGCCCGCCCGGCGGCTCAGCGCCGATCGTGAGTCTTTGCTCAATCGCGCGGGCAGCGCAGTCGTTGTCGTACGTATCTGTGCGCCAAGGGCGCTCACCCTCCCGAACATCGCTCGATTATGCTCGACACCACGCCCCGCAACCGAGTACTCAGCACAAGCCGATTGAGGTTGCCCCGGTCTTCCGGACACCAATGGTGAGGCGAGATACTCGCCTCCGAAAGGAGTCTGGATGCCACCAGCACACCCACCGGAGTTCCGTCAGCGTGCGATCGAGTTGGCACGCAGCAGCGACAAGCTGGTCGGTCAGGTCGCGAAGGGTTTGGGGATCTCGGAATCGTGCCTGCGGAACTGGCTGCGACGTGCCGATATCGATGAGGGCGCCCGGGAGGGCGTGACCAGCGCTGAACGCAAGGAACTGGCTGAGTTGCGGCAACTCGAACTGGAGAACGAGGTGCTGCGTAAGGCGGCGGCCTACTTCGCACGGGAGAACGTTCTCCCAAAATAGTGTTCCCGGTGGTCGCGCAACTGGCCGAAGCCGGCATCCCGGTCACGGTTTCATGCCGTGTGCTGGGGGTGTCGACCTCCGGGTACTACGAGTGGAAGCAGCGGGGCGAGTCTGCGCGTGCTCGCGCTGATCGTGAACTCACCGCCACGATCACCGAGGTCCACATCGCGTCGCGTGGTACCTACGGTGCTCCGCGGGTGCATGCCGAACTGCGGCTCGGTCAGCGGATCCGAGTGGTCGCAAACGTGTGGCCCGGCTGATGCGCAGCGCTGGGCTGACCGGAATTTTCCGCCGTCGCCGAGGCTGCACCACACGAGATCCGCAGGCCAGTCCGCACCCGGACCTGGTCAACCGCCGCTTTAGCGCCGATGGTCCGGACCGGTTGTGGTGCATGGACGTGACTGCGCGCCGCACCAGCGAAGGCTGGGTGTACTGCGCCGTCGTCCTCGATGCGTTCTCCCGGCGCATCGTCGGCCGGTCGATTGCAGACCATCTACGCGCCGAACTGGTCTGCGACGCCCTGGACATGGCCCGCTGGCGGCGCAGACCACCGGTTGAACCTGAGCAGTACACCAGCTGGGCGTTCGGGCAGCGCATCCGCGTCGCCGGGCTACTCGGGTCGATGGGATCGATCGGGGACGGTTTCGACAACAGTATGGTCGAGAGTTTCTTCAGCACAATGCAATTGGAATTGCTCAACCGCAAGCAGTGGACGACACGACAGGAACTGGCCAACGCGATCTTCGACTACATCGAAACCTTCTACAGCCCCAGAAGACGACACTCCAAGATCGGAATGCTCAGCCCCGTAGAGTACGAACGAGCCCACACCCCCGCTCACGCAGCCGCGTGAGCATCACACCCAACCCGTCCGGGAAACCGGGGCAACCTCAACACAGGTGACAGTTGTCGAGTGCCGAGCCTCGTCAATGTGCGGAGTGGGCATATTCCGGGGCGATGATGCGCGGCTGGTCGAATCGAGTGTTGTCGATGACGATGTCGGCTCGTGCCCATGGCTGCGACCGCGCGAAGTACAGACGCTGTCCGTCGACGTATCGACGCATCGTCTCGTGCTCGGGGGTCTCGGTGAGGCCATCGCGTTCGGCCATCCGCCGCGCCGTCACCTCGAACGGCACGTCCAGAAAGATTGACATATCCCAGATGTCGACGAGTTCGTCTCGATGGAGGAACAGACCCTCGACCACGACCACGGCGTTGCGCGGTGCGAGACAAGCAGTCGGACGGACGATGGTGTCGGTGCCGGGATCGTAGGAAGCGGTGCGATACCAGCCATCACCGCCGGGCCGTAGCGGATCGAGTGCGTCACGGCGCAGTGCGCGGTAGTTGTAGGAATCGAGCCAGAAGCCCTGTGGTGATCGTCGGCCCCGCGCATGCCGGACCGCGGACGGGTTCAGGAAATCATCGGCGTGCAGCACGATGACGGTCCGAGTGTGAAGCCGCCTCACGAGTTCGGTGGTGAATGTGGTCTTCCCGCTGCCATCGACGCCATCAACGGCGACGAGGGCACGGTCGACTGCAGCGCCTTTCAATATCCGTGCGGCGATCGTCTGGAAAACATCGACCATCGAATAAGTATCGCCGTGCGGGCGCGCTCTGTCGGTGACGCACTCGATGACCCTGAGCGGACAACCGACGAGCCATGTCGAAGCGTTCAGCAGACACTGCACACGGTGCCCCGCGGTGAATCAGTGATCTGAGGCTCGACACAGCCCTCGCCATCCGTGCCATCGAGAACGCGAAAACACCGCCACCTTCGACTGCAAGTCACAACCTTCGGTAGACGAAAAGGTGCAAAAAAGTTCTACGGCGGATGTCGAGAACGTCGTGCCGGCTCCGTCCCAGGGGTGAGCGACCAACTAGGGTCGCAAGTCCCGAAGGGAGAATGTCATGGCCAAGTACCTGCTCCTCAAGCACTACCGAGGCGCCCCGGCGGCAGTCAACGACGTGCCGATGGATCACTGGACGCCCGCCGAGATCGAGGCGCACATGCAGTACATGAACGACTTCGCGGCCCGCCTGGAAGGCAGCGGCGAGTTCGTCGACGGCCAGGCCCTGGCGCCGGAGGGCGCCTGGGTCCGCTACGACGGCGAGGGCAAGCCGCCCGTGACCGACGGCCCGTTCGCGGAGACCAAGGACCTGATCGCCGGCTGGATGATCATCGACGTCGACTCCTACGAGCGCGCCGTCGAGCTGGCCGGCGAGTTGTCCGCGGCGCCCGGCGCGGGTGGCAAGCCGATCCACGAGTGGCTCGAGGTTCGGCCGTTCCTGACCGCTGCGCCGACCGTCACCGAGTGATGGCTGCCGACGCGGTGGACGCGGCCCGGCTGCGGGACTTGATCCCCGGCGTCTTGGCGGCCCTCGTTCACCGCGGGGCGGACTTCGCGACCGCCGAGGATGCCGTCCAGGAGGCACTGGTCCGGGCCGTCGAGTCGTGGCCGAACCAGCGCCCCGACGACCCCAAGGGCTGGCTGATCACCACGGCGTGGCGGTGCTTCGTCGATCTCGCCCGATCCGATGTCGCGCGGCGCCGCCGCGAGCTCCGGGTCTCCGACGAGCCGCCGCCCGGACCGACCACATCGGTGGATGAAACGCTGCAGCTCTACTTCCTGTGCGCGCACCCGAGCCTCAGCCCGGGGTCGGCCGTCGCCCTGACGCTGCGGGCCGTCGGCGGCCTCACCACCCGCCAGATCGCGCAGGCCTACCTCGTGCCCGAAGCGACGATGGCCCAGCGGATCAGCCGGGCCAAACGCACCGTGAGCGACGTCCGGCTGGATCGCGCCGGAGACCTGCGCACCGTACTTCGGGTCCTGTACCTCGTGTTCAACGAGGGATACAGCGGCGATGTCGACCTCGCCGCGGAGGCGATCCGCCTGGCCCGGCAGCTGGCCGCGACCACCGACGACGTAGAGGCCGCGGGACTGCTCGCCCTCTTCCTGCTCCACCACGCCAGACGCCCGGCCCGCACGCGCGCCGACGGCAGCCTCGTGCCGCTGTCCGAGCAGGACCGCGGCCTCTGGCGACGCGACCTGATCGCCGAGGGCGTGGCCGTGCTCCAGGCCGCGCTGGCCCGCGACCGGCTCGGGGAGTACCAGGCGCAGGCCGCGATCGCGGCTCTACACGCCGACGCACAGACCGCCGACGAGACCGACTGGGTACAGATCGTCGAGTGGTACGAGGAACTGGTCCGTCTCACCGACAGCCCGGTGGTGCGGCTCAATCGCGCCGTCGCCGTCGGCGAGGCGGACGGACCGCAGGCCGGGCTCGCCGCCCTCGCCGAACTCGACCCGACGCTCCCGAGGTACACCGCTTCGGCCGCCTACCTCCACGAGCGGGCCGGCGACGTCGCCATGGCGGCGCGGCTCTACGTGGAGGCCGCCGCACAGGCGCAAAACCTCGCCGAGCGCAACCACCTCACGCTCCGGGCGGCCACCCTCCGCCACCGCCTCTCGGGCGAAGGCGGCTGAGCATATCGAGGCCGCGGCATTGCGTGGCCGGGGCGGGTCAGCGTGTTGCCTCCGACCACGAAACCGACGACGGCTCGCTATGCGACACATGCTGGAACCGACGGGGTGGGTAAGGTCTGAGACGTCGTGGAACGGACTCCACGAGGCACCCGCCGAACGGCTTCGCGCGGACCTGCCACACCTGTCGAACGAGAGAGCTGATTGATGCCGACCTCTACAGCACGTGCACAGATCGGGGTCACCGGCCTGGCGGTCATGGGTAGCAACATCGCCCGCAACTTCGCCAAGCACGGCTATACGGTGGCGCTGCACAACCGCAGCATCGCCAAGACCGACGCACTGCTCGAGGCGCACGGCGACGACGGTGATTTCGTGCGCACCGAAACCGTCGAGGAGTTCGTGGCCGCGCTGGAGAAGCCGCGCCGGGTCCTGATCATGGTGAAGGCGGGCGCCGCAACGGATGCCGTCATCGAGGAACTCGCCGCCGCGATGGAGCCCGGTGACATCATCATCGACGGCGGCAACGCGCTCTACACCGACACCATCCGGCGCGAAGCGGCGCTGCGGGAGCGCGGATTGAACTTCGTCGGCGCCGGCATCTCGGGTGGCGAGGAGGGCGCGCTCAACGGCCCGGCGATCATGCCCGGCGGCCCGAAGGAGTCCTACGACTCGCTCGGTCCGCTGCTGGAATCGATCGCGGCGAAAGTCGACGGAACGCCGTGCTGCACCCATATCGGTCCGGACGGTTCCGGGCACTTCGTCAAGATGGTGCACAACGGCATCGAGTACGCCGACATGCAGCTCATCGGCGAGGCCTATCACCTGTTCCGTGACGCGCTCGGCTTCGACGCGAAGCAGATCGCCGACGTGTTCACCCAGTGGAACTCCGGAGACCTGGAAAGCTACCTCGTCGAGATCACGGCCGAGGTGCTCGAGCAGGTGGACGCGAAAACCGGCCGGCCGCTGGTCGATGTCATCGTCGACGCCGCCGAGCAGAAGGGCACCGGCCGCTGGACGGTGAAGTCCGCCCTCGATCTCGGGGTACCGGTGACGGGCATCGCCGAAGCGGTCTTCGCACGGGCGCTGTCGGGTTCGCGCGCGCAGCGCAAAGCGGCAACCGGTCTGGCTTCGGGCTGGTTGGCGGACAAGCCCACCGACGTGGAGCAGTTCACCGAGGACATCCGGCAGGCGCTGTACGCGTCGAAGGTCGTCGCATACGCCCAGGGCTTCGACCAGATCGCCGCGGGGAGCACCGAATACGACTGGAACCTGCGCCCCGGCGACCTCGCGACGATCTGGCGCGGCGGCTGCATCATCCGGGCACGGTTCCTGAACCGGATCAAGGAAGCCTACGACGAGAACCCGGAACTGCCGAGCCTGATCCTCGCGCCCTACTTCCGCGAGGCGATCGAGACCGCGATCGACAGCTGGCGGCGCGTCGTGTCCACCGCGACCCTGCTGGGCATCCCGGTACCGGCGTTCGCGTCGTCGCTGTCCTACTACGACGCCCTGCGTGCCGAGCGCCTGCCCGCCGCGCTCACCCAGGCGCAGCGCGACTTCTTCGGAGCGCACACCTACGAGCGCATCGACGCCGAAGGCAAGTTCCACACGCTCTGGAGCGGCGACCGTAGCGAGGTCTCCGCGGACTGAGTAAGCCCCGGCGTTCCTGTGACGGCAGGTTGTAGCCAGCGCTGCCGTCGACCACGGTCGGTGACCGGACGCGGGCCACGCGGCTGCTGCCGATAACTAGACTTCGTGCACTACGGCACCTGCTCGCACGTCGAGGACCGCCAGCAGGACCATCCGGCACACCGACATATCCGACATGTGTCCACGCAGCGTTATCACGGCGTGGGCCGCGGCTCGCCGGCATTCATGGACGAGATCGACGAACGCCGGGGGCAATGTCCCGTTCTGCGGTGGGGGCTCGCGGAACACGGTGCCGAGTTCGTAGCCGAGTGACCTGGCAGTGTCCCGCAGTCTGTCCTCGCTCGAATGCGAGTCGCGGTCACAGAGCAAATCGTCGCGCAAGTATCCGTAGGCAAGAGGTAGCAGTGCGATTGTCATAGGATGATTCGGTTTCCGGTCGGCCGGCCATGAGAGATTTCGAATCTGTCAGCCGGATGGATCTGGCCATCGCAGGGCGGCATATACCCACCTGTTCGCTGTCGGCTCGGCATGAAGTCGAGCTCGGCCGTCGCAAAATTGTGTGGTTGAAGGCCTGGTGACGCCGTCGTCCCGGGACCTTCGTCCACTGCACGACAACAAGCGTGGGCGGTAGGTATCGACCTCCGCATCGGTAATGGATGTGGGATATACCTATGGAAGTGGATCGGCAGGCCAAGGTCGGATCCGCCGGTCTTTCGGATAGCCCTACTATCAGCGCGGTCGTCGGGCGGTTTCGTCTCGGACCTGATCGGCGAATCTACTGGGGATGTGCGCGGATATGTCCGCACGTGAAGTGATGGTCAGTTTATTGAAAATCGCCGCGATCTGGGCGTCGACAGTTCGGGGCGACTTTCCACGGCGGAAGGCAATGTCGATGTTGGTCCACCCGGCCGCGGCCAGGATCGCGACCTGCTGTTCGGTCGGGGTCAGTTCGTGCCAGTGCGATGTGGCGTCCGCGTCCGCTGCAGTATCGATCGTCAGTGTGCCCAGTGCCAGCCGTTGCACTTCGTCTTGCTCCGGACGCAGACGCATGCCTCGGGCTTCTGCCGCGGCGAAGGCGTCCGGCCCGAGCACTCGGCGGGCGACAGCGATAGCTTTTTCGGATTCGTCGAGCAGGGGCCCCGACGCCTTGATGTCGATGCCGAGCTTGGCTCGCAGGATTGTGGTGCCGCCGGCCAAGTGAGCGATTTCGGTGGCGAGGGCAATCAGTTTCTTGCGGTCGGGTTTTCCGGCGACGATCGAGTCGGTGATGATGTGCGCCAATGACCAGGTCCGGTACTGCACCAACCACACCGCGGCCCATTGCTCGTTGGTAGCGAGGTGATATGCCAGTGAGGATCGTTCGAGCGCCAGTGCTTCGGTGGGGTTGCCGTGTCGGGTCAAGGCGGTCGACCTGGTGAGTTCGGCGCAAGCCTTTTCCCATGGAATTCCGGAGAGGGTCGCGCGATCGAGGTAACGCTGCGTGATCTCGTGGGCTTGCTGCGCGGTTCCCAGCATGCCCGCGGCCAAGGCAGTGAACAGCTCGTTCATTGAGGCAGCGCCGTGGTCGCCGTAGGCCTCGAATTTATCCCGGGCTCGGCTCAGGACGGTGATGGCGCGGGCGTCACGGCGCGCGAATATCAGCTCCGCCCCCCATGCGAATTCGACTGGCGCGGGCAGCCCGATGTCGGTCTCGGCGGTGTCTCGCCAGTTCCGTCTGGCGTCCGGGTCGGGGATGCAGGCGGTGACGCAGTCCTCGAGCATCTGTTCGGCATCTTCGAGAGTGCCTTGGAGCGTGGCGAGCCATGCGATGGTGGCCATGGCCCCGATCTGGAGTTCGGTGGGTTGCGGGGTCACCGCCCGGGTGGCATCTAGGCAGCGCAGGGTCCATTGACGTATTTCTCGTACCGAGCCGCTGGTGAAGCACACCTGCAAGGTGATCAGCCCGAGACAGATCTCCAAACCGTCTCCGGCTCGGCCCGGGGTGGTAATGCTGGTTTCGATCGCGGTGAGGGTGTCGGCCCAGACCGTCCGGGCCCAGTCCAGCAGGTCTTGCCCTTCGGGACTGAACCAGTTGGCTGCGGCGTAGCCGATCCTGTCGTGGTAGTAGCGGCAATGCCGCAGGGCCAAGCGGGTGGGTTCGTCCACCGCGGCCGTGGAGCGCTGGAGCAGTCGCTGCTGGGCGAATACCCGCAGGCTCTCCACCAGGGAATACCGCACTGAGGTAGTCGTCCTGTGCGCCGTGACCAGCGACTGATCGACAAGGCGCTCGAGCAGGCCCTCGATCTCCTGCCGGGTCAGGGTCGCTTGCGTGTCGCTGGTTTCGTCGTCGCAGCAGACGGTCTCGATGGCTTCCAGTTCGGCGCCCACATCCAGAGCGGCGCCTGTGGTGTCGTCGGGATTGGTGACGTAGCCGGCGGCGAACACCGACAGGCGGTCGAACAGCAGACGTTCCTCGTCGCTGCACAGCTCATAGGACCAGGAGATGACGTCGACGACTGCTCGATGACGGGGGTCGGTCCCCACGCGGGGGCCGTACGACCAGCGCAGTCGAGTGTCATCAACGTGGCCGGTGAGCCCGCGCAGGATGGCGGACAGGGGTTGGCGCAGCAGTCGTGCGGCCGCCAACTGGATGTAGAGGGGATGATTGTTGATATGGCGGCAGATCTCGGCGGCCGTGGTGGTCTGGTCTTTGCTGGTGACGGGATGTTCGGTGAGTTCGGCGCGTTGCCGAAACAGGGCCAGTGCGTCGCGGTGCGATAGCGGCGGAACGGTGATCAGGTGTTCGTCGATCCAGCCGATGGGTTCGCGGCTGGTGGCCACGATGCTCAGCCCCGGTACCGCGTCGATGAGGTCGGCGATCAGGGGCCCGACACCGGAGAGTACGTGCTCGCAGTTGTCGAGCACCAGCACGGTGTGCGGGGCCCGTCCGGTGGTGTCGGTTCGCGTGAGGGTGTCGACCAAGGCGTCCCACGCCGATCGCCCGGAGAAATCCGCCTCGATCACCGCATGGGCAACTTCTTCCGCGACCGCGGTCGTATCCGAATCCGGTGACAGTCGAGCCAGTCGCACCCAGTACGCTCGTGTCTTCCTGGCTTCGGTTCTACCGCAACGGTGCAAGGCTTCGGAGGCCAGACGAGTCTTACCGATCCCGCCCGGGCCGATGAGGGTGATCAATCGGGCTGGACCCAGCAGTAGGGTGCTGATCTTCTCCAGCTCGCGGTCTCGACCGACAAAGCTGTGGGTAAGGACGGGTAGGCCGCCTACACCTTTCTGGCGCGGGCCATCCATACCACACGATTATAGGCCTCGCAACAGGGTAGGGGATGCGTGGAGCCGACCTGTATCGGGTGCTGCGCGCGGAGCGGCGGCAACGCCTGGCCACGATGGGTCGCCGCTCGACCGGCTGAGCTTCGAGTTCATAGCCTGATTCTGGCGGTGGCATGACCGAAGACGTCTGCACCATTCGACTCGGCCGTGAGCGCGACTACAGCGGTTCCCGCAGCGGAATCGACAGATCGCACGCGGCCGGTCAGTTCCAGCTCCGTCGGACCATCCGGATCGACATAGGTCAGGTTCGTGAACCGCACGGTGTACTCGAGGACGCGGCTGGGATCATCGAGCCACTCGGTCAGATATCCGGCGGCCAGGCCCATCGTCAACATGCCGTGTGCCACGACACTGTCCAGCCCCGCACGGCGGGATACGTCGTCGCTCCAGTGGATCGGGTTGTTGTCTCCGGAGACTCCGGCGTAGTTGACGACTTCCCCACGGGTAAGTCGGTATGACCGTGCTGGAAGACGTTGTCCGGCAGCGAGTTCCAGTGGCGTACGCGTTGCCGGGTCCGGTGCGGCGGGTTTCGGTTGCGGCGACGACAGCGGCCGAGTGATCTTCCTCGGCTCGGGGACCGGCGCGGCGAGATTTTGCATTGCCAGCGCCTCGGCGGCGCGTACCGCGTTGTCGGCGGCGGGGCCTCGACGGGCGACCAATGTCGTGTGCGCTGTTTGCACGGGAGCGCCACGGTGATCGCTGAAGACGGTGGTGACCACGATGATGTCGCCGGTCTCGGCGCGGCGCAGGGACTCTACGGCGAGATCGGCGGTGAGCCGGTCTCCGGCGACCACCGGCCGGTGCAGGTGTAGTTCCTGCTCGAGGTGCAGCAGCTGGCTGGGGTCGTAGCCCGCGATGGCTTCGCGGAACATGGCGCGTTGCGCGAGACTCGCGACCGACGACGCGAAGGTGGGCGGCGCGATCAGACCTCGATACCCCAGCGCGTGCGCGGCCGCGTCGTCCCAGTGCGCCGGGTGGAAGTTCTGCACGGCGCGGGCGAACTCCCGGATCTTCTCCCGCCCCACCTCGTAGTAGTCGTCGCTGTGATAGTGGCTGTCCACGATGTCCTTTGGGCTCACAGAGGTTTCTGCGCGGCGAACACGCGCTGTCCGAGCGCGGCCAGCGGGTGATCGGTTTCGGGCAGCACGACCTGCGTCTGCAGTCCCGCGGCGGCGAGTTCGTCGAGCCATTCGCGTTCGCTGAGGAAGATGCGATCCGTTCCGGCGCGAACGTCGGTACGGCCGGGCTGGGCCACGCCCGGCTTCGGGGACATCAGGAAATGCATCGACGTCAGCAGCTGGCAGTGCTCGCGGCACGATTCGACGAAGATCAGCAACCCTCCGGGCCGCAGCAGGTTGTGCACCTCGCGCAGGATCTGGCCGCAGTGGTGTGCATTGTGCAGGACGTTTGCGGCCAGGACGATGTCGCACGCCTGCTGGTTCGGCAGGTCGGCGTTGAGATCGACGATGCCATAGCGCATCCAGGGGTAGGCGGAGAACTGCGCACGTGCGGTATCGAGGAAGAAGCTCGACAGGTCGGTGAAGTGGTAGTCGACCGCCAGATCATTCAGTCCCGGGACGATATCGGCCGTGGTGCCGCCGACCCCGGCGCCCAGTTCCAGGATGCGGACCGGGGATGTCGTGAGTTCGCCGACCGCCCAGGTGACGATCTCTTTGGTGGCGGCATTCAGATAACGGTTGATCGGATTGTTCCGGTACGCCGCCTCGGCGGTGCGGAAATCCCCGCCGGGGAAGAGCAATTCCTGCGCCAGCACGCGATCGCGCAGCAGCTCGGGCAGGCGTTCGTTGGCTCGTTCGAAGAACCGCGCGAGTTCTGGCGCGAAACCGAGGTCGGCGCAGACCGCGCGCAGATCGGGACGCACCGGGGCGGCGACTTCACGCGGCGCGCCATAGCCGGTTTGCTCGTCCCCCGAAACCCACCCCCGGGCGGTCAGCTCGGCCAACCACCTGCGCAGCAGCCAGCGGTGTCGCGGTGCGACCCCGAGCCGTTCGGCGATCTCGGGCTCGGCATGGAATTCGCCGTCCGGCAGAGCCTTTCGAAGCACGCGCACCATCGCGTGCAGCCCGTGCCGGTCCAGATCGTCGCGAGCAGACTCGATGCGCGGTGCACCGAACGCGGTTCGGGAGTCGCCGTTCAGAACGGCGGCATCGGCCGCGTGCCGCGCGAGATCGGTGAGCTCGGCCGTCATCGCGACACCGCCTCGGGTGCATCGGTCGCGGGCGGAATGTTGTGATTGCACCGGAAGAGATTGTCCGGGTCGTACTCTGCCTTGATTCGCCGCAGCCGCTCGTATGCTTCGGGGTGATAGGCGCTGCGCACACGGGACGGTGAACTGGCGCCGTCCAAGATGCCGATGTAAGGGCCACCGGCGGAACAGCCACGTACCGCGTCGATGATCTCGGCGATCCACGCCTGTGCGGGCTCGAGGCGCTGTCCGGCGGGTCCGCCGGAGAACACGACGAGATGGTAGGCGGCCTCGTGGAAACTGAATGCCGTTGTCTCGCTGGTGGTCCGGCGGATCGCGCCGCCGAGTTGGTGAATGGAGATCAGCGAATGCGGCGTGGGCATCCGCGCACCGAGTTCGATCACCGCGTCGATCGTGTCGTCGTCGAGCGCGCGAAGCCATTCGGTCCCGGTCGCGGTGCCGTGCCCTTCCGTGAACGCTTGCTCGGTATTGCGTTGCAGCTCCGGGTAGGTCAGCGGCCGCACCAGGTCGAGCTCGGGTTCGCCGATCCGGCGCAACCTGCGCAGCACGTCGCGGGCCTCCTCGGCCGCACCGAGATAGGACGCGGTGATGGCGGCCATGGGCGGCCCCTCCGGTGCGCCCGGCGGCCAGTGGATCAGCGTCGCACGCAGCGACAACTCGGGGGGAGCGGTCTCGCAGAGCTCGCGAAATCCGCTGAGCACCGCCTGTGCTCGCTCGTAGCGGTACAGGAGAGTGCCCGCATACACCGTGCCGATCGGGTGCAGGCGCAGGTCCAGGGTGGTGACGATGCCGAAGTTGCCGCCGCCGCCCCGCAACGCCCACAGCAACTCCGGATGGTGGTCGGCATCGACGTCCACCTGGCGCCCGTTGGCCAGCACGACGCGAGCGGCCTGCACGTTGTCGCAGGTGAAGCCCACCGCCCGCTGCAGCCATCCGCTTCCGCCCGACAGCGCGGTGCCGATGACGCCGACAGTCGACACGTCGGCGCCGGTGACCGCGAGCCCGTGCGCTTGGCAGGCGCGGTCGAACTCCGACCACAGCACGCCGGGAGCGACGGTGGCGCTACGACGTTCGGGATCGACGGTGATGGTCTTCAGCAGCGACAGGTCGAGCAGCAGCGAGCCGCTCATCTCGTCGTGGTTGGCGACGTCGTGCCCGCCGGCGCGCGCCGACACCGCCAGCCCGCGGCGGCGCGCGAAATCCACGGCCGCACGGATATCCGCGTCATCGGCGCACCGCACGATTACCGCAGGCCTATGGTCGACGGCGGTGTTCCAGGTGTGGCGGGCTCGGTCGTATCCGGGGTCGGTGGGCAGCAGCACGTCGCCTCGGCATGCGGCACGCAGGTCGTCCAGGTGATCGAGGGATGGTGTGGTCGTCACGGGGTGATCGGCTCCTCTGCTACCACGATGTCCGGTAGCGCTGTCGCGGGGGCATGTCGTTCCAAGTGGTCGGTCAGCATTTCCGGCAGCCGCCGTCGCACGAACCGGGCGAACGGGTCGTTGCAGCCGGGGTGCGGTTGCGGATCGGAGATGGCGTCTCGCTCGGCCTGATGCCCGGGTGGACCGACGGCCAGTAGCCGGCCGTCGGGGGAGTCGAGCAGCACTGCCCAGGACGCCGGGATGGCAGCGGCAAGCTCGGCGGGAGTGACGGCGCCGGGGATGCCGCCGTCGAGCAGTGCGTTCGGGATGCCGGTGATCAGCATGAACTTCCCGTCGCCGGTGACGGTGGCGAGCCGCTCGGCGAACGTGCCGGAAAGGTCGGCCCACGCGATGGTGTGGACTGGCGGCGGCACGGGGCCGTCGACGGTATACACCACGTCGTAGCGGTACCGGGTTAGTTCGGTGTCCGCCCGTAACGGCTTCGCGTAGCAGGTGACCTGCACGTCTCGCGGATGACGTCGTGCGATCTTGGTGAAAAGCCTTGGGTCGCAGAGCAGTTCTTCCTCCGCCGCGATCCGGTCGGCCGCTCGCCGGGTCAGCTCCGGCTCGGGTACCCCCGGATTCCGCGCCGACTCGAGCCAGCGGGCGAAGCTCGGTGCGGAGGCGAGGTTGCGGACGTCGCCGACGATCACCGTGCCGCCGGGGGCGACGAGATCCAGTGCGTCGTCGAGGACGGCGGTCAGGTAGCGCTCGTTCGGGAAGCACGGCGTGACACTGTTCAGCACGATGCAGTCCGGGGCGGGCGAAGGCGATCCGGTCGCCGCGCGTAGCGCCCGCGCGACTTCCTTCGATGCCACATCGTGGGCGGCTCCGTGCAGTACCCGCACGCCCGGCAGCGCTTGGTCGCGCAATCGGGCGACGGCCGGTTCCGCGACATCGAGACCGATGTACGCTCGCACCTTCCGATGCACGCGATGGGCGATGAGGCCACTGCCGCAGCCCAATTCGAGCACCACGTCCGGATTGCCGCGAAGCACCAGCCCGACGGCGTGGTCGATCCATTCGATCATGTGCGCACGAGGAAACGACCGGCCGGTGTCCGACGCACGCCAGCCGGACAGGTCGAGATCGTCACCGTGGCGGTCGGCGGCGACCGAATAGACGTATTCGTACACATGCCGCCAGTGATCGAGTTGCTCGAGCAGCAGCGGTCCCGGACGGGGCCGCACGGCCACCGCTTCGACCGTGGGACGCACCATGATCGCTGTGCGATCCGGGTCCCACCACGCCTTGTCGACCCATGGATGCCTGTCGAGGAGCGATACCGCCTGTTCGGTCACCGTCGCTGCTCCTCATCCGTCGGTTCGGGCCGCGCCGAGCCGGGCGGCGTCGGAGACGACTGCGTCAACGCGGCGGCGCCGAACATCCGGTACGCCCGTTCCGGGTCGTTGGCGGCGTGCGCCCGTCCGGCGTGGGCGTCGCGCCAGAACCGCTGAATCGCCGTGCCCGCCCGCAGTGCGCGTCCGCCGGAGTTCTCGAACAGCCGGTCCACCGCGAAGATCGCCCGCTCGGTACCGCGCACCTGGTCGCGGCGGACGCGGAGCCGGTCGATCGGGGATATCGGCTGTCCTGCTTCGGCGCGGGCGTAAAGTGCGCCGATGTTGTGTGTCAGCTGCAACCAAGCGGCATCGATCTCGCTTGCGGCTTCGGCGATGCGCACGAGTGCGGCCAGGTCGTCCTTGAAGGGCGTTCCGGTGAAACCGGTCTCCTTGGTCGCGTCACCGGGCAACGCCACGCGAACCCGGTCGCGCTGGTGCTCGAGATGCGCAGCATAGGCGCCGCGTGCCATGCCGATGATCGGCGCGGTTATCGCACTGGTGTGGATCGATCCGAACGGAATCCGATACAGCGGTCCGTCGTTGACCGCCTGCCCCGGCGTCACGCACGCCGCTACCGCCGCGGAACCGAGCACCCGGTGGGCGGGCACGAACACGTTGTCGGCGAGCAGGTCGTTGCTGCCGGTGCCGCGCAGGCCCACGGAGTCCCAGACGTCCTCGATCGTGTAGTCGCCGAGCGGCACCAGGAAGGTGCCGGAATCGACGGCCGCGCCGTTTTCGACGACCCGGGCACCCACCAGTGCCCACGTCGCATGGTCGCAGCCCGAGGCGAAACCCCAACGGCCGCTGAGCCGGTAGCCGCCGTCGACCGCGGTCGCAGTGCCGGTCAGGGCGTAGGACGAGCAGATGCGGGTATCAGTGTCGCCACCCCACACGTCGTCTTGGGCACGGACGTCGAACAGCGCGACGTTCCACGGCGGAACGCCCAGCACGGATGCCACCCAGCCGGTCGAACCGCAAGCGCTCGCGATGAGCGCGACCGCGGAGTAGAAGGTCGCCGGGTCCGTCTCGAGGCCGCCGTAACGCGCCGGTTGCAGCAGTTTGAAGAAGCCGATCTCCTGCAACGCCTTGATCGATTCCGCCGGTACGCGGCGGGCGTCCTCAGTGTCCTGCGCTCGCTCACGCAGCACGGGCAGCAAGTCCTCGATGGCGGCGAGTACTTCGTGCACGGTCATCATTGATGCCTTTCCTTGACGAATCGCAGCAATCCGGTGTCGGTGTCCTCGGCGGCCAGGCGCAGGCCCGCGCCGACCGCTTCCTCCGCGAGCCGTTCGGCGCCCACGGGCCAGACCAGATGCTCGGCGACGGTTTCCTGGACCAGCAGCTGGTCGCGATACGCGCGGTAGGTCATCCGCCAGATCAGCGCCTCGGCGTCGACCGGATCGGCCGCGCTCCAGCCCTCGTACCGCAAGGCGCCCGCCCTGGCCTGGGTGTATCGGCGCTCGGCTACTTCGCTGACGCGGCCGGGGCGCTGCACCTCGACCACCGCGCTCCCGCCGGGGGCCAGGGCGGTGGCGATCGTGGACCAGACCTTCGGCCGCGCCGTGGCATCGAAATGACCGATCACTCCGAGGGCGACCACCGCGGCGCATCGATCGGGAAGGACGCAGTCGAGGAATCCGCTCGGCAGCACCGTGATCCGCTCACGCAAATCCTTGCGTGCGGCCAGCCGCGACATCAGCACCGCCCGCATGGTGGGCGCCGGTTCCACCGCGACGAGCTCTGCGTCGGGCAGCGTGTCCGCGATCATGACGGTCGAGAGACCGGTGCCCGCGCCGATGTCGACGATCGGGCCCGAGACGGTGTCCACCTCGGCGAGCAGTTCTGCGAGCACCGGTTCCGCTTGCGCCACATACGGTATCGCCATCAGGTCGTAGAACTCCGCCGCCGCCGCATACGAATCGGGCTCCGGTCGGCGCGCGTCAGTCATGACGTACTCCGTCCACAGCCGCTGCGCGGGCGAGCGCGTCGGAGATCAGCCGGGCCACCGTGTCGACGGCGGGCTCGCCGAGCAGCGCGTAATGGTGCGCCGCGATGACGTGGGTGTCGATTCGGCCCGGCGTGTGGTCGCGCCATCCCAGGTCCGGCAGGTCCGCGCAGTCGTCGACGCCCATCCCGACGCCCGAGTTGCGCGGTGACGGCGACTGCGCGCACACGAGCAGGGTTTCGCGGTTTTCGTCGGGTGCGAGGAAACCCGTGCGGTGGTCACCCAGCGCTCGCAGATGCCGCGCGAACGTCTCTTCGCGCAGTCGCTGAGTCGCCGGATCGCGTCCCACGACACCGGTCGCGGCCAGCCGCCGCCAGATCTCGTCGCGCTGCTGCGCCTCGGGCAGCCGGGCGAATTTCCCGTCCAGTGCGCCCGATTCGAGGTCGATGTCCAGGAATGCTTCCAGCGAGCCGAGATAGCGCGACCAGAATTCGCCCTCAGGGGTGTGCTGAATGCGGTCGGCGATATTCGAATCGACGAGCGTCAGCAGGGCGACCGTGTCGCCGGATTCCTGGAGTCGCCTGGCGAGTTCGTGCGCGACGATACCGCCCATCGACCATCCGCCGAGCAGATAAGGGCCAGTCGGCTGGTGGGCGCGCAGCACCCGTTCGTAACGTCCCGCGAGTTCGGCAACACTCTCCGGGCCCGTTTCACCGGCCAGGGCCGGGTCCTGGATGCCGATCACCGGCCGGTCGGTGTCCAGCTTGCGCGCCAAGTCGACGTAGCAGAGCACGTCCCCACCGGTGGGATGCAGCAGGAACAGCGGAGTTCCGGTGCCATCGCGCAAGGTCACCGCGCAGTCGCCCGGCTCCGAAGCGGCACCGGCCTGGTCGGCCACCGCGGCCACGGCAGCGAGACCGGGATCGGCCCGGAACGCCCGAGGTGTGACGAGCAGGCCGAGCTCACCGCGCAACCGGTTGAGCATGCGAATCGCCATGACCGAATCGCCACCGACGGCGAAGAAATCCGTGGCGCGGTCGAATTCGCTCGAATCGAGCTCGAGCATCCGTGCCCACAACGCGGCGATCGCCCGCTCGGTGTCGGTGCGCGGCGGACCGCCCGCGATGGCGGCACGCTCGGCCGTCGCGGTGGCGGACGCGGGACGTTCGGACGCGGGCAGCCCGACGAGGTTGGTCCATGTCTCGGGCCGCTCGACCAGAGCCGCGATCTCGGCGCCGATGTCGGCGAACAGCGCGTCGAGCACGCCCGGCTCGAACAGTTCGGCGACCGCATCGAGGTTGACGACCACCGAGTCGTCCCAATCCCATTGGAACACTTGCAGATCGAGCGCCACCTGGGGCGTGCGCACGCGCTGATAGAACTCGCGCACCCGCACGGTGTCCGGTGTCCCGCCCGGCGGATGCAGTCCGAGGGTGCTGTGGAACACGACCGGTGCCTGCGGCGCGGTGTCGCGGCGGCGGCGGCCCAGCTCGCGGACGACCTCCACGCCGGTGACCTGTCCGTGGTCGAGCATGCGCGCGGTGGCCTCTTGGACGTGCCGCGCCGCCTCGACGAAGGTCGCGGGTGCGGGCAGGTCGACATCGAGCAGCACCGTGCCCGCGTACGGGCCGATCGCGTGGTCGAGATCCGCGGGCAGGTGTAGCCGGTTGAGGTAGAGCACGTTGAGCAGGAACCGGCGGTGCCCGGCCAGCCGTGCGAGCCCGATCGCGTAGCAGGTGGCGAAGGCGGTGGTCGGGGTGATGCCGTAGGCCGTGCAGCGTTCGCGCAGAATGGCCATCTGCTCGCCGGTCACCCGCAATTCCCGCCGTACGAGGGTGTCGGGGCGTGCCTGGTCGAACGGCATGGCGAGCGGTAACGCGGGGGCCGTGGGCATGGTGTCGAGCCGATCCCACCACCAGTCGCGCTGCGCCTGCCATTCCGCTTCGCGGCGCTGCTGGTTCACGGTCTCGACGTAGTCGCCGAAGTGCGCGGTGAGCGGCGGCAGCACCGTGTTCGGTTCGTCGAGGTAGGTGAACAGCTCGGTGAACATCAATTGCACCGACCAGCCGTCGGCAACCAGCAGGCTGCACACGATGTGCAGGCTCAGCTCGTCGCCGGGCAGCCGGACGGCGGTGATCCGGAACGGCCACGGATCCATGTCGGGTCCGCGGCGCTGCATCTCGGCACGGGTCCGGGCCAGCATGGCGTCGATCTCCTCGGCGTCGGCGGAACGCAGGTCGACCGGGGTGATCGGCAGCACGGCCAGGCGCGGGTCGTCGGCGTCGAGCACCTGTTGCACGCCGTCGGCGAGGAACACCGCGCGCAGCATCGGCTGCCTGCGTACCTGGCTGCGGACCGCGGATTCGACCGCGGTCGGGTCGATGCCCGACAGACGGAAGTCGACGTAGTTGTGCGCGGAGTCGTAGCTCAACGCCCACCCGTGCTGCTGGCCGACCCAATAGGCCTGCTGCAACGGCGTGAGCGGGAACGGCGCGGACGGATCGGTCTGCCGGACCAGCTCCGCGCCCGCCGCGGTCACCGTGTCCGAGCGACGCTCGGCGATGTAGCCCACCAGCTGGCCGAGCGTCTGGTCGCCGACCAGGTCCACCACCGGGACCGCGACGCCGAGGCGCCCGCGGACCATGGTGGCCATCCGCACCGCGAGCACCGAGTCGCCACCGAGCCCGACGAAGGTGGAATCCGCCCCGACCGCGTCTTGCTCGAGCCCGAGGACCTGCGCCCAGATCGCGGCGACGGTGGCCGCGACATCCGCGCCGGGACCGGCCAGCCGTGGACCCGTGTCGGTCGCGGTCCACACACTCGGATCCTCGACCAGCCTGCGCAGCCAGGACAGGTAGGCGGCGAAGGCGGTGTCGGCGGCATCCGGGTCGAGGACGGTTTCCAGGACGTCCCACTGCAGCCGCAGCGAGCCCGCATGCACGAACGCCTGGTGATCCAGCCAGACCTGCGGGGTCTGGCTGACGCCGTGCACCATGCGCCCCGCCCACTCCAGATCCGGATCGCCGCCGACGAGATCGGCCACGTCCAACGCGCTGGTGAAGACCACCGGAAGCAGGTGTCGCCGACCGGATCTCGTGGACAGCTCGCCGAGCAGTTCCAGCGCCGAGTAGTCGCGGTGGTCGATGTCGTCGAACAGTCGCTGCTGGGTGCGCTTGACCCGATCCGCGAACGAATAGATGCCCGTCCGCTCGACCTCGTGTGCCAGCAGGGTGGTGAAATCGCCGACCACATCCTCGATTCCTGGCAGCGCCACCGGCCGGTCCACCAGGGTCAGCATGACCGCGAAGCGCTCGTCGCCCGACCAAGCGGCCAGCACGTCGGCATAGGCGGTGAGCAGGACCGCCGACGGAGTCACGCCGTGGTCGGCGGACATCCGGCGTAACGTCGCCCACTCGGCGGCCGCGAGTTCCCCGGCCCGGCGGGCGAACCACGGCCGTGTCTGGGTGCGCGTGCGAGTGGGCAGCGCGGGCGGGCCGGGAAGGTGGTCCATGCGCTGCTGCCAGTAGTCCACCGCCCGGCGGCGCGCGTCGGTGCCCGAGCGGGTGGCGGTGTGCGCGACATACTCGGCGAACCGGGTTGGTACGACTGGCAGGGACGCCGTGGGTTCGGTGTAGTAGCGCCGTAGGTCGCGGTCGAGGACGAGGAAGCTGCCCGCGTCGCAGATCAGCGCGTCGATGCCGAAGAAGATCCGGGTCGTGCTGCCATCGATCACCGCAGCGCGTACGTCGAACAGTGGCCAGCGGTCCGGGCGGTGCACCCGGTGGGACAGTTGCCTGCGCAGGTCGGCGAGGGTGTCCTCGCGTTCGGCGGCAGAACGGCCGGTGAGGTCGTGGCGGCGGATCCGGTAGCCGGGCACCGTGGTCAGCACCCGGTTGCGGCCGTCGTCGGTGATCACCGCCCGCAGCATGTCGTGGCGTGCGATGACCTGGTTCCAGGCCCGCTCGTAGCGGTCGAGATCCAGGTCGGCGCAGTCGTATTCGAGATATATGTGACAGGACACGTCGCTGAGGCCGAACGCGCCGGAGCGGCCGACCCAATAGGCGTGCTGCACGCGGGTGAGCGGAAACGGCTCGTCCGCTTCGGAGGTCGGCTCGGACCGGATCACCGCAGCCGACCGTGTCGCAGGCGCGGCGGTCTCCGACCTGTCCGCCGAAGGAGCTCGCCGCCGCCCGAGCAGCTGCGCGAAGGCCTGCACAGTGGGGTGGGCCAGCAGCTCGCGCAGACGGATATCGGTGTGCTCCCGCTCGTTCAGCAGATCGAGCATCCGGGCGGCCAGCATGGAAGTGCCGCCGAGCGCGAAGAAGTCGGCGTCCGCGTCGGGGACCGGCCTACCGAACAACTCGCCCCACAACGTGGCGACCAACTGCTCGTCCCGCGTCGAGAACGCCGCTACGACGTCCAGAGCGGCTGGGTTGTCGCGCAAGGTGCCGGATTCGGAATCCAGGGAGGTGGCCTCGGACAGCGCCGCGTTGTCACCCTCGGCGAACAGCTCCGGCGTGCTCGGGACAGAGGCGTTCGCTCCACCGTTGTGCGCCGGGACGGTCGCCTCGACAACATGTTCCGGCATATCGGGCGGGTCGATCCAGAACCGGCTGCGCTGGAACGGATATCCGGGCAATCGGACCCGCCGCCGACGTCGATGCAGCGATTGTGGGTCTACATCCGCTCCAGCGCACCACAATTGACCGACCGCGGCCAGGAGCGCAGCGCGGTCGGGCGCGGGCGCTCCGGCCGGGAGCGTCGCGTTCTCGTCGGCGTCCGGGAGGGTGCTCAGCGCGGTCACGAGCCCCTCGGGTGCGTTGCGGCGGGCCAGCGCCGCGAGCGCTCCGCCCGGGCCGACCTCGACGATCGCGGTGGACCGGTGCCCGGCCGCGGCATGTACGGCGGCGGCGAAGCGCACCGGTTCGCGCATGTGCCGCACCCAGTGTTCGCCGTCGACAAACCGTGTCGCCTGCCCGGTGAGCGTGCTGTAGAGCGGGATGGCCGCCGCGGCGGTCGTCACGCTCGCCGCCTCCGCACGCAGCGCCGCGGCGGCGCCCGATACGGCGGGGGAGTGCAGGGCGGCATCGACGCGGAGTTTCGTGTGCTGAATACCACCGCGGGTCATTGTGCGTGCGAGTTCGGCGATGGCAGCTGCCGGACCGGAGACCACACACGCTTCCGGTGCGTTGACCGCGGCGAGCCCGACCTCTGGATGGTCGGCCAGCAGATCCGCGATCCCGGCTTCCCCCAGTGCGACAGCGAGCATCGCTCCAGGCGCCGCGGCGGCAAGGGCGCAAGAGCGGATCGCGACCAATCGTGCCGCGTCGGCCACGCTCAGCATTCCCGCGACGACCGCGGCGGCGTATTCACCGAGGCTGTGCCCGAGCACACCGTCCGGCTCGATTCCGAAATCACGTAACGTCATCGCGGTCGCCAGCGAGACCGTGAAGAGCGCGGGCTGGCCGTAGCGCACGTCGTCGGCCGCGCCGGCAGGAGCCTGCCCCGTGACGATGTCGCGGATGTCGTAGTCCAGCAGTGGTTCCAGCAGGCTCGCGCATTCGTCGACGGTGGCGGTGAACACCGGTTCGTCGCGGTACAGCCCCGCACCCATGCCGGAGAACTGCGCACCCGCACCCGGAAACGCGAAAACGATGCTCGGCCGTCGCGGGGGTACCTGACGGACGGCGACGTGCCGCGGTGCGCTCGCACCTTCCGGCAGGATTGCCGCGGCCCGCCAACCGGACTCCGCGTGCTTGCCGTGCAGCAGGGTGTAGGCGTAATCGACCCGCGAGCCCGCCTCGATGCCCGCAGTGGCGCGGTCGAGCTGGGCTCGGCAGCCCTGCTGCGTCGTTCCGGAGACGACGAGTAGCTGGGCGCGGTCGTCCGGGTCGCTGTGCGCCGCGCGGACCGGTGCCTGTTCCAGCACGACATGGCAGTTCGTCCCGCCGATCCCGAATGAGCTGACACCCGCGATCCGGGTTCCCTCGCGCTCCGGCCAGGCGCGGCCCCGGTGCACCACCTCGAAGAGCCCGTGGTGCCGCGCCATGTCCGGGTGGACCGGATCCGCGTGCAGGGTGGCCGGAATACGCTGATGGCGCAGCGCCAGCGTCGTCTTGATCAATGCGGCGATGCCCGCGGCGGCATTGGTGTGCCCGATATTGCTCTTCACCGAGCCGATCGCGATCGGTTCGGTGACCGTGCGGCCACCGAATACCGCTGCGAGCGCGGATAATTCGATTTGATCGCCCAGTACCGTGGCCGTGCCATGCGCTTCGATGAGGTCCACGGCGTCCGGTTCCACTCCCGCGACCGCCAGCGCCTCCGCGACGACGCGTGCCTGTCCGGTCGCCGACGGCGCGGTGAAACCGGCCTTGCCCGCGCCATCGTGGTTCACCGCGCTGCCGCGTAGCACCGCATAGATCGGATCGCCGTCCGCGAGGGCGTCTTCCAGCCGCCGCAGCAACACCAGGCCGGCGCCCTGGCTGTGCACCATGCCCGAAGCTTCGGCGCCGAAGGCGCGGGTGTGCCCGTCCGCCGAGAAAATAGCGTCCGGCACGTGCAGGTAGCCCCGGCCCTGCGGCACGATCAGCGAAACACCGCCCGCGAGCGCGGTGTCGCATTCACCATTCGACAGCGACTGCGCCGCCATGTGCACGGCCACCAGCGAGGTGGCGCACGTGGCCTGGACGGCAACGGCGGGTCCGGTCAAGTCGAGGCGGTAGGCGAGCTGCTGGGGGAAATAGTCGGTGATCGCGCCCATCGTGACTTGCAGGTGGCCCATCGGGTCGCGGTCGGCGTCCCGCCGGAAACCGGCCAGGTTGTCCGCGAGATAGTCACTGTGCGCCGCGCCGGTGAATACACCGACCGCGCCGAGTCCTGCCCCACCGGCGTGACCGGCGTCGTCCATGGCGTGCCACGCGCATTCCAGCAGCAGGCGCAGCTGCGGGTCGAGCAGAGCGGCTTCGTGGGCGGTATAGCCGAAATGGTCGGCGTCGAAGCGATCTTGTCCGTCGACGAGGCCGCCGACCGGCACATAGTGGCGGTGTGCTCGCAGCGTGTCCGGCACGCCGCGAGCGGCAAGCTCCGCGTCGTCGAACCGGGTCAGTCCTTCCCGGCCCGAGGCGAGCAGATCCCAGAAGGACGCGAGGTCGGGGGCGCCGGGGAACCGGCAGGCCATACCGATGATCGCGATCCCGTCGTTGTCGGTCATGAGGAGATCTCCAATTCCGAATGCACCGAGGTCTTTCCGCTGGCGATCGCGAGGACCGGGCACGATTGATCGACGAGTTGCTGCAATTCCCGGTAACGCGACGGATCGTCCGGGCCGCTCACCCGAGCCCGCATCCGGATCTCACTCGGTTGCGGCGTTGCGCCGAGGCCGAATACCGGGCCCATGTCCAGCCGGGCGCTGACGTCCACGGTGAGCGAGGTGATTTCCACGCCGAGCCGGGCCGCGTGGAATCGGTAGGTGGCGATCTGGCAGGTGCCGAGTGCGGCGAGAGCCAGCCCGATCGGGTCCGGGCCCGCGTCGCCGCCGCCCGCCGCGACCGGCTCGTCGACCAGCAGGGTGTGTCCGTTGATCCGGACGTCGACTTCGGTTGCCGTGCCGGTCCGATGCCCGGTGTGCACGGTGAACAGTTGTCTGCGGTCCGCGCGGTTGCGCAGGCCGGCGTGAATCCGTTGCACGGTGTCAGTGAGCGACATGCGACGTCTGCCTCGCTTTCGATCGGTGGGTGCGCCGCAGCCTGCCGCGCTCGGCGGCGTCGGCGAGGGCCGCCGCGGCCCTGCCGGACTCGTCCGGGCGGCTCGGATCGGCGTCCTGGCCCTGCTGGGCGATCCAGACCGCGAGCCGACGGATCGAACCGAGCCGGAAAAGGTCCGGCACGGTGAGCGCCGGAGCGAGCCGTCGCAGCCTGCGATGGGCGCGGACCAGCGTCAACGAGGTCGCGCCCGCGTCGTAGAACGGCGTGGTCGCCGAGATCTGCGCGCCGAGGAGTTCGGTGAACACCGCGGTGACCGCCTGTTCGATCTCGGCGGGCGCTACCGCCTGTGGCGGATCATCCAGTTCGATGCTCAGCTCGGCTAGGCCGTTTCCGCCGGGCGCTTCCGCGACCGTGACACCTTGTGCCGCGGCCTCGTCACGCAACGCGCGGGTCCACTTGCCCGCCGCTGCGCGGGCATCGGGCCCGTCGAGAGCACCCGCATCCAACCGGATCGTGAGCACCAGTCCGTGCCGGTGTGCCTGGCGGGCGGCATGGATCAGCCAGCCGGTGTCCCCGTCGTCTGCCCGGGCTGTGCCATTGTCCACCGGGTCCTGCGGCTCCGGCGGGTGAGCGGTGCTGTAGCGGAACGGGTTCGGCAATCGAGCCGAATCCACTTTGCCGTTCGGCGTCAGGGGGATCGCATCGATCGGCACCCAGCGAGACGGCACCATGTACTGCGGCAGATGCTCGGCGGCGTAGGCGGTGAGTTTGTCCGCGTGCGGAAGCACTTTCGCGGCAACGAGATACGCGACCAGTCTCGGGCGATCGTCGGCGGCGGGCACCACCCCGGCGACGCAGCGGCGCACCGCCGGGTGCCGGGTCAGTACCGCTTCGATCTCGCCCAGCTCGATCCGGTGACCGCGGATCTTGACCTGGCGGTCGGCGCGGCCGAGGAATTCGATCGTGCCATCGGGCCGCCACCGGCCCAGATCGCCGGTGCGGTAAAGACGTTGGCTCAGGTGCGGATTCCAGACGAACCGGCGCGCGGTCTGTTCTTCGTCGCCGACATAGCCGCGGGCCAGCCCCGCGCCGCCGATGTGCAGTTCGCCGGGCGCGCCGACCGGGCAGGGACGACCGTCCTCGTCGAGGACCAGGAAGAACTGATCACGCAACGCACGCCCGTACGGAATACTCGTCCAGTCGGTGGCCACGCGATCGATCGGATAGCAAATCGACCAGATCGCCGCTTCGGTCGCACCGCCCAGGCTGACCACCCGTAGGTCGCCGACCAGCGCCCGCAGCCGGTCCGGCAGCGAGATCGGGATCCAGTCGCCGGACAGCAGCATCAGCCGCAGGGAGCGGAGCCGGGCGGCCGCGGCCGGGTCCGCCTCGGCGTATTCCACCAGCATCTCGGCCACCGCGGGCGCGGTATTCCATACCGTGACGCGGTGTTCGGCGATCAGGTCGCACCAATGGCCGGGGTCACGCTGCCTGCTCGAGTCGGGCACGACGAGGGCTCCACCCACGCCGAGCACGCCGAAGATGTCGTAGATCGAGAGGTCGAAACTCAACGCCGACAAGGCCAGGACCCGGTCCGCGGGACCGACGCCGAACCGGTCGTTGATGTCGTCGATCGTCGTGCGCGCGGCCCGGTGCTCGATGGCCACGCCCTTCGGTTCGCCGGTGGAACCCGACGTGAAGATGATGTACGACAGATCGTCCGCCGCGACGTGGGCCGCCTCAGCGGTCGCGGGGCCGGGCGCGTCGTCGACAACGTGTCCGGTGACATGATGGGGCAGCCGATCTTTCGTCTCCGGTGTCACCAAGGCGTGCGTGATCTCCGCACGCGCGCACACGGAGGCGATGCGTGCCTCGGGCCATTCCGGCTCGATCGGCACGAAAGTCGCGCCTGCCCACTGTGTCGCGCAGACCGCGACGATCTGCTCGGCTGATTTCGGAAGAACGACGGCAACCCGATCGCCCGCCTGGATTCCGGCTTCGGTCAGCCGGGCGGCGACGGTCTGCGACCGCGCCGCGAGTTGGGCGTAGGTCGCCGAGCCGGTGGGCCCCAGGATCGCGGGTGCGTCAGGCGTCGTGAGCGCGATACTCCGCGCCGGATCCAGCAGCAACGGGCCCGAGTCCGGTCGCACGGTTTCCGGTAGGGTCGCGGTCGTTTCGAAGGTGGGATTCCAGCCGAGATCGACTGTCTCCCATGCGCTGTCGTCGTCGGCCAGGCTGCGCAGCAGCCGCAGGTATGCCGCTTGCATTCGTGCGATGAACTCGGCGGGGAATACCTCCTCCACGGCGTCCCACGCGATGCGCAACCGTCCGGCCTCGTCCCACACGATGTGGTCGAGCACCACCTGTGGGGTCTGCGAGACGCCGAAGACTTCGGCGCCCAGCCATGCCGCGGGCGGGCTGCCTCCCTGGTCGAGGCCGACGCCACTGGTGAACACCACCGGATACCGCGGTGTGAGTTCGCCCGCCTGGTCGCGCTGGACCTCGATGCCGCTGTAGGAGCGATGCTCCAGATCGGCCCAGAACCGGGTGTTCACCCGCTCGGCGAACTCGGCGAATCCGCGCCATGTCCGCGGCTCTACGGCGGGCATCTCGACCAGCGCGGTGGTGGTGAAGTCACCGACCACATCGGCCGACACCACGTCGGGACGGTCGAACAGGGTCGTGTTGAGACAGAAGGTGTCGGTGGCACCCCAACGCCACAGCGTCAGGCCGAATGCCGCCAGAAGGACGGCGGTCGGACTCAGCCCGCGTGCCGCCGCCCGGGCGGTCAGGGCCGACCAGCGCGCCGCGTCCAGTTCGGCGCCGTGCCGCTGGAACCGGGGGGAGTGCAGTCGCTCCGGCGCCACCGTGTAGGGCAGTCGCGGCCCAGGCGGAAGTGCCGCCGCACGCGCGGCCCAATACTCGCGATCGCGGTCGCGTCGTTGCGCATCGGCCAGCTTGCGCTCATTGATGATTCGCAGGAACGAGGGGGCGGGTGGCAGCTGGGCGTCGGGATCCGCGACGAGTTCGCCCCACTGCCGCATCAGCAGGATCCAGCTCGCCATATCCAGGACGATGATGTCGAATCCGACCAGCAACCGCAGGCTGTCGCCGGGCAGCAGCACGGCATGGATATCGAACAACGGCCAGTTCGTCGTGTCGCGGAGCTGATGGGACTTCTCTTGGCGCAGGTCGGCCAGTACCCGGTCGACGTCCCCGGGTCGACGACGCAGGTCGGTGCGGTCGATGCGGTACCGCTTGCCCGGCGGGTCGACCCGCTGCCTGCCGTCGTCGGTGATCGTGGCGCGGAGCATCTCATGGTGCCCGATCAGGCGATTCCATGCGTCCTCCAGCGCGGCGATCTCCGCGACCGGATCCGATGCGACGAATCGCGTTGGACTGCGATCGAACTCGAAGTAGTAGAACGTGGCCACGCCACCCAGCGGCATGTCCGCTTCCCGGCCCACCCAGTACGACGCCTGGATCGGCGTCAGCTCCTCCTCGCGCACGATTCGTTCGTCACCCACGACCATCTGCGGGGATTCATCTGCCTCCGCCCCTTGCGGGCCGCGCGGGACCGTCGCGGCGCGCTGCCGCACCTGCTCGGTCAGCGAATCCAGCGTCGCGCCGACGAACAACTCCAGCGGTACGCGTACCCCCGTCCGCTCGGCCAGCCGCAGGTGCAGCCGGACCGCGAGGAAGGAGTCCATGCCCAGTTCCTGCAACCTGCGCGTCGAATCCAGTTCTGCCGGTTGAATTCCGAGCACTGTTCCCACACATCGTCGAACCTCGTCTGCTGCCGTCACGATCTCCAACCCTTGCTCGCCGAACTCAACGAAGCTAGGTTAATAACAACGATTGTCATTATCAATATATTGGCCGAACGGTTGCTGTGGCGGACGCGACAGATTGGCCTGCCCGCGATCGCACGGCGCCGTCGACGACGGAATGAATGGAAGGCATTGGTGTACAAGGCATCTCGGAACCGGCCCGGAACGGCGACGGCACCGCTCGAGCTGGACAGCTACCGGCTGCTGGGGCGGTCCGGCCTGCGCGTCTCACCCTTGGCGCTCGGCACAATGACGTTCGGCACCGACTGGGGTTGGGGAGCCGACAAGGACGAAGCGCGCCGGATCTTCGACCACTACGTGGGCCGCGGCGGCAACTTCATCGACACCGCCAGCCAGTACACCAACGGCACCGCCGAGGAGTGGCTCGGCGAGTTCGCGGGCGCCGAGCGGGAAAGCCTGGTGCTGGCAACGAAGTACAGCGCAGTTCGGCGGCTCACCGATCCGAACTCCGGCGGCAACCACCGCAAGAGCATGGTGGCCTCGGTCGAGGCCAGCCTGCGCAGGCTCCGGACCGACTACGTCGACCTGCTGTATTTGCACCTGTGGGACGGGCTGACACCGGCCGACGAAATCGTGCGCGCCATGGACGACCTCGTTCGTGCGGGCAAGGTGCTCTACGTCGGCGTCTCCGATACCCCGGCCTGGCAGGTCGCGCGCATGCAGACCATCGCCGAACTCCGCGGCTGGTCACCACTGATCGCGTTGCAGATCGAATACAACCTCATCGAGCGCACCGTCGAACGCGAGCTCATCCCGATGGCGGGCGAACTCGGCCTGGGAGTGGTTTCCTGGTCACCGCTCGCGGGCGGTGTGCTGACCGGCAAGTACCGCCGCACCGATCTCGGCGGCGCCTCCAGCTCGACAGGCGGATCGCGCAAGGACATCGCGCTGGCCAACGAGTCGCTCACCGAGCGCGGCTTGGCCATCGCCGACCTCGTCACCGAGATCGCCGGCCAACTCGGGCGAACTCCCGCCGAGGTCGCGCTGGCGTGGAGCATGCACCACCCCGCCGTGACCGCGCCCGTGCTCGGCGCGCGCACGGTCCGGCAACTCCAGGACAATCTCGGCGCGCTGGACCTGGTGCTGGATGAGCACCACAGGGAACGCCTGGACCGTGCCACCGCGGTACGACTCGGCTTTCCGCACGACTTCCTGGCTCGTCCACTGGCCCGCCGGACCGTCTTCGGCGACATGCGAATCCAGGCCGGAAGCCACAACTGACGCAACCCGGCCGCGCGCCGAGGACCAGCCAACGCAGAAAGGACCGGTGCACCCCGATGCCGCACCTCGCCGACCTCCTGACCGACCACCTCCTGCGCAGACCGCGCGGCCGGATCGCCCGGCGGATGTGGCGGGATATGAAGGCCCACCATGAGATGTTCCGCGACACGCTGGGGGCGTTGAAGCTCGACCCGGCCGACCGGCTACTCGAAATCGGCTGCGGCGGCGGCACCTTCGTGCAATGGGCACTCGAGTCCGGCTGCCACGCGACCGCGGTCGACCACAGTGCCGATATGGTTCAACTGTCCGCGAAGAACAACGCCGACGCGGTGCGTTCCGGTCGGCTCGAGGTGATCAACGCCCAAGCCGAAGCGCTGCCCCTGCCGGACGAGCAGTTCAGCTGCGCCGCGATGACCAACGCGTTCTTCTTCCTCGACGCCCCTCGCGCACTCGCCGAACTGCGCCGGGTGCTGGCGCCGGGCGGGAGGATCGTCATCCACACTCTCGCGCCGAATCCTCCGGCATCCGTGGCGCCGCCGCCAGTGGCACGGCGCATGCGTTTGTACCCCGACGACGAACTTGTGGCCCTCCTCGACGCCGCGGGTTTCACCGAATCTAAGGTCACCCGGATCGGTGATTGCTTCCAACTCCTCACGGCCACTCGCTGACCACCATCCGCGCCCGACCGGCACTCTCACGCCGAGCGCGAGCAACCGTGACCTAGCTCGGCGAATCGGCGGCCGACCGGAGCGGTCCTGCTGACGGGACAAAGGTGCGGCGAGCTGACGGGCGCGTCCCGCAGCCCATCGCAACACCGCGCCCGTTCATCCAAGGCGTGCGTGGTGCCGCATCCCAGCCGACGTTGCGCGGCAGGATCAGCCGCGATCGGTCCGGTCACTGTCGGGCCTGGTGCGGTCCCGAGTTCCGGCGGCGCGTTCCCAGGCTGCCCCGCGCAGCAGGCGCAGCCCGTTGAGGCCCACGATGACCGTGGATCCCTCGTGTCCGGCGACGCCCAGCGGCAGGGGCAGGGTACCGACGAGGTCCCAGACTACGAGCACGCCGATGAAGGTGGCGGCTATGGCCAAGTTGGCCACGACGACTCGTCGCGCTTGCCGCGCCAGCGTGATCACCGCGGGAATCGTGGTGAGGTCGTCGCGAACGACGACGGCGTCGGCGGTCTGCAAAGTAAGGTCGGCTCCCGCGCCGCCCATCGCAATGCCTACCTCGGCGGCGGCGAGGGCTGGAGCGTCGTTGATGCCGTCACCGACCACGGTCACCTTTTGTCCGTCGGCCTGTAGTTGCCGCACCGCGGTCACTTTGTCGTCGGGCAGTAGTTCGGCCCGGACATCGGTAATGCCGACCTGAGCGGCAAGGCGGTCGGCGGTGGCTCGGTTGTCGCCGGTCAGCAGTACCGGCGCGATGCCGGTCAGTTCCGTTGCGGCGCGCACTGCCGCCGTCGCTTCCGGTCGAAGCTGGTCGGTGATGGCCAACACTCCGATCGGGAGTTGCTCGCAGGTCACGACGACGGCGGTGTAACCGCTGGTCTGCACGGCGTCGACGGTGTCGCGCAATGCCGCGATTCCGGGGGAGCTGCCGGTTTCTGGTCGCACGGTGGCGGGGGAGCCGACACCAATGAGCCGATCGCCGACGCGGGCAGTCACGCCGCGACCGGGATGTGCGGCGAACTGGGAGATCTCGGGCAGGCCGAGGCCACGGACGCGAGCCGCGCGAACGATGGCCGCCGCCAGCGGATGCTCGCTGGGCCGCTCGGCGGCCGCCGCGAGCCGCAGCACCTCCGCATCACTGAATCGTAGGTCGATACAATGGATTTCGATGAGCTCGGCCGCGCCGCGAGTCAGGGTGCCGGTCTTGTCGAACGCGATCCGCCCGGTGGCGCCGAGCTTTTCCATCACCACCGCGGATTTCACCAACACACCGTGGCGGCCCGCGTTGGCGATTGCCGCCAGCAATGGCGGCATCGTGGCCAGCACGAGCGCGCAGGGGGAGGCGACGATCATGAAAGTCATCGCCCGCAACAGCGCGCGCTGCACGGTGTCGCCGAGCAGCAGTGGGATGGTGAACACCGCCACGGTGACGACGACCATGCCGATCGAGTAGCGCTGTTCGACCTTCTCGATGAACAGCTGTGTGCGGGCCTTGGTCTGCGCGGCCTGCTCGACTAGTGCCGCGATCCGAGCGACCACCGAGTCCTGCGCGCGGCGGCCGACGCGAATACGCAAGGCGCCCGTGCCATTCAGAGTCCCGGCGAACACCTCGTCGCCCACGGTTTTGTCAACCGGCAGCGGCTCGCCGGTGATGGTGGCCTGGTCGACTTCGCTGCCACCGGAGATCACGGTCGCATCCGCGGCGATCCGCTCACCGGGCCGCACCACGACGACATCCCCGACTCGGAGCTCAGCGGCGTTCACCGTGTCTTCCGCACCGTCGCCGGTCACCCGGTTCGCCGTGTCCGGCGTGAGGTCGAGCAGTCCGCGCACCGAGTCCTCGGTCCGGGCGGTGGCCAGTGCTTCCAAGGCACCGGAGGTGGCGAAGATGACGATCAGCAAAGCGCCATCGGTGATCTGACCGATCGCCGCCGCACCGATCGCCGCGACGACCATGAGCAGGTCGACGTCGAGCGTCTTCTCCCGCAACGCCCGCAACCCCGCCAGTCCCGGTTCCCACCCGCCAGCGGCATAGCAGGCCAGATACAACGCCCACCACACCCACTGCGGCCCACCGGCCAACTGCACCGCCAGACCAGTCAGGAACAACACCACGGCCAGGACGGCCCATCGAACCTCGGGCAGTGCGAACAACCGGGTCCGGCGCACCGGCACCGGATCGAGTGCCGGGTTCGGTCGAGTCGGCGCGAGCATCGGCGCGGCCACGATTCACCTCCAGGACAGCCATGAACAGACCCGCCCGACCATATCAGAAGATATGAACAGGTCTTCATTTGTTCCTGGAGTATGCTTTTCCACTATGGGACACGGCGTCAAAGGCAGAGACCGGCTTGTCGCGCGCCTGGATCCGGAGTCCGCCCATCACGTGGCGACCACCTTGCAGGCGCTGGCCACCCCGAGCAGGCTGATGATCCTCACCGAGCTTCGCCAAGGCCCGCGATCGGTGAGCGCACTGGCCGACGCCATCGGGATGGAGCAGTCCGCCGTCTCCCACCAGCTTCGGCTGCTGCGCCACCTCGGGTTGGTCACCGGAGCCCGCACCGGCCGCAGCATCGTCTACAGCCTCTACGACAACCACGTCGCCCAACTGTTGGACGAGGCGATCTACCACAGCGAGCACCTGCGCCTCGGACTTCCGGACCGTCCCGAGACCGCTGGTTGACCGGCCGTACCCGACGGGCGACACTGCCGATCAACCGAGCCGGGAAGGCGAGCAGGCCGCGAAAACATATGCGGCCCAATTGCAGAAGTCCGGCTTCACCGGCGGAATCAACTGGTACCGCAACTGGGAACTGACGAGGGCGGACGACGAAGTCCTCATCCGGTTCCTGCGGGCGCTGTGAACCCCGCCGTAGCCGGCACCTCGGCTGGTCAGGCGGGGACAGGCTCCAGGTCGGCATCATCGAAGGGTGGATAGCGGTCGCTGCTCATTCGCTCGGCCGCATCAATGTAGTTGGCAAGAGCGTCGCGGGATCGAACAAGCTTGTCCATCTGATCGTTCAGTCGCTGCAGCCGTGACCGCATCGCGGCCAGTAACTCGGGACATCCGAGCAGCTCCGGGGCCTCTCCGACCGCACAGGGCAGCAGGTACGCGATGTCCTCGGAGGACAAACCGGCACCGAGCAGGTGCCGGATCTGCTTCACCCGCAGCACGGCGTTCTCGTCGTACTCGCGGTAACCGTTCGCGCCGCGCTCCGCCTCCAGCAGGCCTTGGGCCTCGTAGTAGCGCAACTGGTGAGTGTTGACGCCCGTCCGACGACTCAGTTCCCCGATCCGCACCGAAACCTCACTTGACCTTCACACCGATATCAACGTTGATGATGCTGCCATGAACAACACCGATACACCCGTGACAGTCATCGGACTCGGACTGATGGGCCAGGCACTCGCCGGAGCGTTTCTCAAAGCAGGGCATCCCACAACTGTGTGGAACCGTACGACCTCCAAGACGGACAAACTGGTGGCCGACGGTGCACGGTTGGCGCCAACGGTCGGCGACGCGCTCGAGGCCAGTTCCCTGACGATCATCTGCGTCACCGACTACCAGGCCATGCACGAACTGCTCGGCGCGAGCGATATCGACCTGAACGGCACGATGTTGATCAACCTGACCTCGGGCAACTCGGCCCAGGCCCGGGAAGCCGCCGAATGGGCCGAGCAGCGCGGTGCCCATTACCTGGACGGGGCCATCATGGCCATCCCGTCGGCGATCGGGACCGCCGAGGCGGTGATCCTGCACAGCGGGCCGCAGTCGGACTTCGAGGCACACGAGTCGACACTCGACGCGCTGGGCACCGTCACCTACCTTGGTGCGGACCATGGGCTGGCGTCCCTGTACGACGTGGCCGGCCTCGCCATGATGTGGAGCGTCCTGAACGCCTGGCTCCAGGGCACTGCCCTGCTCAGGACGGCCGGTGTCGACGCCGCAACGTATGCGCCGTTTGCGCGGCAGATCGCTGCCGGTGTGGCCGAATGGCTGCCCGGGTATGCCGAGCAGATCGACAGCGGCTCCTTCCCAGCCGAGGTGGCGTCCCTGGAGACCGACGCGCGGGCGATGGCTCACCTGATCGAGGAGAGCGAGGCGGTTGGCGTCAACGCCGAACTGCCGAAGTTGATCAAGGCGATCGCCGACCGCTCGATCGCCGCCGGACACGGTGGGGAGCAATATCCCGTCCTGATCGAAGAGTTCGGCAAATCGCGCAATGACTGACCGATCCCGACGTCGGGGTTCAGCTGGTCTGGCTTCGTGCTGATGTCGAGCATCGCCCTGACCAGCTTCACCGTCGGCAGCTCGCCCTCGAGGCTACCGACCGCCGATACCAGGTAGCCGCGGTACTCGACCAGACCGCCTACCGCGGTGGGCTATCCGCCCCTGGATTCGGGGAAGACTCGCGCATTCCTGATGGGCCTGACCAGCTGGCTGAGGGGAAGGCAGTCACGGTCTTCGGATTGATGGTCCCGCAGTCCTCGCTCGAGGTCAGGGCCGCGCACCTGTTGGTGCGGCAGGCCTGGTCGGTAGCGTTCGAGTACCGCGGTGGCGCGGTCGACGGCACATCCAGACAGAGTGGTACGAGTTGCGAAACGCGAGCACACGGAAGCTCGTCGAGGCGCTGACGCGTCTCGTCGAGGTCACCGACAACGTGTCGACGTTCCTCAGCCAGCGCTATCGCGGCACGGCCCGCAATCTGAACGACGTAGCAATCGCGCTTCCGAGCGCAGATAGCACCCAGGCATACACTTTCCGCGTAGATAGGCCGACAACGTCACGACGCCGGCCGACGGACCCTTTCGAGGCGGCGTTTCGCCGTGACATAGACGTCACCACCCACGGGCTGGGGCAGCCCGCGCTGTGGCGCACTGACAGCAACCTGCTCTACCGCTCCGACAACCGGCCCCCGGAAGTCATTTTCGGAGAAGGGTTCCAGGTACGGAACACGGACTCCCACCTCGGTGAGCACGAAGCCGGCACGCCCTCAGGGTTGGTCAGCACCTCGCGTACTGAGGATTTCGGCCGCGGACGCGTATTCCGAAGGACCTACATATACACCATCGACGCTCCGGGCGGGATCGATCTAGGGACAATGGCGTCCCAACGGTTCTATTCGCATCTATGGACTACCCAGCAGGAGGAAGTGGCTTTCCCTGGTGGCATTCGACCGGAATACATCGTCGGCGTGCGTCTGCGGGATCCACTGCCAGGGCAGCCGACCGGGTTCATCGCCAACCCCAACTACAGACCGCGGGAATCGCCGTGAATGCCTCCAGCATGAGATCCAGCACGCGCAGCCCGAACGGTGCGATCGTCTTTGTGCCGCACAGCACATCGCCGGACACATCTCGCAACATTTCTACCGGGTTCTGGCAACCAACCGGCTGACAAATCTTTGCTTAGCAAACCTACCGTCTTCGGCTGTGACACACGGCTGCGCGCAGCGCACAACGCCCCGAGACCGTCCACCCTGGAGTGGACCCGCCTGAATCGGGGTCCCTCGCCCGCCCGGTCGGCAATGCCGCGAATCCGGAGCCGACGCCTCGCTACGGCCCAGCACAGTCGCGGGCCGCGCACATGGTCCTGGGCGGCGAGCTGAGACGCCGTCGGAAATCACTGCTACGCGAAGCGACTGACGCGCCTCGCCGATCCACGTCGATCGGCGAGGCGCGAGTTGTCCGAATGCTGCTCGCGCACAAGCACTCCCGCCTACGCACCCGGGCGTAGGCGCGTCCCCGAAACGGAGCAACACGTGGTCGTCAGTCCTGTCCAGGACACCCCCGCACGCAGCGCGCCGCGCTTCTCCCCGCAACGCGGCGGCGTGCCCACATCGCTACTGGTGGTCGTCGCGATGGTCAGCATCCAGCTCGGCGCGGTCATCGCCAAACATCTGTTCTCGATCGCCTCGCCCACGACTGTCGCGTGCGCCCGGATCGTGCTGGGCGGCGTGTTCGCCATACTGCTGTGGCGGCCCGCGCTGCGGGTCGAGCGCACAGCGCTGCTGCCGATCGCCGGGCTCGGCGTGGCCATCGCGGGCATGAACCTGTGCTTCTACGCGGCGCTGGACCGCATTCCACTGGGTATGGCGGCGACCATCGATTTCCTCGGCCCGCTCACCATCGCCCTGCTCGGCTCGCGGCGCTGGCGCGACGCGCTATGGGTGGCGGGCGCGGGCGCGGGCGTGCTGCTGCTGGTCGACAACGAAGGACCGCTGTCGTGGAGCGGCGTGCTGTTCGCGGTGGCAGCCGGTGCGGGCTGGGGCGCCTACATCGCGTGCAGCGCCGTGGTCGGCAGGCACACCGCCGGGCACGACGGATTGGCCTTGGCCATGGGCTTCGGCGGGTTGCTCGCGTTGCCGTCGGTGATCGCGAACGATGCTGCGCTACTACTGAATCCGGTGTTCCTGGCCGGGGCGGCGACGCTGGCCGTGCTGTCGTCACTCGTGCCGCACGCGATCGAGTTGGAGGCTCTGCGCCGGATCACGCCGGCGGCGTTCGGCGTGATGATGAGCCTGGAACCGGCGGTGGCCGCGGGCGTCGGACTGCTGCTGCTGGGCGAGGAATTGCGGGTGGTCCAGTGGCTGGGGATCGGCATGGTGATCGTGGCATGCGCCGGGTCGGCACGCGGTCCTGTCGAGCCGCAGTCCGGGACCGTCTCGGGCGATAGTGCGGGGCATCACATTCCAGGGGACTGAACAAGCGCTCGAGTCGGGCGTACTCGGCCTCGGAACTTTCATGAAAGTCGATGTCACCCAGCGGGATTTGGTGCCGCTGCCAGCGGCGCCCCGATTGCACCGAGCGCGCACGGCACACCCAGGCGCCGTTGAAACTTGTAGTATCAGTGAGATAGCCAACATCAAATCTCGGTGAACTGTTCGCATCTACCACTGGGTACGTGATCGAATGCTCTGCAACTGACGTCGAACCCGCTGTGCCGGCACGGGTCCATGGATCCAGGAGGTTGTAGCTGTGGTCGACGCGAGCGTGCCCACGCTACGTCCGTCCGAGCTGGAAGACTTGGCCAAGCGTGGCGCTGTTCCCGACGGTCCTACCCGGCAGCTCGGATATCGACAAGCTCCCGATGGGCCGACCCAGCGGCTGGGACATCGACAGGTTCCCGATGCCCCCACCCGCCAGGTCGGCTATCGGCAGCTCAGAGCCCGGCCATCACGCATGGTCACCTTTCCCGAGGCGGCCGACGAGCAGTTGCCGCAGATCTCCGACGGAGACGTCACCACGTTTCGAGCGGACGCCTACCGGAGCCTGCCGTCCGACGAATTCGCGCGCGTCGACGCCGTGTACACCCAAGGAATCAGAGCGACCTGCGGGTGGCTGGCCGAGCACAGCGGGCAGCCGTGTCACCACGACCTCGATCAGCACGAACGCAGGTGGGCCGACCCACTCGGCGCCGGTCTCGCCGCGCACATGCTGACGGTCCTGCGACCGCGCCTCCCACTGCCGTCTCGCCCCCATCAGGGTTCCGGCGGCGGCTTGGTCGACGAGTGGAACGACATCCTGAGCCTGTACCGGTTCCTCGGCGGTCTCGTCGCCGACAGTCCCAGCCGCGGACACACCATCACTCGTCTGCGCGGCGCGCAAGCCGCGTTCCTGCTGCACGGTCTGCGCCTGGATCTGCCGCCGGATCTCGCGTACTCGGTCGGGCCGGGGCTGACCACGATCCCCATCGATCACGAGATCATCACCCGTATTCGTACCAGGACCGACAATCCCGTGGACGCCGCCGCGCTCGCCACCGCGTTGTTCACCGGCGCTACCGCAATGGAACTCAACGCGATTCCTTGCGTCGCCCTCACCGCGGACGCGCTGATCTTCAACGGCCCGATCGGTTACGCACACGCTCCCGACCTGTATGTATGGGCGATACCACCGTTGGCGCGCCCGCTGCTCTACGATGCCCGTATCCATCGGGAAGCGCACGACACATCCAACAGCAAACTGTTCGCCGGCGCGGTTGGTGGAGCGGGCTTCCGTCTGCGCAAAATCGCCGCGGCATGCGAAGTGACCCTCCCGGACTTGTACCACTGGCACCACAGCTGGATACGACAAGCCGGACTGCTCCGCATGTCCGAACAACCAACCCCGGTTCGCAATACCGATCTGCTGTTCGGCCTGAAGCTCGCTGCCCGCCCTCGCCGCCGCCGCGCGCGCTGACGCCGCGCGGCACTCACCCCGCGTCGTCGACCAGATGTCGAGGGGCGGCTTGCCGCCAGGAATCGAGGACGATGGCTTCCAGTTCGTCCCGGTCGTCCAGCGCGGCGAGACGCACGCGGACCCAGGCGTTGTTGCCTTCGTGCGCGGCGATCCAGAACTTGTCCGGTTCGGCGACGACGAGTTCGGCGCGGTCGGCGATGGGGCAGCGGACCGCCATCGAAGTCTCGGCCTCCGGAAGCGTGAGGAACAACTTACCCGCGACCCGGAAAGTCGGCATCCCCCAAGTGAACTGTTCGGATGTTTCCGGCAGTGACAGAGCAAAGGCGCGGGCATCGTCCCCAGTGGCACTCATACGCTGAATCCTTCCAGGCATCGCCGACACCCCCGAATGGTCTACGGACGCAGTGTCGGCGTCGTCGCCAACCGGCCGCTCGCCCTCGGTGGAGCGGTCGACGCGAAATGCTCCGACAAGGCAACGCATTTCATCCGGCTGTGCAACGCCTTCGGCCTGCCGCTCGTTCGTCGTGGACACCCCTGGCGTGCTTCTCGGTGTCGAGGAGGAGCGCAACGGCGTCATCGTCCGCGGGGGACGGGTCTTCCGCGCGATCATCGAGGCGACGGTGCCCAGCCGCTGCGGGACAAGAAGGCGGCCACCGAATACAACCCCCGCAAGCACAGTTTGTACCCCATGTAGATGACCTTCCGGCATCCGCCCTCGGGAGGCGCGCTGACAGGTTAAGGTAGGCGGAGGTGGGTTACGAACGTCCGCGGTCCGAGGAGTTGCGGGCATGGAATGGTTCACCGCACCCGAATACTGGTTGGGCAGGCAGGTACTGACGCGCGGTGCCGCAGCCATCTATCTGATCGCCTTCATCGCAGCCGCAAAGCAGTTCCGGGCGCTGATCGGCGAACACGGGATGCTGCCGGTGCCGCGATTGCTGGCGCGGCGGTCCATCCGGGAGCTGCCGAGCATCTTTCATGTGCGCTATTCCGACCGATTCTTCGCCGTGGTCTGCTGGATCGGTGCCGCGCTGTCCGCCGCGATGGTCGCCGGCCTGGCCGATCTGGTGCCGTTGTGGGCCGCGATGCTGCTGTGGCTGATGCTGTGGGTCCTCTACTTGTCGATCGTCAACGTGGGGCAGGCGTGGTATTCGTTCGGCTGGGAGTCCCTGCTGCTGGAGGTCGGCTTCCTGGCGATATTCCTCGGCAACGACCGCACCGCGCCGCCGGTGCTGGTGCTGTGGGCGGCGCGCTGGCTGCTGTTCCGCGTCGAGTTCGGCGCCGGCCTGATCAAGCTGCGCGGCGACCGCTGCTGGCGTGATCTCACCTGCCTGTACTATCACCACGAGACGCAGCCGATGCCAGGGCCGCTGAGCTGGTTCTTTCATCACCTGCCCAAGCCGTTGCATCGAGTCGAGGTCGCGGCCAACCATGTCGCTCAACTCGTCGTGCCTTTCGGCTTGTTCGCTCCGCAGCCGGTAGCGAGCATTGCCGCGGCCATCATCCTGGTCACCCAGATATGGCTGGTGCTGTCCGGAAACTTCGCGTGGCTGAATTGGCTGACGATCATCCTCGCTGGTAGCGCGATCACTCAGTCGGCGGCGGCAGTCGCGCTGCCGGTGCCCACCTCGCCCTCCCTGCCGGGAGCACCGCCATGGTTCGCGGGCCTGGTTATCGCGTTCACGGTGCTGGTGGTGTTCCTGAGCTACTGGCCCGTGCGCAACATGATCTCCAGTCACCAGCTCATGAATCGGTCATTCAACCCGTATCACCTGGTCAACACCTACGGCGCCTTCGGCACCGTGGGCCGGATCCGCTTCGAGGTGGTGATCGAAGGAACCGAGGACCCGGCGATCACCGAACAGACCGAGTGGAAGGAATACGAGTTCAAAGGAAAGCCCGGCAACCTGCGCCGCCTCCCGCGGCAATGGGCCCCATACCATCTGCGCCTGGACTGGCTCATGTGGTTCGCCGCCTTCTCACCGCATTATGCGCGGGACTGGCTCGGCCCGTTCCTGGTGCGACTGCTGGAAAACGATCGGGCTACCGTGCGCCTGCTGCGGTGCAACCCCTTCCCCGAGTCCCCGCCACGCTACGTGCGCGCGCAACTGTACGAGTACCGCTTCACCACGCCCCGGGAACTGCTGCACACCCGAGCCTGGTGGCATCGCACGCTGGTGAGTCGATACGTCCCACCGCTGACGCTCACCGACAACCGCCACGGCGGAGAATGACGGGGGCGCGCCGTCGGGCCGGTCCGATCCGTGGCCCATTCGATCCAGGCGGTGCTTGCACAGCACGGTCGGCTACCGCGCCGTCCCGGGCTCCAGCGGCAGTAGCGTGGATGCGCACTCGATGGCGCGAGCTGCTACGGTCAGGTCAGATCCGCAACCGTGATCCCGCGATCAGCGCGGCGGCCAATCGTTCCGCCGCACCGAAGCCGATCAGGCGCAAGATCTCCAGCCGAGTACGACGGAGGATCTTGTCATGCGCCAATTCGACTGTGCCGCAGCGGAAATGGACAATCTCTACCTGGTGACGGCCGTTTGCCCGCGCAAGGGCGAAGGCGCCAGCCCGACCGGAATCGTGGGCCGTAGCCTGGCACGCCAACTGCTGGCCGCCGGAGTCAGGGTGCGTGTGCTGGCCGAGCCGGGCCAGGACCAAGGGTGGCCGGCGGACGTCGAACTCTTGCGCGGGTCCGTTACCTCACCTTCGGACTGCGCCGAGGCCCTGCCCGGTGTGGCGGCGATATTTCTTGCCGGCGCGATCCCGTCCACGGTCGAGGATGTCCTGAGCCTGGCGAAGGCAGCCGGGCTGCGCCGAATCGCCGTGCTCTCCTCGCATGGACCCGAATACGAGCCGGAATACCCGCCGGAAACCTGGTTCTGGCTCGCGATCGAAAAGGCCGTGGAACGCTACGGAATTGCGTGGACTCATATCCGCCCCTCCGCGGTGATGGGGTCCACCATCGAGGGCACTTATCCCGCTACAGGTTCGGACTGGCCGGAAACGATCCGAGGCGAGGGCGTCGTCCGCGAGGCGTTCGCCGAGACCGGCCACTATCCCTTCATTCACGAGCACGATCTGGCCGCCGTCGCGGCAGCGGCACTACGCACCGACAAGTACACCGGCACCATTCTCGAAGCCGTAGGTCCACCACTGAGCACCCGCTCCCGAATCCACAGCATCGCCAGGGCTATCCGGCGCGACGTCGACATCGTCGAACTCACGCAGGACCAGAGCCGCGCAATCTGGCGCCGTAATGGCTGGCCGCCCGGTGCAATCGATGTCACGCTCTACGCATTACGGGAGTACACGATCCACCTCCCGGCACTCACGCAATGGACGCGCGATCAGCAGCCCAGCGTCCAAGAGATCATCGGGCGGCCGCCACGCACATTCGACGAATGGGCGGTCGACCACGCCGATCTGTTCCGCTGACCGCATGTCACTACGCCGCAGTTCCTCATCCGCACGGGACTTGCGCAGGTGCGATTCGAGGCTGAGCAATGGACCGTCGGCGCGGTTCATGGGCAAGGACGATGACGCCAGCGATCCCGTGGTACGTCCGGCTCGGCGATGGCTGAACCGGATCGTCGCAGACGAAGCCATGCTCGAGAAATGCGGACCGTGAACCGGCTGTAGGGGCACGCGGACGGCCGGATCCCGATGCGAACCTACGCGTGCGCGGTCTTTCCGCCGTCGATGACGAGCTGTGCACCGGTGAGATACGGATGTTCCGGTGAGGCAAGGGTGAGGGCGAACGACGCGATCTCCTGTGCGGTAGCCAGTCGGCCCAGGCCGGGTACATGTTGTGGCGCATCGACACCGCCGCCGATTACGGACCCCTCGACAAGTCGGCGCGCGGCCGGATCGACCTGGACAAGATCAGCGAGCATTGGGAAGACATGTGCCGGGTCGCGGTGTCGATGCATCGCGGTGAGGTCTCCGCCCATGAGGTGACGCGCATGATCTCCCGCGACGGGAATCCGACCAGCCTGGGGCAGGCGATCGCCCACTACGGGCGGATCTTCAAGACCCTGCACATCCTGCGCCTGGCTGACGACGAACCGTACCGGCGCGAGGCCAAGGCGCAGGCCAACCTGCAGGAGGGCCGCCACGACCTGGGGCGCACCATCTTTCACGGCCACAAGGGCGAGATCACCCGCGCGTACCTGGACGGCATGGAGAACCACTGTTCAATCTAGGTTCGCGCGAGCCGAGGGGTTCGTCACGACGGACCCCGAGGGTCTATGGGGTAGGTGGCCGGTTTCGATCCTTGGGTTCTTCTGATCTGACGGTCATAGGGCGGGGTCGATGCGGAGCGCGGCGGCGGCAGCGGAAGGCGACGGCGTCGACCGCATCGACGAGCACGTCGAGTGTGACGAAAGTCCTACCGGGCCCTTCTCAGCGGTGGCGCGGGCGAGGCAGCAATGCGAACGCGCTCTCCGCAATCGAGGTCAGGCGGGCGGGACTGTGGCCGTACGCGCCGACGACATCGGTCCCGCGGATGATGGTCAGCAGAAGGTACGCGAGGTCGTCGGGATCCGCGTCGGGGTCGATGTCGCCGTTGCGCTGCGCCGCTCGCACACAGTCGGCCACTGCCGTCGTGAGCACGGAGAAGCAGTCGTTGGCCAGGCGTTGCACCTCGGGGTCGGAGGTGCCGAGCTCCAGGGCCATTTTGGCGGCGAAGCAGGCTGCTGCGGCCCGGTCGGGGGCGGGGGGTACGTCGGCGGCGAGTGGCACCCCGTTGACGGCGCGGAGCAAGAACCTGTGCAGTCGTTCCAGGGCGCCTTCGTCCGGTCCGGCGAGCGCCTGCGGCGCAAACTGCCCCAGCCGGGCGGAGTACCCGGCCATCGCCTGCAGCAGCACGCCGTGCTTGCCGTCGAACGCGGCATAGAGGCTGCCGCGGCCCAGGCCGGTGGCGGCGCTGATGTCGTCGACGCTCGTGCCGTTGTAGCCCGCGGTGCGGAACTGCCGTTCGGCGGCATGCAGGACGTGGTCGCGGTCGAAGCTTCGTGGTCTTGCCATACCCCGAAGGTAGCGCCGACCTGTCGTAGTTGACAACTCAGTACAGAACTGTGGTAGATTTCTGACAGTTCAGTACACAATCATCCTGAGCTTGCCGGACCGGCTTGGTCCGGGTTTGCAGGACCGGTGCGGAGCGTGTCGACCTGAGGCGACCCCGCACAGCGCACGACAAACATGCCCACAACCGAAGGAACCACCATGCAGACAGCTTCCCCAGTGGCCCTTGTGACGGGCGCCTCCTCCGGGATCGGGCGGGCGGCAGCGCGCGCCCTCGCGAACGCCGGCTTCGCGGTGGTCGGCACGAGCCGCAACGCGGCGAACGCCGAGCCGCTCGCCGGGGTGACGTTCCTCGATCTCGACGTGGCCAGCGACGAGTCGGTCCGCTCCCTGGTCGAGGAGGTGATCGAGCGGTTCGGCCGGGTCGACGTCCTGGTCAACAACGCAGGCGTGGGCGCGGTCGGCGCCGGCGAGGAGAGCTCGATCAACCAGACCAAGAAGGTCTTCGACATCAACGTCTTCGGTCTGATGCGGATGACCAACGCAGTGCTGCCCCACATGCGCGCCCAGGGCAGTGGCCGCGTGGTCAACGTCTCCTCGGTACTCGGTCTGATCCCCGCCCCCTTCATGGCCGCCTACGCCGCCACCAAGCATGCGGTCGAGGGCTACGCCGAGTCGGTCGACCACGAGCTTCGCGAGCACGGCGTCCGGATGCTGCTGGTCGAGCCGGCCTACACGAGCACGAGTTTCGAGGCGAGCAGCCTGCCGCCCGACTCGCCCCTGCCGGTCTACGCCGCACAGCGGGAGGTCGCCCGGGACGTGCTGGCCACGGCCGTGCGCAACGCCGACGACCCGGACGTTGTCGCGAAGGTGATCGTCGCGGCCGCCACCGATTCCAAGCCGAAGCTCCGGTACACCGCCGGCTCGATGGCCGGACGCGTCAGCCTCCTGCGCCGGATCGTGCCCTCGCGCGCGTTCGACAACCAAATCCGCAAGCTCAACCGGCTGGCCGGCTGACCTCGCCGTATACCCGGCGCCTGAGGACACAAGCATGGAGTTCGAACGCGTCACCTTCGACCTGCCACACGGCACCTTCCACGCGCTGCAGGGTGGTGATCCCGATGGTCACCCGACCGGGCGAGCCGTGGAGTTGATCGGCCACGACTGGGGCGCCTTCATCACCTACGATGCCTGCGCCACCGCGCCGGAGCGGATCGAACGCGCGGTCACGCTCGCAATCCCCCACCCGCTCACGTTCCTGAGCCGGCTGCGCCTCGCTCAGCTACGCCGGAGCTGGTACATGGGGTTTTAACTGCCGGGAAGCGGCTGGATGGCCAACGCCCGCGATCTCGCCCTCATCGACCGCTTATGGCGTCAGTGGTCGCCCGGCCTCTCTCGCTCGATCCGGCTCTCCAGGCGGAGCTACACGAGCACCTGCGGGCGAGCATGCCCGCGCCCATGAAGTACTACCGGGCGATGCTGCGACCCGGCTTGCTCGGGGCGGCGCGCCGCCTATCTCAGCCGATCACGGTGCCCCTGCTGCAGCTCCATGGTGCCGACGACGGCTGCATCCCCCCTCCACGGGTCGACGACCGGCATCGGTTCGCCGCCCCGCGCGCCCTGGAGGTCGTCCCCGACGTCGGTCACTTCCTGCACATCGAGGCCCCCGAGGCGATCGCGGCACGGATCGCGGCATGGGCCCAGTAGCGGATCACGCGACCCTCGCGGCGAGACCACCGGTATGGGCGGCGCGGGGCGGACTCTGACATGGCGTTGTTGCCGACGGCGGGATGGGGCGGATCTCAGCCCGTGACCAGCGATGCGACCTTCAACCTGGTCGGTCAGAGCTGCCAGCACCGCGACGGTATTTGGTCTGGTACTCGGCACGGTGTTACAGCATCAGCCGGACGGCTCGGGCCCCCAGCTCGGGATCCAACTGCTTCGGCATGAGGTGCATCCCTTCCAACTCAGAAAGAATGCGGCATCAAACCGGCTCGGGTCAGAAGGTCCTTCTGCTGGCGAGGTAGGCGTGGACTGCGGAGATGACCACGGATCCCTCGCCGACGGCCGATGCCACCCGCTTGACGGAGTCTGCGCGCACGTCACCGACGGCGAACAGCCCGGGTATCGAGGTGGCGAAGCTGTCGTGGGTGCACACGAAGCCCTTGGCGTCGAGGTCGACGCCGATGTCGTGCAGCCAGGTCGTGCAGGGGTCCGCGCCGATCATCAGGAACAGTGCGGCCGCGTCGAGTCGTACGTCCCGGTCGCGGGCGCGGTCGTGCCAGGTCAGCCCGCTGAGCCGGCTGCTGCCGTGGACGGCGGACAGTTCGCAGCGAGGGTGCACGGTGATCCGCTCGTGGTGGGTCAGGCGCTGCGCCAGGTAGTTCGACATGGTGTCGCACAGGTCATCGCGGCGGATCAGGACGTGGACGTGGCCGGCGTTCCGCGCGAGAAACAGGGCCGCCTGGCCAGCGGAGTTGGCGCCCCCCACCACGACGGCGTTCCGCCCGGAGACCGAGTTGGCCTCCAGTTGGCTTGCGGCGTAGTAGACGCCACGGCCCTCCAGGTCGGCCAGACCAGGCAGGTCCAGGCGCCGGTAGCGCACGCCGCTGGCGATGATCACCGCTGAGGCGAGGATGTCGTACTCGTCGTCGAGCCGCACCCGAAACCCGCCGGGCACCTCCGACAGCCCAGTGACTGAGCGGGGTGATAGAAGCCTGGTCCCGAACTTGACCGCCTGCAGCATCGCCGCCCGTGCCAGTTCAACCCCGGACACGCCGCGGTAGAAGCCGAGGTAGTTCTCGATCCGTGACGAGCTGCCGGCCTGGCCGCCGATGGCGACGTCCTCGACGACGACCACGTCCAGTCCCTCCGACGCCCCGTACACAGCAGCGGCCAGCCCCGCCGGTCCGGCACCCACCACCAGCAGGTCACATCGGGAATCGTCGGCGATGCCCCACAGGTCGATCCCCAGCGCGGTTGCCAGGTCACGCGTGGTAGGCGCTGTCATTACGCGGCGCTGTGCCGTGACAACGGCCGTACCGGTCTCGGGCAAGGCACAGGTCTGCGCCAGCTCCGACCACGCCGACGGGTTCGAGCGCAGCACCGTCCGGTAGGGAATCTGGTTGCGTTCAGCGAAGTCCTGGAGGCGGTGCAGGTCACGGTCGTCGTCTCCGGCCAGTACCAGACCGCCCTCGCCCTTCCTGCTCAGGAAGCGCCGCCGGGCGTCCAAAGCGGACAGCAGGACATCGCTCAGCTCCCCCGAGATCTCCACCAGCCGGCGCAGTTCCTCCACCCGAACCCGCAGGATCGCGGTGTCTTCCATGGCCACGCCCTGGAAGACGGCGCGTTGCCCCATCAACATGCCCAGCTCGCCGACGAAGTCACCGGCCTCGATCACGAAGACAACCCGATCCTCCCGGTGGTCCACGAGGAGCACGCCACCGGTCAGCACGAGGTGCAAGTCGGTGGGATCACCGGCGTCCCACAGCAACTCGCCGGGCGCGGGGTGCAGTTCCTCACCAGATGACCGCAACAGGTCCAGGGCGTGTTGGCTCAACACCGGCCAGGCCACCTCATCGACCTCGCCCAGCCGACGGGACGAGTAATGGGTCAGCTCGTCCGGCACGGGGATGCTCATGCTTCTCCGTTACCTGGCAGGCGAATCACTCCGGTCACGATTCTTCTCCGCTCGTTTTCGGCCGGCGTCGGCCCCGACTTCCGCTTCCCCAGGCTCAACTCTGGCCACGGCCATCGCGGCCGTGCCCAACCATCACAGCGAGCGTCCTTCCTGGACCTGACCAGCCTGATCGTATGGCCGATCTGCCGTACTTGACAAGTCAGTACAGAACGACATAGGTTTCTGACAGTTCAGTACACAACCGTGCTGAGCTTGCCGGACCGGCTTGGTCCGGGCTTGCAGGACCGTGATGCCGCGAAGACGGCTTGGAGGTTGAACTCATGACACAGGTGACCCGGCGACCGCCCTTCGGCGAGGACTCCGCGAGCGACGCGCTGGCCGAGGGGACCGTTGATGCGGTGGTGATCGGCGGGGGCGCCGCGGGGCTGAACGGTGCACTGATCCTCGCCCGTTCCCGCCGCTCGGTCGTCGTGATCGACAGCGGCTCCCCGCGCAACGCGCCCGCGGAGGCCGTGCACGGCTTCATCGTCTTCGACGGCATCCCGCCGTCCGAGATCCTTCGACGGGGCCGGGAGCAGGTGCGCCAGTACGGCGGACGCGTCGTTCACGGCGAGGTGGTCTCGGCCGAGTCTGCCGCTCCGTCGGCGGACGGGGACCTGCGGTTCACCGTCACCCTGGCCGACGGCCGCAGCATCACCGCTCGCCGCATCCTGGTGGCCACCGGCCTCACGGATGTGCTGCCGGAGGTGCCCGGGCTCGCCGAGCACTGGGGGCACAGTGTGGTGCACTGCCCGTTCTGCCACGGCTGGGAGGTGCGCGATGAGCCCATCGGTGTCTTCGCCACCGGCCCGGCCTCCATCGGCCACGCGTTGCTGTTCCGTCAGCTGACCGAGGACCTGACCTACTTCACCCACGGCACCGACCTGGACGAGGACAGCCGCGCCCGTTTCGCCGCCCGCGGCATCCGCGTCATCGACACCCCGGTCACCGAGGTCGTCAACGATCAGGACGGTGACCTCGCCGGGGTGCGCCTGGCCGATGGCCAGGTCGTTGCCCGCCGCGTCCTCGCGGTCGGCCCGCAGATGCAGGCCCGCACCCAGGGCCTGGAAGGTTTGGGCCTGCCGGTGCAGGACCTGCCGAACATGGCCCGCGGTTTCGCCTCCGGCACGGCCGGCACCACCGAGGTGCCGGGTGTGTGGGTGGCCGGCAACGCCACCGATCCGGTCGCCCAGGTCGGGGCCTCCGCGGCGGCCGGTGCACTGGCCGGCGCCGAAATCAACAAGATGCTGGCCATCGCGGACACCGACGCGGCCCTCCAGGGATCGCCGAGGTAAGCCCGAAAGGGGCCACAGGACGATCTTGAAGTCCTGAGCTCTCAGCCCGTCACCCGCTCGCCTCACCCTCGCCGACTAGAAACCGATCTGTTTCCAGCCGGTTTCAAGTCATGCCCAGCAACCAAGGAGACAGATGAGTACCACCATCGACCGCGGGGCGCCCGCTTCCGGAAAGAAAGACTCGGGCCTTCGCGGCTCACATGCCGTGCGCTGGTGGGTGCTGGTCGTGCTAGGCATCGCACAGCTCATGATCATGCTCGATGCGACCGTCGTGAACATCGCGCTGCCCGAGGCGCAGCAAGACCTCGGCTTCAGCGACGGCAGCCGGCAGTGGGTCATCACCGGTTACGCCCTGGCGTTCGGCAGCCTGCTGCTGCTCGGCGGCCGGCTCGGTGACCTGTTGGGCCGACGCACCCTCTTCGTGATCGGCTTGGCAGGTTTCGGGGCCGCATCCATTCTTGGCGGCGCGGCCTCCAGCTTCGAGATCCTCGTCGCGGCACGTGTGGCCCAAGGCCTCTTCGCTGCAGTGCTCGCGCCCGCGGCACTCTCACTGCTCAGCGTGACCTTCACCGAACCGTCGGAAAGGGCGAAGGCCTTCGGCATCTTCAGTGCGTTGGGTGGTGCGGGCGGCGCGATCGGGCTGCTGCTCGGCGGCATGCTCACCGAATGGGCGTCGTGGCGCTGGGTGATGTACGTGAACGTCGCCTTCGCGGCACCAGCCCTGATCGGTGCAGTGCTGCTGCTGGCCAAGCCCGTGATCACCAAGAAGCCCAAACTCGACATTCCGGGCATCGTCGTGGTGAGCGCCGCGCTGTTCGCCATCGTCTACGGGTTCGCGCACGTCGAGTCCACCAGCTGGACCAACCCTGTCACCCTCGGCTTCCTGGCCGGCGGCGTGGTGCTGCTCACGGTGTTCGTCTGGCTGGAGTCCAGGGTCGCGCATCCGCTGCTGCCGCTGCGCCTCGTGCTGGACCGGACCCGCGGTGGTTCGTTCATAGCGGTGTTCGTCCTGGGCATGGGGATGTTCTCGATCTTCCTGTTCCTGACCTACTACTTTGCGGCCAGCCTCGGCTACTCGCCGATCAAGACCGGTCTGGCGTTCCTGCCGATGGTCGCAGGCGTCGTCGTTTCGTCGACCACGATGCCTTCGCTGGTGCTGCCCAGGGTCGGCCCGAAGATCGTCGTCAGCGCCGGCTTCCTGGTCGCCGCAGCCGGTATGGCCCTGCTGACCCGGCTCGAGTTGGACAGCACCTACGCCACCCACATCATGCCCGGCATGATCCTGCTGGGTCTCGGCATCGGCGGGGTGATGACCACCGCGTTCCAGGGGGCGACCTCAGGCCTGCACCGCGATGACACGGGCGTCGCCTCGGCGCTGATCAACACCGGTCAGCAAATCGGCGGCTCGATCAGTACGGCGCTACTGACCACCGTCGCCTCGTCGGCCGCGACCGACTACCTGACTTCGCACAAGCCCAGCGCGCTGGCCGCGGCGCAGGCCGGGGTCGAGGGCTACACGGCCACCCTGGCGTGGGGCTCCGGGTTCTTCGTGGCCGGTGCGGTGATCGCGGCGTTCCTGATTCCGAATCGGGCTCTGGAGCCGTCCGAGGGCGAGCCCGTGATGGCCCACTGAGCCTGGATCCACCCTAGAGATGCCCTGCTACCTGCGATGACTGTTGTTCTCAGGACACAAATCAACGCAGAAAGCAGGGCATCTCTATGGTGGTGGCCGGCCACTACCGAACCGACGCCTCCTGCCCGCCTTGCCGTGTGCGACAGCCCGGCCCCATCCTGGAAACCGATCGCACGGTGAGCGTGACGTTCGACGTGGTGACGCTGCACGACACCGTTCACCGACCCCTTCACCTCCTCGGCGCTGCCCGCCGGGCGGCGGGATCGGTCTGCGCCTGCCAGCGCATCAGCGCCTCCGCCGACGGGCGCGCATACCGGGCCAGCGACCGCACCGAGGTGTGCCCGCTCATCCGCATCAGCATCGGTGTCGAAGCCCCATCCTCGGCGGCATGGGTCAACCGGCTGTGCCGCAATTGATGCAGGGTAAAAGACCCGCGCGTGAAGTCTGCAGTGTGGTGTTCGAACACCTCGAGCGCACGTCGATACGACAACTGCCCCCGCAGAGTCGAAGGATCGATATCGTCGCGGGCCACACCGGGTTTCGCCTTGCGGTCGTCCCCGGGGCCGAGCTGACCGCCGGGCCTTCCGGCCCCGGCTGGCTGCTCGCCGTGTGTCTGCCTCTGCGCGGCCAGGTGGTCTCGTGACGGTTCGGGTCCTGCTCGTCGACGACCAGCAGCTCGTCCGCGCGGGTTTGCGCATGCTCTGTCAGACCGACGATGAACTCGAGGTGGTGGGTGAGGCCGCCGCGGGTGCGGACGCCATCCGCCTCGCCGAACAACTGTGCCCCGATGTCGTCCTCATGGACCTGCGCATGCCGGGGATGGACGGAATCCGGGCCACCGCGGCCATTCTCGCGGCCCACCCCGCCACCAAAGTCCTCGCACTGACCACCTTCGACGACGACGATCACCTCTATCCGGCCCTTGCCGCGGGCGTCTGCGGTTTCCTGGTCAAAGACGCCGCACCGGCGGAACTGCTGCACGGCATCCACCGCGCCGCAGCCGGTGACCACCCGTTCTCGCCCGAGGTCCTGCGCCGCGTCGTCGATTCGGCCTTGGCACATCACACGTCCGCCGCACCGGAGCATCCGGACCAGCACGCGCCGCAGGGACTGACTCCTCGGGAGACGCAGGTACTCGCACTGGTCGCCGATGGCCTCGGCAACGCGGAGATCGCCGAGCGACTGCATCTCGGTGTCACCACGGTGAAGACCCACATCACCAACCTGATGACCAAAACCGGTGCATCCAACCGGGTTCAACTCGCGGTTCTCGGCGTGCGAGGGCGCTGAGCCCGGCGGCATCGGCGGCTTCCCCGCTCGGCGCGGGCCTGGGATCCCGCCGTCAGCGCATTCAAGGACGTGGAGATCGCCGGCCACGTCATCAAGACCGGAAGAGACGGTCGTCCCCTGGTCCGTTTCCCACCGTTCAATCAATGATTGAAACGTTGTTTGAACCGTGCTTCACTGGGTGGCATGACCGACCAGGCCACCACCGCGGCGAGCACCCGCGAGCGGCTGCTTGCCGCCGCTGAACGACTGTTGCTGACCGGCCGATACGACGACGTGTCGGTGCGGAGCATCTGCGCCGAGGCCGGGGCGAATCCGGCCGCCGTGCACTACCACTTCGGGTCGAAGGACGCACTGGTCGCGGCGTTGCTCGAGGACCGGTTGGGGCCGCGGTGGGCGAATCGGCTGAAGACCGTGACCGCCGAGCACGTGTCGGTTGCCGAGGTCGTCGATGCCGTCATCGAGCCCTTCGTCGAGTTGGCCGCCGATCCGGTGGGCCGGTTGCATCTGCGTTTGCTGGCCCAGTTCGTCCTGGGGCGGCATGTGACGCAGTGGCGTCAGCCGTGGTTCCGGATGGACTCGTGGGTTGCTCTGCTGCCAGAGGTCGATGAGCAGGAGAGCCGACGGCGCTGGAAGTTGGCCTTCGACTTGATCATCACGCGATTCGGCGGCGCTGGAACCAACGGGCGGGAGATGTCGGATGAGGCGGTGGCATCCTTGCGTGACTTCGTTGTCGCCGGGCTGACCGCAGGCAAAGGAGAGCGGAATTGAACGAGATATTCGCACCGGCGGAATTGGGGCCGGTCACATTGCGCAACAGGGTGATCAAGGCGGCGACATTCGAGGGCCGTACCCCTGACGCACTGGTCACGGAGGATCTGGTCGAGTTCCACCGGGAGACCGCGGCGGGCGGGGTCGGAATGACGACGGTCGCCTACTGCGCCGTCGCTCCGGGTGGACGAACCGACCGGCATCAGATCTGGATGCGCCCGGAGGCGGTGCCGGGATTGCGCGAGTTGACCGACGCCGTCCATGCCGAGGGTGCCGCGGCGAGCGCGCAGATCGGGCATGCCGGCCCGGTCGCCAACGCGAGATCCAACGGCTTTCCCGCGCTCGCTCCCAGCAGGATGATCAGCCCCCTCACGATGCGCTTCATGAAGGTGCCCGACGAGGATGACATCCGCGAGGTCATCGCCGCGCACGCGAACGCGGCGAAGCTGGCCGAGCAAGCGGGCTTCGACGCGGTGGAAATCCATTTCGGGCACAACTACCTGGTGAGCTCCTTTCTGAGCCCGAGGTTGAACCGGCGCAACGACGGGTACGGTGGCTCCACGGTCAATCGCGCCCGGCTGGCGCGCGAAATCGCCTGTGCGGTACGGGAAGCCGTGGATGGCCGGCTCGCGGTGACCGCGAAACTCAACATGGAAGACGGTGTGCCGGGCGGACTGACGGTGCCGGAGTCGCTGCAAGTGGCGGCGTGGTTGGAGGCGGACGGCACCCTCGACGCGCTGGAACTGACCGCTGGAAGCTCACTGCTCAACCCGATGTTGTTGTTCCACGGCCAGGCTCCCCGCAGAGAATTCGCGAATGTCCTTCCCGTACCGGCGCGCTGGGGTTTCCGCCTGGTCGGCCGGGCCTTCCTGAAGGAGTACCCCTATCAGGACGGGTATCTGCTCGAGCGGGCACGCCACTTCCGCCGGGAGCTGTCGATGCCACTGATCCTGTTGGGGGGCATCACGAACCTCGGCACCATGCAGCAGGCTATGACCGAAGGATTCGACTTCGTCGCGATGGGCCGGGCGCTGCTGCGGGAACCGAACCTCCTGCACCGCATCCGATCCGACGCCACCACTCAGTCGGCCTGCGTCCACTGCAACGAATGCATGCCTACGATCTATACCCGCACCCGCTGCGTCTACCGCCCCGATCGAACCGGTGCGCCGATCCCGTTGACGCTGTCCGGCATGGACGGCGGACCGACGAACCAGGAATGACCCTGTCGAGCGCTGAAACACCCCTGGCAAGCCGTCGGTCAGATAGCCAGCGGCGGCGGCGCCGTCGCTGGTTGCGCGGGTGGGCGGTAGTTGTCCCAGGCGGTGGCGAGCCGCGCGACGGCTGCTGTGAGAGTGCTTTCCGAGTGGCGGAAGTGCAGGCGTATGTATTCGCCGCTGCCGTCCCCTACGTCGAGACCGTTGCCCGCGAGCACGGCGACACCGTGGCGGAGTGCGGTCTGGGCGAACGAGTTGCCGTCGCCGTAAGGCAGCCGGACCCACAGTGTCTGGCCACCACGGACAGCCGACACCGTCCAGTCGGGGAGGTGTGCGGCCAGCGCGCCCAGGAGCGTGTCGTGGCATGACTGCCGTTGTGCCGCATGGTTCGCGCAGAGTAGATCCAACTGTGGGACCAGCCGGGCCGCGGCGAGCTGGGCCGGTAGGTTTCCTCCGAGGTCATGCACCGCCCGCAGCCGGGTGAGGCGTTCGATGACCGGGATCGGTGCGCGGATCCAGCCGATGCGCAAACCGCCCCAGATGCTCTTGCTCAACGAGCCGATGGAGATGACATCGTCCGAGTCGGCCGCGAACGGCGGCATCACCTCGTCCGGGAACCCGAGCTCAGCGAGCACCTCGTCGGCGATCAGCGGGACATCCGCGGCAGCGGCCACTTCGGCGATTCTGCGTCGGACCAGCCGGGAAAGGACCGCGCCGGTGGGGTTCTGGAACGTGGGAGTCAGGTAGCCGAAGGCTGGACGGTGCGCTCGGACGGCCGCCTCGAACCCGGTGAACCCGACCGGCAGGGCAGCCAAGACTGCCGCGTGTTCGCGGAATGCCTCGAGCGCACCCGGATAAGTGGGAGTCTCGAGCAGAACCCGATCACCAGGGGCGACGAACGCGCGAGCCAACAGCGACAGCGCTTGCTGACCGCCATTGGTGACGAGAATCCGATCGGCATGCGTCGGCGCCCCCAGCCGGGTATAGCGCTGGGCGATGGCCTCGCGGAGTATCGAACAACCGGCAGGGTGATAGCCGATGTCAGCGGTCATCGATGCCAATTCGGGCAGTATCGCGGCGAAAGCCGCGGTCACTTCCGGGGGTGGTGCGCTGGGCGCGGCACAAGCCACCGAGATCACCGCGGGATCCGGCTCCAGCAGATGCAGGAACATGGGCGCACTGGTGGTCTTCGGCGCCGCCGGCGGCGCACCACCCGCGACGCGAGTTCCGCTGCCTCGGCGCCGCGCGATCCGCCCTTCCCCTTCCAGCAGCCCGTAGGCAGCGACCACCGTACTGCGTCCGACGGCGAGAATCCGCGCGAAAACCCGATCCGGCGGCAACCCGGTTCCCGGCGGGAGCTCTCCCGTGTCGATCAACTGCCGCAGCCGTGCCGCCAGCAGCAGATACAACGGACCGCGCCCCGTCGACCAACGACCGAGACGATGCATTACCTCAATTGGCTCCATCAGCAAACCAATTTTGCCGGATTGGACCTGGGCGCACCAACCCGAGCCGACCACCATGACTCACATGAGCGAAGAAGTGACCACCTCGTCCGGCCGAGCCGTCTCCATCTCCGACACCATCGCCACCTTGCCGGGGCCGTTCCAGCAACGCGAGCTGGCACAGGTCAACGACACCGTCGTGCGCGCCGCCCGGATCGAGGGCGAGTTCCCCTGGCACCACCACGACGAAGACGAACTGTTCCTGTGCTGGGACGGCTCCTTCCGCATCGAGCTAGAAGGCCGCGCACCCGTCACCCTCGCGGCCGGGGACATCTTCGTCGTTCCCAAAGGAGTTCGGCACCGACCCGTCGCGGAGACTCGCGCCCACGTCCTGCTCATCGAACGACCAGAAACCGAGCAGTACGGAAACTGAACCATGCTCGCTTGTGCGTCGATGTAAGACAGGTCGATGCGCGGTTGTGGCCAGTCACAGCAATTCCGCATACTGCGGCCCGGTAATGAAAGCCGTCACACACGCCTGCGCCCCGAGAAGTTAGCTGGTCCTTCGAGTGAACGGACAGGCCCGGTGCGGGCGTAAGGAGGCGGTTATGTGACTTCATATTCTCGAGGGAGTGCGCTAGAGGCGAATTAAAGACGAAAATACCTATTGGTCGGTATTGATCGCTACTTGTCCGCCCGATGAATGGGGCATGAACAGCAAATTCTCCACAAATGGCAACATTTCTGTACCGCACGGTAACAGCTGATTCCTTTGGCGACCCATCCAACCCGCTCTCAAATTGCCTGAGACAGTGCTCGTCCACTCCTGGTGCCGGCTGTATTTTCGTTTGTTTCGGAAACCAAATCGGAAGAAATTAGCCAAATAGTTGCAACCGCTGGAAACAGGCTGCGCCGCACCGCGTTTCGCATTGCAGCTCGCATAGTGCGGGTGTACAGATGTGAGAACGCGTTGCGGTGCGGCTGCACCCTCGCGCGGTATGACGGGACAGCGGATACGGCAGTCCCGTTCGCGGATATCGGAGGGCATGTGATCGCGGACTCTGCGGGTGTCGAACCCTGCGCTGAACTGTGGAGATCCGGTTCGGAACAGTCGAAGGAGCGTCGAGGTACCCATATATCGCGCACGTCGGAAAAAGCATGCGGCGCGGTGGGGGGAGACGCTCGATGAATGTATCCGAGACCGTTGACGAACGGGTGAACGCGTTGTTCTCACGCGGTTTGCACGTGGCCGAAATAGATATGGACACGCCATTGCTGGATTATGGCTTGGATTCCGTTCGGTCGGTGGAGTTGGTGATCGAGCTGGAGCGCGAGTTCGGGATCGCGATCTCCGACGAGGAGGCCGCGACGCTGCATACCACGCGCGATGTGATCGACTGTGTGACGGCGAAGACGACGCGCACCCGAAGTGCAGCGGCCGGAGCGCGAGCGTGACGGTGCATCCCGGGCGGCACGAACAAGCGTCGCCCGCCACATCCGAGCTCTTCACCGATTTCGCCGAGTACAACCGGCCCGGCCTGGCCCAGTTGCTGCGGGCCTGCCACCTGGACATGGTGTATACCGCCGCGGAAGGCGACCACCTCGTCCGCGCCGACGGCACGCGGGTCCTCGACCTGGTCGGCGGGTTCGGCGCCGCGCTGTTCGGGCACAACCATCCAGCGCTGGTGCGAGCGGCGACGGCGCTGCTGAATCAGCAGGTGCCCTTCGTGGCGCAGGGCAGTGTCCGGCCGGGCGCGGCGCGGCTGGCGCGGCGGCTGTCCGAGTCGGTCGGCGCGAGCACCGGCCGGGAGTACGTCGTCACCTTCGGATCCACCGGGGCGGATGCGGTCGAAGCGGCGATCAGGCACGCCGCGGTCGCACACGCGCGCGCCCTGTCCGAATTGGACGCCGAGATACGGCGCACGCTGCGCCGGCTGCGCCGCGACGGCCTGCACGACGTGCGCCCGTCCGCGCCCGCCGGCGACGCCGAGCCGCGGACGGCCGCGGCGGTACTCACCGAGACGCTGGAGCACATCGCGCTGCTGCGCGAACGCGGGCCGGTGTTCGTCTCGCTGGCGGGCGCGTTCCACGGCAAGAGCGCCGGGGCCTTCGCGCTCACCGAACAGGCCGACACGCCAGCCGACTTGGTGGTGCCCGGCCCGGAGCGGCGCAGACTCGATACCTGGATGCCGGACGAGGTCGCCGGCGCATTCGCGGACGAGCTGTGCGCGGTGGGCGTCATCGGCTTCGACGCCGCCGGAACGCCTGTGTGCACCTGGCGGCGTCTGTCGCCCGTCGCCGCGGTGTTCGCCGAGCCCGTACAGGGCGAAGGCGGCGTGCGCGAGGTCCCCGCCGAGACCCTGCTGGCCCTGCGCGAACTGGCGGACCGGCACGCGGCGGCATTGGTCTTCGACGAGATCCAGTGCGGCATGGGGCGCACCGGCACGTTCCTGGCGTCGTCGCCGTCCGGGGTGCGCGCGGACTACTACCTGATGTCGAAATCGCTCGGCGGCGGACTGGTCAAGATCGCCGCGCTGCTGGTCGACCGGCGGCACTCGGTCGCCGACTTCGGGCGCTATCACACCTCCACCTTCGCCGACGACGAGCTGTCCGCGACGGTCGCGGACGCCGCACTGGACCTGTTGCGCGACAACCAGATCCGGATCAGCGACGCGGGGTCGCGGCTCCGGTCGCGACTGGACGCGGTGGCGCGCCGCTGGCCGAAGGAGATCGTGACCGTGCGAGGGCGCGGCCTTCTCCAAGGAGTCCAGGTGCGGCTGCCGGAGCCGGAATCCGCGCTGGTGCGCGAGATCTGCGCGCCCGACCTCTTCGGCTACGTGGTGGCCGGATACCTGTTGCACCGGCACGCGATCCGCATGCTGCCGACGCTGTCGGCGCCGACCACGCTGCGCGTTCAGCCCTCGGCCTTCGTCAGAGACAGCGACCTCGCCCGGCTGGCCGCGGCGCTGGACGACGTCGCCGCGCTGCTGCACCGCGGCCAGTACGCCCGGCTGCTGGCGCACTTGGCCGCACCGGTCACCACCGAAACCATGGCCATGGACCGCGCGCCGCTGCCGCGGCGCGACTACGCCGCACCGGCACGGGACCGGCGCAAACCGATCCGGGTGGCTTTCCTGGCAAATCTGCCCGAAACCGCGGATCTGCGCCGCCTCGCCCCCGAGTTGGCGGAATGGACCGACGCGCAGTTCGCCGCGCTCTTCGAGCGTCTGCGCGCGGTGGCCGATCCCTTCGAACTGACCAGGCAGACGGTCACCTCCCCGACCGGCGCCGAGGTCGAGATGCTGCTGATCGCGGTACCGCTGACGGCCGAGCAGATCGTCGCGCACCAGCGCGCCGGTGAGCGCACCTACGTGCGGGATCTGGTGTGGCTCGCGGTCGAACAGGCGATAGCAGCCGGAGCCCGAGTGATCGGTCTGGGCGGCTATACGTCGATCGTCACCGACGCCGCGCGCGAGGTGGCGGAGGACACCGTCACCGTGACCTCCGGCAATTCGCTCACGGCGGCCTGTGCCTATGCGGTACTGCATGCCGAACTGGCCGCCCTCCCGCCAGGACAGCGGCGGGTCGGCGTCCTCGGAGCGCTCGGCAACATCGGCGCGGTCATGGCCGAACTCCTTGCACCGCTGGCTGATTCACTGGTCCTGGTGGGCAGGCCCGGCGGCGGAACACGGCTGCGCCGGGTGGCCGCCGGTCTGCCCGGCGAGGTCGTCGTGAGCGAGGATCTCGCCGCGCTGCGCGACTGCCGTGTCGTGGTGACCGCGACCAACGCGGCCGCGCCACTGGTCACGACCGAGCATCTCGCCACCGATCACCGCCTGCTGATCTGCGATCTGGCCGTGCCCGGCGATGTGGACCCGGCGGTAGCCGAGCAACCGCACGTCACCCTGGTCGACGGCGGCCGCATGGCGCTGCCGCTCGGCCAGACCCCGCCCTTTCCGGAGACCGGACTGCCCGCCGGGATCGTGTACGCGTGCATGGCCGAGACACTGCTGCTCGGCTTCGAGCCGCGCACCGCGAGCCCGTCCTACGGCGCGCTCACCGCCGCGGGCGTACGCGAAGCGCGGGAACTGGCCGCCCGCCACGACGTTCGCCCCGTTCTGTTGCCGACAGGAGCCACCACCGTGATCACCCCCACCACCGTGTCCGGTCCCGCACCGATGTTCCTCGGTGCGGCCGACTTCACCCCGTCCCGGGCGGGCGCCAAGGCCGCGACCCTGCACGAGTTGCTGTCCGACGGATTCGCCGTCCCACCTGGCTTCGTCATCCCCGCCGACCTGGACTTGGACGCCGTCTCCGACGACGAACTGACCGGGTGGGTGCGCGCGATCGGCGGATTCCCGGTGGCCGCGCGCTCCAGTGGCGTGCTCGAGGATCTCGACGACGCCAGTTTCGCGGGACAGTACGAGTCCTACTTGGACATCACCGACGCGGCCGTGCTTCGCACACACATCGAACAGTGCCGGGCGTCGGTGCGCAATGAACGGGTGCGGGCCTATCTGTCTCGGCGCGGTATGGCCGAGGCGGACGCGACGGTCGCCGTCCTGGTGCAGCGCATGGTCGAAGCGCGATGTGCCGGTGTGGGCTTCAGTATCGATGCCCTTTCGGGCATCGAGGAGCACGCGGTGGTGGAGACCTGCCACGGCGTGGGCGAGCGACTGGTCTCCGGACAGGTCGCGCCCACTCGCTACACCCTGCGGCTGTCCGACGGAGGCGTGGTGTCGCGCGACGCGGGGCACGAGGACGTCCACCTGGACGCCGCCGACACCGCGGCGCTGGCCGCGCTGCTGCTCACCGTGCAGGCGCGCCGGCATCGACCGCAGGACATCGAGTGGGCGATCGACGGCGACGGCGCACTGTGGCTGCTGCAGTCACGCGCGGTCACCGCGATCAGCTGGCGCACCGACATCGACCAGTTCTCCGATGCGGATCTGCGGGACGGCGGCGTCTCGGCACGGGTGTGCACACCGATGATGTTCTCGTTGTACGACAACGCCTTCCAGTACTCGATGCAGCGGTTCTTCGAGGGGCTCGGGCTGGCCGAGCCGGGGAACGAGCCGGACTGGATGGCGATGTACTACGGCCGGGCCTACTGGAACGTGAGCGCGGTGAAGCAGTGCTTCCGGCGCATTCCCGGCTTCGACGAGCAGCATTTCGACGATGATCTCGGCGTTCTCAACGAATATGGCCCGCAGGGACCGATTCGCACTCCGAACACGCCGTTGACGATTGCCCGCGCGCTGCCCGTCGCCCTGGCCGTACAGCGCAGCTACCGAAAGCAGCTCGAGGCGGTAGACGCGTTCGCCGCGAGCTGGCCCACCAAGTACGAGGCCTGGCGCGAACGGGTACGCGCGCTTCCGCACACCGACGAGGCGACCTTCGCTGCCGACCTGGCCGACTGCCTGCTCACCGTGCACGCCGCCACCGAGCGCACCTACTTCACCACCATTTACCACAACTCCAGCCTGCAAACCGATTTCAAACAGCTGCTGGACAAAGTGGACGCGGCCACCGGCGCCACCACCTCGGCCATCGCCCTCATGGGCGGGCTCGCCGAGATCAGCCACATGGCGCTGCAACGCGGCATCGTCGAATTGCACCGAGTGGCACGGGAATCCGGGCTCGACGGCCCGGCATGGGACGAGGCGCTCGCGGCTTTCCTCGACGAGCAAGGCTTCCACGCCGACGCCGAACTCGACCTGACCTGCCCGCGCTGGTCGGAGGACCCGCAGCGCGTGCGAACGATGATCGCGGTGATGCTCGACTACGGCACCGTGCCGGCCGATCCCGCGACCACCCTGGTGGACCAGCGCAAACGCTACGAGTCCGAGCTCGCGGCGGTGCGTGCCCGGGTCCGCGCCCGGCCGACGACGCGGGTGCGGTACGCCAAGGCACTGGACAAGCAGATCGAGCGGATGCGGCGTTATCTGGTCGCCCGCGAGCGGATGCGCGAATTCTCCTCGCAGTGCTACGCCGTGGTCCGCGCATACGTGGTGGAAGCCGGTACGCGGCTGGCCGCCGCAGGCGTGCTCGGCGACGCCGGCGACGCGTTCCAGTTGACCATCCACGAGTTGACCGATCTGGTGGCGGGCCGGGTGGCCGCCTTCGACCTCGCGCCCGAGATCGCCTACCGGCGGGCGATGTACGCCGGCTACCGCGATCTGACGCCGCCGCACGAACTCGGCGGCGGGGTGACCGTCGCGGCGGTGCGCACGGTGGGTGACGGCGACCTGTCCGGCCTGGGGTGCAGTCCGGGCGTGGCCGAGGGCACGGCCCGCGTGATCACCTCGCTCGACCACATCGACCAGCTGCGCGAGGGTGACATCCTCGTCACCCGGTTCACCGATCCGGGCTGGACGCCCGCTCTGGGGTTGGTGGCAGGTGTGGTCACCGAGGTGGGCGGCATGCTGTCGCACGCGGCCGTGATCGGACGCGAGTACGGCATTCCGGCGGTGCTGAACGTGGCGGGGGCGACGACGGCGGTGCGATCGGGTCAGCGCATCCGGATCGACGGCGGCGCGGGTCTGGTGCAGATCCTGGAGGCCGGCGACCCGGCGGACCAACCCGCGCCGACCGAGTCGGTCTCCCACGCGCCGCGACCGGACGCCGTACCAACCACGACCACAACGGATTTCATCGCACCGCCGCGCATCCCGCGCGGCTCGGGAAAGGATACGACACTGACCGCACGCAAACGCCTGATCTGCCTCGCGGGTGGCGACGGTTCGGGCAAGACGACCCAGGTGGCCAGGATCGCCGCCGAGTTCGAGGCGCAGGGGCACAGCGTTGCCGCGGTGACGATCTGGGACGCGTTCCTCGACCCGAAGGTCTCCTCGAAACTTCCCTGGGGCAGTCCGGCCGAGATCTACGGGTACCTCCAGTTACTCACCCCGCTCAGCCGCGCGCACTTCCTGTTCCACGCCATGCAGCTGTCGCTGGACCTGGCCGCCGAACGCGACGCGGACATCGTGCTGGCCAACGCCTACTGGTACAAGTACTACGCCACCGAAGTCGCGCACGGGGGTGATCCTGCCGTGCTGCGCAGTCTGGCGGCTGGTTTCCCGGAACCCGACCGCACCTTCTACCTCGCGGTGCGGCCGCAGGACGCGCTGGCCCGCAAGCGATTGCGCAGTGACTACGAGAGCGGCTACGGCGACGAGGAGTCGTTCCTGGCCTTTCAGCAGCGCAGCCACGAGGCGCTCGACGCGCTGTCGGACGAGCTCGGCTGGGTCCGCCTCGACGGCGCCGCCGCGCCTGTCGAGGTAACCCGCGCCGTGCTCACCCAGCTGCGCGAGGACGACCTGTGAGCGAGCCACACACCCGCAGGGTTGCCCTGGTCGGCATCGACGGCGCGGGCAAGTCCTCGGTGCTGGCCGGGATGCGCGCGCTGGCCGAGCCCGCCGGTGTCGGCCGGTTCGCCTCGATGACCTGCCCCGACTTCCACGACACCAGGGACGTCCCGCTCGCGGATCTGTCCCGGCAGCTCAGGGCGTTCAGCGTCGGCTGCGACGAGATCGGTGACGTGGCGATGAAGGCCACCGCGATGTACCTGCAGATGACCCTGTTCGGCCCGGTCGAGCAGCATTTCCTGCGCACCTGGGCTCCGGATGTGCTGGTCTGCGAACGACATCCGCTGATCGAACTGCTGGTCTACGGCCCGCTGTACGTGGCGCTGGCGGGCACCGACGGACGCTGCCGCGAGCGGGAGGACGAGATCGCCGCGGTGCTGGAACGGCATCGGCCCGGCACCTTCGCCGACATCCTGGCTTGGCAGCACGCCCAGGCGGCGCGGCTGGGCAGTTCGCCGGACCCGTGGCTGCTGCTGTCGGAGATCGCGGAGCTGGTGGAACGCGACATCTCCGGCGCGGTGTCCGGTTTCGCCGAGCGGTTCCGGACCACACTGCCCGATGCGGTGCTGTGGCTGGACGCGCCACCCGAGCAGGCCGCCGCGCGCTGCGTGCAGCGGTCGGCACACGGGCCCGTCGAGGCCCATGAGACGGCCGAGCGGCTGACCGCTCTGCGCACCGGCTACGAGCGGGTGCGCGAAACCCTCGCGACCGCGTTCCCCGAGGTGGGATTCCACCGCATCGACACCGGCGACGGCGTCGACTTCGAGGAATCGGTGCGCGCCTGCGTGACGGAAGGGAAGTTGCTGGGATGAGCACGCGCGGTGATATCGGCGCGGCCGATCTGGAGGCGCGGGTACGCGCGATCGTCGGGGAGGTGCTCTGGGTGCCCGCCGCCGAGCTGGACCCGGCAGCGCCGCTGATCGACTACGGACTCGACTCGCCGACCGCCATCGAACTGACCATTCAGCTGGAACAGGCCTTCGCCGTGACCATTCCGGAGGATGTCGCCGTCCGGCTGACCACGGTCGACACGATCGTGCGATACGTCGAGGACCAGGCATGACCACACCATCCGATGCGCTGCGCCCCGCGCACGAGAGCATCGTGCACGCCCTGCTGGCGGGCGGCGGGCGGGGCGCGGCAGCGGCGTCGACGATCATCCTGGCCGAGCGTGCCGCAGCACCTGACGCCGACGAGATCTCCTGGCGGCACGACGATCTCGCGGACGTGGCGAGCCGGGCGGCGGCCGGGCTGGCCGACGCCGGGGTCCGCCAAGGCGACCGGGTGCTGCTGTGCCTGCCCACTTCGGCGGAGTTCGTCACGGCGTTCTTCGGCGCACTGCTGCTTGGCGCGGTGCCCACCGCGATCGCCACCCCGGGCGGATTCGGGGCAGCGGAGATCTTCCTGGACCGGTTCACCCGGCTGCTGGCCTATCTGGAACCCGCGGCCGTGGTGGCCGCCGGACCGGTGCTGGCCGGTATGCCGCTACCCGGGTCGGTGGCGGCGATCGATGCGACGGTGTTGCACGCACTCGCCAGCGCACCGGAGACGCCCGCGCTCGCGCCCCGCCTGCCCGCTCCGGACGATCTCGCGTTCATCCAGGCCACTTCCGGCTCGACCGGCACACCGAAGGGAGTCCAGGTCACCCACGCGAATCTGGCCGCCAATTGCGAGCAGATCGCCCGCGCCGCCGCGATAGGTTCCGGTGACACCTGGGTGAGCTGGTTGCCGCTGCACCACGACATGGGCCTGATCGGCGGTTTCCTGACGCCACTGTTCCGCGGTGTCGACGCGGTGCTGATCCCGCCGAGCCGCTTCCTGCGTCATCCGGCCGACTGGCTGCGCGCGGTCCACCGGCATCGGGGAACGCTCACCGCGGCCCCGAATTTCGCCTACGGCTATGCCGCGGCGCGGATCGCCGACAGCGAACTCGACGGGGTGGACCTGTCCACGTGGCGGTTCCTGTTCTGCGGAGCGGAACCGATCCATCCGGCGACGGTGCGGCGGTTCGTCGACCGGTTCCGCGCCTGGGGACTTCCGTCCGATGCACTCGTGCCCTGCTACGGGCTGGCCGAGGCGTCGCTCGCGGTGACGGTGTCACGGCCGCGGGCGCCGATCGCATACGACTCGGTCTCGCGCCGAGCGCTCGCCGAAGACGGTGTGGCCGTGGATGTTCCGGCTGTCGATGGCGCCGCACTCGACATCGTCGACTGCGGCGCGCCCGTGACGGGCACCGAGGTCCGGATCCTGGATGAGAACGGTGCGCCGCGCGGCCAGGATCTGGTCGGCCGCGTGCAATTCCGCGGACCGTCCACCACGCCGGGCTACTTCCGGTTGCCCGAGGCCACCGCGGCCACTTGTGTGGACGGCTGGTGGGACACCGGCGATATGGGCTACCTGCGGAATGGACGACTGCGAATCACCGGGCGGCGCAAGGATCTGATCATCATCCGCGGTGCGAACTATCTGCCCACGGACTTCGAGATCGCCGCCGAACAGGTGCCGGGCGTCCGACCCGGCGGCGTGGTCGCGGTGGGAGTAACCGACGCCGAAAGCATGTCGGAGGAACTGCATCTGATCGTCGAATCCGCCCTGGCGCCAGATGAATTCGATGCGCTGGCCCGGGCGATACGCGCCGCGGTGAGCAAACGCACCGGGGTGCTGGCAGCGGGCGTACGAATTGTCGCGCCGCGCAGCATCCCCAAAACCACCAGCGGCAAAGTGCAGCGCGCCGCGGCACGGCACCTGCTCGAGGACGATCCGGACGCACTCGTCGGCGCCGGGCACGGGGGAGACGCGGCGCGATGACACTGCTGACCCGAAACTGCGACCGACGCTTGGACGGTCCTGTCCTGAGACATCCACTCGGCGCCTACCCCGACTATAGGGCCGACCCGCTCACCTTGTTCTACGAGTCCGCGCTCGACTACGGCAGCGTGCGGCTGCGGCTGGCGCACCAGCACGTGCACCTGCTGGTCGAGCCGGAACACATCGAACAGGTGCTGGTTACCCACGCGGCACGATACGAGAAGGGAATCAGCTACCGGAGCCTGAACCATCTGCTCGGCCCCGGCCTGCTGACCAGCGGCGGCGAACTGTGGAAACGCCAGCGCGCCTTGATCAAACCGGCCTTCGCGCGCCGCCACGTGGAGACCGAGATCCCGCTGATGGTCGAGTGCGGACAACGCATGCGTGCCCGCCTGGACGCACGCGCCGCGGCGGGCGCGGCGTTCGACCTGGTGCCCGAGGTGATGGGGTTCGCCGCCGACGTGGTGTGCCGCGCAGTGCTCGGCGCGGACATCGACGGCGTGCTCCCGCAGATCGAAGACGATGTGCGCGAGGGTGTTTCCTGGGTGATGCGGCACATGGCCGCACCGATCCAGGTGCCGCCGCGGGTGCCGACGCCGGGCAATCGGCGGCTGCACGGCGCGCGGCGGCGGTTGCACCAGGTGGTGGACGAGGTGATCCGGCGGCATCGGCACACCGACGGTGACGCCCACTCGCTGCTGGCTCGGCTGCTCGCCGCGCGCGACGACGCCGGGCACGCGATGGACGACGCGCAACTGCGGCACGAGGTGCTGACCTTCCTGCTGGCAGGTCACGAGACCACCGGAGGGGCGCTGGCCTGGACGGTCTACGAGCTGTGCCGCAATCCCGCCGCGCTCGACCGGGTGCGCGCCGAAATCGAATCGCTGCCCGTCGCATTGGACGCTTCCGAGGCCATGCGCGCCGCGCTGCCCGAGTTGGAGTACACCGGTCGCGCTATCGACGAGGCGATGCGCCTGCACCCTCCGGCGTGGGCATTCAGCCGCACCGCGCTCGAGCCGGACAGCTTCGACCGGTTCGACCTGCGTCCCGGCGCGATCGTGGTGATCAGTCCGTTCGTCAATCATCGGCTGCCCAGATTCTGGGACTCGCCGCTGACCTTCGACCCCGGCCGGTTCACCAAAGAGCGGAACCGGGCGCGTCCGCCGTTCCGATACTTCCCCTTCGGCTGGGGCGCACATCTCTGCGTGGGTCAGCAGATGGCGCTGATCGAGATCCGCGTGGGTCTCGCAATGCTGCTGTCCCGCTACGACATCGAACTGGTGAACGGGATGCGGGTGCGCGAGCACCCCGAGATCTCGAACACCCCCGACCCGGTCCTGGTCCGGCTGACCCGGCGCGAGCGCGCCCCCGCGGCAACCCCGGACAGACAGGAGGCCGCCCGATGACCAGTACCACTACCGGCGCGATACTGCGCGCCGAAACCCTCGCCACGGACCCGGAGGCCGACGCGCACGCGGGCGCCAAGGCCGCCAACCTCGCCAGGCTGCACGCCGCCGGGCGTCGAGTACCGCCGTTCGCGGTGTTGAGCACGGACGCGTGCGCGCGGGTGCTTGCCCCAGCGGCAGATTCCATCGCCGACCTGTTGGCCGGTCTCGACCCGGACGACCCCGCGACGCTTCGGGCGGTCTCGACGCGGATTCGTGCGCTCATCGAGGGGCTGACCCTGCCCGCGGACATCGCGGCCGAGCTGGACGCCGTGGTCGCCGAACTGTCCACCGCAGCCACCGCCGACGTGCGCTTCGCCGTCCGCTCGTCGGTCCGCGGCGAGGATTCGGCCACCGATTCCTTCGCCGGGCAGCTCGACACGGTGCTCAACGTCGCCGCGGCGGGCCTGCCTGCCGCGATCGGCGCTGTCCTGGCCTCAGCATGGTCGGAGCGTGCGCTGTTCTACCGGGCGCGCCGTGGTCTCGATGCCATGCCGATCGCCTGCGCCGTCGTGGTGCAGGTGCTGCTCGACAGCGCCGTCTCCGGGGTGGTGTTCAGCTGCAATCCGCAGACCGGCGATCCGTCCGAGGCGGTCGTCGCGGCGGCGCTCGGGTTGGGCGAGGGCGTGGTGGCGGGAACGGTGGACTGCGACACCTACTTCGTCGATCGCGGAACCCGGGCCATCACCTCACGAGTCGTCGTCGACAAGCACAGCCGCGTGACGCCGTCGCATGACGGTGCGGGCACCGCCGTCGAAGACCTCGGCGACCCGGTGCGCACCGCCGCGCTGTCCGACGCGCAGATCCTCGAATTGGCCGAGACGGCAGGCGAACTCGCCGACCGTTTCGGCGTCCCACAGGACGTCGAATTCGCCTACACACCCGACGGGCGGCTGCATCTGTTGCAGGCCAGGCCGGTCACCGTGACCGGTGCGGGGGAAACGATCTTCGACAACGTCAACGTCGCCGAATCGTATCCGGGACTGTCGAGTCCACTCACTTTCTCCGTCCTGCGGGCGGCCTACGAGCAGGTCTTCCGAGCATGCCACCGGGATTTCGGCGCCACCGCGCGGATCGTGGAGCGCAACGCCGCCGATCTGTACCCCTATCTGGTCGGCACGGCGCGCGGCCGGATCTACTACAACATCAGCAACTGGTACCGGCTCTTCCTCGAGATCCCCGGCATGGAGTTCGCCATCGAGGGCTGGGAGGCCGCACTCAACATCGAGAACCGATACCGGCGACCGGACGCGCCCGCCCATGGCGTCGCCCGGGTGCGCGCGACCGCCTTGCGGCTACGGGTATTCGCGGTCATCCTGCTCGGCTGGCTGCGGCTGCCCCGGCGGCTGCGCGCATTCTTCACCGAACTGGCGGCGGCCACCGCCGACATCGATCGCCGCCTGAACCCGGACACGCTCGAGCGCGAGCGCGACGCCCAGGCGTTGCTGGCCTGGACGGAACGCTTCTTCACCGAGCTCGTACCCGCGTATTCGGTGCAGATCTTCAACGACTTCCTCGCCCAGCAGATGTTCCATGTGGTCGGTCTACAGCTGCGGCGGGTGGGCTTGGCCGAGGACGCGGCGCTCACCTTGCGCAACGAGTTGTTCTGCGGTGAGGACGGTGTCGACAGCGTCGACCCGGTGCGGTCGGCGCTCGCGCTCACCGCCCGGGTGCGCACCGATCCGGCGCTGCGCGCACTGTTCGAGGGCCCCGCCACCGCGGGCGAGGTGTGGACGGCGTTGTCGGAGGACCGGTTCGCGGACTTCCGCGCTGCCTGCCTGCGCCACATCGCGGAGTTCGGCGACCGCACCGTGGACGAGCTCAAGCTGGAGACCGATCCGCTGGGCGAACACCCTGAGCGTCTGGTGCCGATGCTGCGCAACTACCTGCGCGGCGGGCAGAACGCCGACGACATGATCGCGCGAGAGCAAGCCATCCGCCGCGCGGCGGAGCAAACGGCAAGCAAATTGTTCGCAGGTAAAGCCGTACAGCGCATAGCCTTCCGGCTCACGCTCCGCTTGGCGCGCGAACACGTGAAGCAGCGGGAGAACATGCGGCTGGGCCGCAGCCGCTCATTCGGCTTGGTGAAGCGGGTGTTCCGCGAGTACGGCAGACGACTACATACGGCAGGCCTGCTGGACGATCCACGTGATGTCTTCTGGCTCACCTACGAAGAGATCGCCGCCCTCACCCGCGGCACCGCGGTGGACACCGACGCCGCCCGTACCGTGGCCATCCGCAAGGCCGACCACGATCGCTGGCGTGCGCAACGACTGCCCTCCCGCATCGTCACCACGGGGATCGCCGCGGCAGGCATCGTCGACCCCACGCTGGAGGAACCCGACGACGGTGCCGTGGCCGGTGCCCGGATTCTGCGCGGAATCGGTTGTGCCCCCGGCCGTGTCGAAGCCCCGGCGCTGGTGCTGCGCACCCCTGACCCGGACGTGGCGATCGATGGACAGGTCCTGGTGGCGGCCACTACCGACCCGGGATGGGTGTTCCTCATGGTCGCCGCGGGCGGGCTGGTGAGCGAGCGAGGCAGCCTGCTGTCGCACACGGCCATCATCGGACGCGAACTCGGCATCCCCACGGTCGTCGGCGTCCCGGGCATCACCCAGCTGGTCGCCAGCGGCGACGTACTGGTGCTGGACGGCCGGGCCGGAACCGTCACGCTCGGACAGGAGCAGCCATGACCGCGCCCGATCTCGCCCATGGCGAGAATTTCAGCCTCGAGCACTATCTCGACCCCGCGGCGCACACCTTCGAACAGCGTTTCGCGGAGTTCCGCCCCTACGCCGACCACGCCCGCGGCAGCGGATTCGTGCTGCGCGAAGTGGCCGGCCCGTCCGGCGCGGTCGTGCCGGTGCGCGATCCGGCGACCGGCGTGACCGACCAGTTGATCATGCTCGGTTCCAACAACTACCTCGGTCTGGGCAATGAACCGCGGATCGCCGAGGCAGCCATCGCGGCGATCCGGGAATACGGTGTGGGACACGGTGGCCCGCCGCTGCTCAACGGCACCACCACGTTGCACCGGCGGCTCGAGGAAAGGCTGGCCGAGCTGAAGGGCAGCGAGGCGGCCATGGTGTTCTCCTCCGGCTACGCCGCCAACGTCGGCTGGGTGACCGGTCTGCTGCGCAAGGGCGACGTGCTGCTCTACGACGAGCAGAGCCACGCGAGCCTCTACGACGGCATCCAGCTCGGCCGGGTGCGTTCGATGGCCTTCGCGCACAACGATCTACGCCACCTGCGCCACCGGCTGATGCAGATCAGGTGGCGCAATCCGGGTGCGAACGTCGTGGTGGCCGTCGAGGGCGTGTACTCGATGGACGGCGATATAGCCCCGCTGCCGGAGATTCGCGCGCTGTGCGACGCATTCGGCGCATGGCTGGCGGTGGACGACGCGCACGGCACCGGTGTGCTCGGCGCACGCGGGCACGGCACCGCCGAGCACTTCGGGCTCGGACCAGGCGCCGTGGAGCTGTCCATGGGCACCTTCTCGAAGGTCTTCGCCGGCACCGGGGGTTTCGTGACCGGCTCCAGGGATCTGGTGGACACGCTGCGCTTCTTCGCTCGTTCCTACATGTTCTCCGCCGCGCTCGCTCCGCCGGTGGTCGCGGCGGTGCTCGCCGGGATCGACTTCCTGGCCGAGCATCCCGAGCGGGTCCGGCAACTGCACGGCAACGTGGCGTATTTCGTACGTGGGTTGCGCGCCATGGGTTTCGCGGTGAATCCGCAGACCGCGATCATCCCGATCCTGGTGCCGCAACGCCTCGCCGTCGCGGACGTGGTCACCGCCCTGCACCGCGAGGGCGTGTTCGTCAACGGGGTCGAATTCCCGGCAGTGCCCCGTGACCAGCAGCGCCTGCGGATCAGCATGATGGCCACCCTCACCACGGACCACCTCGATCGCGCGCTGGACCGGATCGACACCGTCGCCCGCCGCTTCGGCTTCCATCCCGAACAGGAAGGGATCGCCTGATATGACCGACACCATGATCGCCGCGGGCGGGACGGACGCCGAGCGTCTGCTGGTGCACGCCGCGCTGGCCGCACCAACCGAATCCGAGCGCGCCGAGCTGGCCGAGCTGGCGCACCGGGTCACGGACTGGGCGGCCTTCCTCGAGCTGGCGCAACTGAACGCGACGGTTCCGCTGGTGCGGCGCTCCCTGCTCGCCGCCGGGTTGTATTCGCTCGTCCCGCCGTTGACTCGAGTACGGTTCGACGCCGTCACGGAGCGGATCGCGGCCGCGAACGACCGCCGTCTGGCCGGTGCGGTGGAGCTGGTCCGCCGGTTCGGCGAGCGCGGTGTGCGCTGCGTGGTGCTCAAGGGCATGCTCTTCGCCACGGAGATCTACCACGACCCGCGCTACAAGCGGATGAACGACCTGGACATCCTGGTGGAACCGGAGCAGGTCGACGCCGTCGTCGAGATCTATCGTGAGCTGGGGCTGTTCGCGACCTCGGAGCTGCTGGGCAAGGCGCCCAAGGCGCGGACCGAGCGCTCGCACCACCTGCCGTCGTTCGTATCCCGCGACGGCTCGCTCGTGGTGGGCACCCACTGGGGGCTGATCACGCCGCTGGCGCCCTACACGGTCGACTATGCCGCGATCTGGAAACGCGTGCGGCGCATCGATTTCCACGGTGTACCCGCGTGGGCGATGGCACACGAGGACAATCTGCATCACCTGGGCATCCACCTGCCCTACTACAAGACCGGCGTCCGAGAACTCGGGGACATCTGGAACCTGGCCCGGTACGCGGGCGCCGATCTCGACTACGACGTGCTCGCCGCCGAGATCGCGGCGGCGGGTAGCGAAGGGCTGATGTACCACGCCCTTTCGCTCGCCCACCGGCTGGTGCCCAACTCGAGCTCTGCCGTGTTGCTGGACCGGATCGCGCCGCGCGTGGACCGGTTCACGCGTGGCGACACCGCGCGCAAGATCGGCGACGTGCACACGCTGCTCCGCAGCCGCTCCACGCACACCTCCCGCATCGAGAAGGCCTACACCGAGTTCAACATGACCGCCGACGCACGGGAGAAGCTGGATGGGTTCGGGCGGCTATGGTCCGGGCTCCTGCTGGTCCCTGGCGCGGAGGCGGCCCGGATGAGCTCGCTTCGCGATCCTGGCCCGCTGGCCGCCATCGGCGCGCGCGTGATCGCGCCATACCGCCTGACCCGCGTATTCCAGCGCGACCTCGGCCGATGGCTGTTCCCCGCCGCACTCGCCAAGACGGTCTATGACCTCGGCGCGGCATACGCCGGAGAGCTCCGGTCGCGCACCAGGCTCGGCGGTGCGCGGCCCACGCCGCCCGGCATCGACGAATACGCCGCCCGGCTCGGCCTGACCAGGGCGGATCTGCAAGCTGTACTGGACAGCCAGGAATGAGCGCGCGACGCACCGTGCTGTGGGACCTGGACGGCACCCTGATCGGACTGCGGCGGCGCACCTTCGCGACGCTGATGCCCGCCGGAGCGGCCCGGGTGTTCCGCGATCTCATGCCCCCGCAGCGTTTCCTGCCGATGTTGCGCCGCACGCTGCGGGACGTGCGCGCCAACGACACCGACCACACCAATACGGAGCTGATGCTCCGACTGCTCGCCGAACGCGTTGGCACCAGCCGCGACGTGGCCGCGGCCCGCCTGACCCGGCTGTCGGAGGTCGAATTCGTCCGGCTGCGAGCGTGTTTCCCGCCGAGCCCGGCCGCGGTCGCGACGGTGCGCCGACTGGCGGCGGCAGGTGCGCGTCAGGTGGTCGCGACCAACCCGTTGTGGCCACGCAGCACCGTCGAGACCAGGATCCGATGGGGCGGACATGATCGCGCGTCGTTCGCGTTCACCACCAGCGGTGAGACCATGCGCCGCGCCAAGCCGCGGCTCGATTTCTATCGCGAAGTGCTCGACCACCTCGGCGCGGCGGCGGGGGATTGCGTGATGGTCGGCAACGATCCCGTAAGCGACGGACCCGCGGCGCACCTGGGGATTCCGGTGTTCCTGCTCGGTGCGCGGAGCACCGACATACCACCCGCCGTGGCCCGCACCGGATTGGTCACCACGGGAGACCACCGCGCGTTACGCCGGTGGCTCGGCATCGAGGAGGATTCGTGCTCGTCGTCCTGAACCCGCGGTCCAACGCGGGCACCGCGCTGCGACGCTGGCGTCCGGTGGAATCGATACTGCGCACACGGCATCCGGACTTGTCCGTCGAACTGCCGTCCGACCCGCAGCACGCCACCGAGATCGTGCGCGCGGCCGTCACCCGGCCGGATCCACCGTCGGTGCTGGTCGCCGCCGGGGGCGACGGCATGGTGAACCTGGTGCTGAACGCCCTCATGGACCCCGCGACCGATCGTCCCCGAACAGCCGAGCCGGCGCTCGGCGCGGTAGGACTTGGTAGTTCCAACGACTTCCACAAGCCGGTGCCCTCGAGCGCACGCGTCGGCGCCATCCCGGTGCGGCTGGATGTCGCGCGCGCCGACCTCGTCGACGTCGGCAAAGCCAGCGTGCTGCTGGCCGACGGCACCCGCGCCGTTCGCTACTTCTTGCTCAATGCCAGCATGGGACTGGTCGCGGCGGGCAATCATTCGTTCAACCACGCCACCGGCGTGGTCGGCTGGCTCAAGTCACGCAGCGTCGAAACCGCCATCCTCGCCACGGCACTGGCCACCATCGCCACCCACCGGCCGCTGCCGGTCGCGGTGCGCGGGGGAGCCTGGACCCACACCGCCCCGATCACGAACATCGGCGTGCTCAAAAGCGTGCACTTCGCAGGCGGTATGCACTACGACACCGAGGTCACCCGCGGCGACGGCCAGTTCGACGTGAACATCTGGGCCGCGGCGGGCAGGTTACGGACCCTCGGCCTGATCGCCGGACTGTACGCCGGGCGCTTCCGGCGGTCCCGGCTGGCGGTGTGCTACCGGGACGCGGCGGTGGAACTGCGGCCCGACCGTCCGGCGCCGCTGGAACTGGATGGTGAGATCACGATGGTGGAATCGGCGCGACTGGAAGTTCTGCCGCGGGTACTGAAGGTGTGCGCCGCATGACCGTCGTGCTCATCACCGGAGCCGCGAACGGCATGGGCGCGGCCACCATGGAACATCTTGCGGCGCTGGGATACACCGTTGAAGGATGCGACCGGGTGGCCGCGCCGGGTGTCGCCCGAGCGGACGTGCGCGACGCGGAAGCGGTGGACCGCTGGGTCCGCGACGCGCACGCACGGCACGCCCGGATCGACGCGGTCGTCACCTTCGCGGCCTACGGCGTGGTCGGGGCGATCGAGGAGACCACGCCCGAGGAAGCCGCGGCGCTGTTCGACGCCAACGTGCTCGGCACGCATCGGGTGCTGCGAGCCGTGCTGCCACTACTGCGCGACCAAGGCACGGGCCGGGTGATCGTGGTGAGCTCGGGAGCTGGCGCCATCGCCGAGCCGTACGGCGGTTGGTACTCGGCGACGAAGGCGGCGGTCGAGCGGATCGGCGAGGCCGCGCGGATGGAGGCGGCCGGGTTCGGTGTACACGTGTCGGTGCTCATACCCGGATGGACCGTCACCCCGATCATCGACACGGCAGTGCACGTGGCCGCCCCGATCGCCGCATACGACCGCGACCGCGCGGCCGTGCTGAACCTGGTGCGCGGCTACCTGGCGGCGGGACAGCCCGCTGTGACGGTAGCCAGGAAGGTCGCGGCGATCCTCGCCGCCGACCGGCCACGGCAGGCCTACCTGTGCGGCCGCGATGTCCGGTTGTCCTTCTGGACCCGCAGGCTGGTCCCGGCCTCCGTCTACGAGCGACTGGTACGGCGTTACTACGGTTTTCGATAGTCGCGGTAGCCCGGCCCGGCCTGCCGATCTCGAAGTCGCCCAGGCAGGCCGAGCCCAGGTTTATGCCGGTGCCGACGTTCACCGTGGTCGAGCCCTCCGATTCCGGTGTGTAATTGCCGCCCACGTACTTGGCACGCAGCACATGGTTTCCGGTGGTGGTCGGCTTCCACTCGATTGTCGCGGTGAGGGAGACACCGGTGGTCGGCGTCGCGCGATTCACCGTGGGACACTACCGAGGAAATTTCAGTCGCCCAGAACTCTGGGTGCCGTTAAGGATCGTGTCACCAGGTACATGAAGACCGATGCGGTGTCACCGGTGGACATCGGGGCTTTGGGCGAAGCGGCAATGCCCCGGCAGACCGCGACCTCGGCGTCCGTAAGCCGAACCTCCAACGGACACACGGGAGAACCTTTGTCTGATTGTGCCGACCAGGCGAGATGCCGTCTCATTAAGGGTGTCCGCTGATCTGTCCGATGAGGGGAGGTCTACCGTACGCTTCCCGTGTGACCGCAACTCTCATCGGCTACGCTCGCTGCTCCACCGACGAGCAGGACCTGACTGCTCAGCGACATACGCTGTGTGGCCTCGGAGTCGCAGAAGACCGGATCTACCTCGATCACGGCCTCACCGGCATTCGCCGCACCCGGCCAGGTCTCAACCAAGCTCTCGCGGCCGTCCGCGTCGGCGACACCCTGGTCGTCCCCAAACTCGACCGACTCGCCCGTTCGGTGCCCGACGCCCGCGAGATCGGTGACTCCCTGGTCGCACGCGGTGTGAAGCTGTCGTTGGGCGGCACCATCTACGATCCGGCCGATCCGATGGGCAAGATGTTCTTCAACATCCTGGCCACCTTCGCTGAATTCGAGGTCGACTTGCTGCGGATGCGCACACGTGAAGGGATGGCCGTCGCGAAGGCGAAGGGCAAGCTGAAAGGCAAGCAGCCCAAGCTGTCGGTCCGCCAGCAGTCCCATTTGTTGCAGCAGCACCAGTCTGGCGAGCACACCATCGCCGATCTCGCAGAACTGTTCTCCGTCAGCCGGGCGACGGTCTACCGGGTCCTGGAACGCCAGAAGACCACTGTGTCCTCATCGACCCGGTCAGGGCAGTGACGTGCTGCCCTACGTCTACCGGGTCACCAAGTACGACCCCGCCGACCGTGACGAGCACGGCGGATATACCGGTGCCGAGGAATCGGTCAGCGACCACGGGCCGGTCGAAGCCGCCTACCTGCAGGCAGTGGCCGCCTTCGCCGAAGACACTGGCGTCCACCAGTTGACCATCCGAGAACCGCGGATCACCGGCCTCCTCCGCTTCGGCGTGGAGCCGGCCGTCGAGGGCCACGGACTGGCCGGGCTCTTCCCGACCGACCTCACCGGTTACCACGACGGCGCGCAGGTGCCGGTGGCCGTCGGCCTGGAGTTGGTTCGAGCAATGCTCCGCGAGAACGGCGCCTCGTGCCGCCTGGAGGTAGAGGACGTGTTCGCCGTGCACGTCGGGTGGGACCAGTACCTCTACGTCGGCACCAACCAGCCCTGCGAAAGGGCGCTGTCCCGCACCCGCGAACTGGGGCTGTTTCCCGAACGACTCAAGGCATCCCCCTACGATGCGGCTCTCGACGACGTGCCCGGCGAACAGCGACCCGCCGACGACATTTTCTGGGCCCGGCTGAGCTGGTGCATCACCACATACCAAGCTGTCCTCTTGGAAGAGGGATACATCCTCAACGCGTCCCGCTGGCACCGACTCACCAGCGACACGGTCGATGCAGTCCGCGCCGAACTCACCCCTCGTGCTCAACTCACCGTCTGGCCAGACCTGTCCACCGACGTCGACGAGATCCTTGCAGCTCTCCCCGACGAAGGCCTGATCGAACTCGTCTGGGAGGACGAACACGGACAGATCACCAGCACCATTGCCGACGAGACCCAGTTCACCGAACTCGCAGCGCAGATCACCGACGCACGGGCCGCAACCGTGCTTTCCCTATACGTCGACGAACGCCACCCCCTGTTCACCGCCGTCCTGCCCGACATCGACGGCATCCTGCGGGCCCGATGGAGGACCGAACCGACCCCGAGCGACCACGACTGGGCGTTCTTGAAGACCCTGCACCGGGGCCAGATCTGCAACGGCACCGTCAGCAAGATCGCCAACTTCGGGGTGTTCGTCGACATCGGCGGCTTCACCGCGGTGATCAACATTCCGGAACTGTCCTGGCGACCCGCCAACCACCCCTCCGAGATCCTCACCGTCGGCCAGAAGATCACCGCACAGATCCTCGACGTCGACATGGTGCGCGAATGTGTGACTCTGTCACTCAAGGCGCTGCAAGAGGATCCGCCAGGTCGGGTCGGTGCTCGATAACACTGCCAGCAAAGGTAAAGGTATCGAGGCGGTGCGACCGATCTGCGACGAAATCCGCACACTCGTCACCGACCTGGCTGGCCTCCTCGCCCACTGAGCATGAGGCGACTGGTCATGTTCAGCTTGACCTCGCCGTAGGGCAAGATGTGTTCCCAGAACAGCGGCGTCACCCCGCGTTTGTCGGCCGGGGTGACCAGGATCTCGCCGGTGTCCGGGTCGTCGAGCAGGTCTTGGATCATGAGGGTATTGACGTAGACCAGGGAGGCTTGCACCATCCGCAGGCACTGCACACTCAGCTCCTGCTCGTCGGCGCGGTTGGAGACCATCTCCCCGGTCTTGCTGTAGTAGATCACGCTGTTGGCCCGGTTCCAGGACTCGATGACGTTGAGGCCTTCCTCGATCTCGCGCTTCAACTCGCGCCTGCGCAGGTAGCGGCACATTCTGTGGAATCCAACCTATCAAGGGGTGCCGAGGATTCTGCTGTTTCGATTATGTGGTGGCCGGTCGGGCTGAAGGCAGGGAGACTTAGATGCTGTGGACATGGGGATCTCTGGTTTCGAGCCGTTCTTCCTGGTGGGGATCGAAGCGGTTCGGCAGGAGCACGGATCCCGCCTGGCGATGCTCGCTGGTAGGCGGCTGACGGGGTTCGCCCTGGTGCGTTTCGCAGAGAACGGAGATTGGTTCGCCGACTGCCCGGTGGTGCTGGACTTCAACGGCACTCGCGTGGAGGTTTGCCACTGGAAGCTCGATGAGCTTTCGATCAGCTGGGACACGATCGACACTGCGGCGACCGTCACCGGGTGGGAGTGGTTCGAGTTGACGCCCCAGTGGTCTTATAACGATGAACGCCTCGAACCGTTCGTCGGCCAGGAACTGTGCGAGGTCGCGCTCCTCGAATGGCAGCCGGCAGACCGTGACCTGGCAGCTGGAACGGTAGCGGTGGAGTTCGCTTTCGCTGGGGGCAGTCTGCGGATCGCCAACGGACTCGACGAGAACCGCATCGAGGTTGGCATGGCCCAGCCGGATTACATTCGGCACCGACTGGGCCGTTGAGCTACTGCTCTGCTGGTCTCCGGTTGATCTGTATGACAGGCAGGAGGGTGGTCTGAGCTGGGATGCCAATCTGTCGGGGAGTCGGTCCGGCCGGTGTCCGAACGTCGACAAGCCGTTCAAGGAGCTGGTCGAGAGCGCTCTGTCCTTCGTCGACCGCGGCGCGTTCGTCGTCGGTGAGCGGAACACTGGCCAGCATCCGTTGCAGATTCTCCTTCGCCTCCAGGAGTTGGCCCTTGCTGGATTCCTTTGGCGTGTAGAAAGCGCAACGGGCGCAGGCCATTCGGTGGGGGCACTGTTCGAAGAAGCTGTAAGTGCAGTAGCCGTGGCCGAGGTCGTAGTACTGCCACGGCTCGCCGACGGCGGCTTGGCCGGAGGTGACGGCGTCGCGGTCGACGAGGATCTCGATGGTGCGGACGTTGCGGGCGAAGTAGCCGGCGTCGTCGTAGGCCCTGGCCAGGGTGTTCGGGGTGATCTTGGCGTAGTGCTGGGTCGAGGCCGGGCTGCGGTGCCCGAGCCAGGCTTGCAGCTCGAACAAGGTCATGGGTTCCTTGGCGTTGTAGAGCTGGCTTGCGATGGTGGACCGGGCTCGGTGGCTGGTGATGTTGCCTCGAACGTCGGCGGTCGGCACGCCCGCTTTGCAGCAGAGTGCCGGGATGATCGCGGTGTTGATGTAGGACTTGCCGACGTGGCGAGCGCGGAAGGCGAACAGGAACTCCGCGTATTCGCCGGTCTTGCGGTCGAGCATCTTCGGCTGTTCCGGCCGGACCGCTTCCCATGCCTCGATGGCCTGTCCGAGCAGCGGATCGACCGGCTTGGTGAAGGCGTGCCGGTCTTGTGGGTCGGAATGTCCAACAGGCACACGGCATCTCGGGCAAGGACTTCGTCGGTGTCGCCGGGGATCGGCATCCCGTCGTGCTGCCAGCGGATGCAGCCGACCCGCAGTCGCGCGATCTCATCGCTGCGCTGGCCAGCGAACAGCCAGGTCAGGGTGATCGCGCGAACGAGCTCGATCGGATAGCAGGGCCGATTGGCGACCGCAGCGATCGCCGGGAGATCGTCCGGCTCGATGTTGAGACCCGCCCACAGCAGTTTCGCCCACACGTCATCGGCGATCACGCGCGGATTCGGGCCGATCAGCGACAACACGCTGCGTGGAGTCCCCAGCGCCGAAGTGGGATCGAACCGTCGCGGGAGCCACTCCCATTCCTGCATGTCCCGGAACACGATCCTGGTCGCGGTGAGATAGGCCGCCTTGGTGCGCGGGCTCAACGGTTTGCCGGACCGCTTGGACAGCCCGACCGTGCGTTGGACGTAGTCGCCGACGTTCATGCGGTCCACGGCCGCGACCCAGGCCGCGCAGGTCTGCCGGGTCCACTGGCCCGGCTCGGTGATCTCGGGATGCTCGGCGACGAGCCAGCGACCGGCCTTCGCCATGGCACCGCGGAAGATGCCGCGAACCTTCGGGGTGAGAGTGGATGTCGCATACCAGCGTTCGACCCAGTCCACCCACTGCTGGTGTGTGCCCTCGATCGCGGGCTTCGACCCGTGTTTCGCCAACGACGGCGGATCACAATGCCCGAGCGCAGCCACCGCCCGCTGGAAACCGTGCAGGGTCCCGACGTGGCAGTGAGCCACGGCCGGATTGGTCCGAAGCTCGTCGAACGCCGCAGTGGTGAGGTCACTCAGTCGTGGGCTCCGATTCAACAGCAGCACAAGGCAAACGACGCTGGATAAGCGGTCGTCGTTCGGGTTGGCGATGCGGTATCCCCAGGCATTGAGGACCCCGGCGAGCTGGTCGACAACACTTTCCACGACATCCTTGCCGAAAACCCGCCATGCCAACCGCTGCTTGTCGGCGTGACCGAGCAACTGGAAGTTGGTGAATCCGGTGAGCAGGTAGGCGTAGGCAGTCAGGTAGGGGCGAATGGTCCCGTCGATCCACCCGGGCCAAGGCTGCTCGAATTCCTTTTGGCCAGTGCCGATCAGACGCACCCAATCCTGGTCTGACCACCCCCAGAACGCGGTACCGTCCTCGGCACAGCGCATCAGGATCAACGCGATGGCATCGGTGATCGCCCGCTGGTAGTACCGCGAATCCGGGCACCACATCGCCGCGCGGGCATCATCGAGAGGACGCAGCAACCGTTCGATGGCCTCCCACTGCGCAAGTCGCGGTCGTAGCCGCGCCGTCGGCGCACGTTCATGCCCAGCTGGGGTGAGAGCGTCTCGCTCGGCCGGACTCAGGTCCGGATGCCGGTCGTAGCAGACCGTGTCGACGGGCCATATCCAGGTTTCTGAGCGGCCCGCCTGACGGCGGCCGCTGAGGAACGCGGGCTCACCGCGTCGCTACTTCCGCCCGCGCCCGGATCCGACCGGATCGCGGCGAACACCGTCGGGCCGTCCTCGACATCGGCCTCGTTGTCGCCGACACCGATCAACGCGAACATCCGGTCGACCACCTCGTCCGACAGCCGGGATGCGACCCGAGCGCACAGCAGCTCCTCGCCGCGGCTCAACGCCGACCGCACGATCCGGTCGATCCGGCCGGCCGTGGGCGGCTCGATCCGCTCTACCCGGCACCTCGCCAGCAGGTGGTCGCGGACCGCCTCGACACCCCGCTGAGCCTGCGTGACGTTGTTCACCAGCCAATCCGTCATCGCTTCAGCGTCGGCCACCGAGCACTCGCGAAAGCCCAGTGACCCGCGAAGCCGAGCGCGGTGCGCATTGCTCGTGCGCCCGGTGAAGTCGTAGAACGCGATCTCGGTCCGCTCGACTCCGACCTGGCGGGCCACGCGTCATCAGGGATCTCGCTGCGACCCCGAGGAAACCGGGCCCGCTCGGTATAGAACCACAGCATCAGGGCGAACCCAAGTTTCGCTGCGCCCCGCTTGGTTGCAACCAGCCCCCATTCCTTACCGACCAGCGTCCACCGGTCGATCAGCTCATCCTGATCGAGCTCCCTCATCACGCGCGAAACCTACACTGCGCCAACCCCCAGCAGCTGGGTTTCGGAACCTTCATGTACCAGGTGACACGATCCTTAACGGCACCCCAACTCCACCGGCGGAATATTGCTGCCCAGTCCGAGTGCTGAACTGCCTGCCACCGTGGCCGTCGCTTGCACCGCACACCCCACCGCCGCTCTACCGGACAGCGCCACCGTGGTGGTGACATCACCCGGCGCGGCGACGGCCGCGCCTTGCGCACTCAGCGAAACGGCCCCTGCCGCGACAACGGCCGCGAAAAGCACTGATCCAGACCGAAAACAACGTGATATCGCGGCAAACCTTTGATGGACAACATATTCGGCTCCCGTACAAGCGACACTATCGAATCCGATCAGTTTCGGCGTCGTATATCCCTGCCGCAAGCTTTTTCGGCCGCACCGCAGGAGGCCGGGCTGGTCACCCGATGATCTCGGGAAGCCGACCGCACGAAGATTCGATGGCCGGGCGCGTCCCGGCAAGCGCGGCAGGGTATTCGGTGACTTGTAGGGTTCATGGCGGGCCGGAAGATGGCCGGTCGGCTGCGCGGAGAAAGGAACGGCGGGGATGTCGGACGCATCGGTCGAGGTGCTCTTGGACGACTTCGAGAACAAGGACAAATGGGAACTCGCGGGGGAGGGAGCGAACCGGACACACCTCACCACATTCGCCGAGGGCGCGCCGAGCAAGACGCCGGGCGTCTACGCAGACGGCGTGGCGGGCGCCGACTACCGCGCGCTCGTGCTGCTGATCCGCTCGGCGACCGACGATCTCGAGGTCGACCTCGTGGCGAAGCCGGGGCAGTTGTCCTCCATCGCCGGGCGGTTCGCGGCCGTGCGCCTGTGGGTGCGCTCGCCGCATGCATCGATCCGGGTGTCGGCGCGCCTCCACACCGAACAGGGCGAACGAGAACTGGTGCTAGGCAGCATCTCCGCCAGCGGCGAATGGCAGCGCCTCGAACACGAACCGGCCGACCCCATCGCCGACGCCGAACTCATCGCCCTGAAGATCCGGCTCACCGAGGTCGTCAAGCGGGAAGGCGAAGTCATGATCCTGCTCGACGACCTGACCGCCCACACCGCGGCGTGACCACACACCTGGATTTCGGACGCAACATGCTCAGGTCGATACTCGTGGGCTACTGCCCGCACAGCTGCACCCCGCGAGCCGACACAGCTCGCGGGGTGCAGGTGCGGATGCCCGGCCCACGAGCCGGACATCACACCGTGATCAGGCCAGCTCGAACCGATTCAGGTTCATCACCTTGTCCCACGCGGCGATGAAGTCCTGGACGAACTTCTGCTTCGAGTCGTCGGCCGCGTAGACCTCCGCGAGAGCGCGCAACTGCGAGTTCGACCCGAAGACCAAGTCCACGCGGCTGCCGGTCCACCGCGGTTCACCGGTGACGCGATCCTTGCCCACGTAGGTCCCGTCGTCGGCCGGCGACGGCTCCCACTTCGTGCCCATGTCGAGCAGGTGTACGAAGAAGTCGTTGGTCAACGACTCGGGGGCGGCAGTGAAGACGCCCAGCGGCGACTGCTTGTAGTTCGCGCCCAGCACCCGCAGGCCACCGACGAGCACCGTCATCTCGGGAGCGCTCAGGCTCAGGAGATTCGCCTTGTCGATCAGCAGGTACTCGGCTGGGAGCCGGTTGCCCTTTCCGAGATAGTTGCGGAAGCCGTCGGCATTCGGCTCGAGCGCGGAGAAGGACTCCACATCGGTTTGCTCCTGCGTGGCGTCCGTGCGTCCCGGCGTGAACGGCACCTCGACGTCGAATCCGGCGTTCTTGGCGGCCTGTTCGACGGCTGCGCACCCGGCGAGCACGACGAGATCGGCGAACGACACCCTCGTGGTGCCGGTCTGGGCGGAGTTGAAGGCCTCCTGGATCTCTTCCAGGGTGCGCACCACCTTGACCAGCTCGTCAGGGTTGTTGACCTCCCAGCCGCTCTGCGGCTCGAGGCGAATCCGACCACCATTGGCACCGCCGCGCTTGTCGCTGTCGCGGAACGACGACGCGGCCGCCCACGCGGTGGAAACGAGCTGTGCCACGGTCAGACCCGACCCCAGGATCCGGCCCTTGAGGGTGGCGATGTCGACCGAGCCGATGAGGTCGTGCGTCACCGGAGGCACCGGGTCCTGCCACAGCAGCGTCTCCTCCGGGACCAGCGGCCCGAGGTAACGCACGATCGGCCCCATGTCGCGGTGGGTCAGCTTGTACCACGCCTTGGCGAACTCGTCCGCGAGTTCCTTGGGGTGGTCGAGCCAGCGACGGGTGATCTGCTCATAGACCGGGTCGACCCGCAGCGAGAGATCCGTCGTCAGCATCACCGGGGTGTGGGTCTTCGACGAGTCGTGGGCGTCGGGCACCACACCCGCCCCGGCGCCGTCCTTGGGAACCCACTGCCATGCACCGGCAGGACTCTTGGTCTTCTCCCACTCGTAGCCGTACAGGGTCTCGAGGAAGCTGTTGTCCCACTTCGTCGGGGTGGGCGTCCAGGCGCCCTCCAGGCCGCTGGTGATCGCGTCCTTGCCGGCGCCGGTGCCGAAAGAACTCTTCCAGCCGAGCCCCTGCTCCTCCAGCGGGGCCGCCTCGGGCTCGGGACCGACGTGGTCGGCCGGTCCGGCGCCGTGCGTCTTGCCGAAGGTGTGGCCGCCGACGATGAGCGCCGCTGTCTCGACGTCGTTCATGGCCATGCGGTGGAACGTTTCCCGGATGTCGGCCGCGGCGGCGAGCGGATCCGGATTACCCTTGGGCCCTTCCGGATTCACATAGATCAGGCCCATCTGGACCGCGGCCAGCGGCTTCTCGAGGTCCCGCTCGCCGCTGTACCGCCCGTCACCGAGCCACGTCTGCTCCGGACCCCAGTAGACGTCCTCCTCCGGCTCCCACTGGTCGACGCGACCGCCGCCGAAGCCGAAGGTCTCGAACCCCATGGACTCCAGCGCGACATTGCCGGCGTAGACGATCAGGTCGGCCCACGAGAGCTTCTTGCCGTACTTCTTCTTGACCGGCCACAGCAGGCGGCGAGCCTTGTCCAGGCTCGCGTTGTCGGGCCAGCTGTTGAGCGGCGCGAACCGCTGCATACCGGCTCCGGCACCACCGCGGCCGTCGTTGATGCGGTAGGTGCCCGCGGCATGCCAGGCCATCCGGATGAAGAACGGCCCGTAGTGGCCGTAGTCGGCGGGCCACCACTCCTGCGAGGTCGTCATCACCTCCTCGATGTCCCGCTTCACCGCAGCCAGATCGAGGGTCTCGAATTCCGCGGCGTAGTCGAAATCCTCGTCCATGGGATTCGCGACAGCGGGGTTCTTCTGCAGGATCTTCACGTTGAGCTGGTTCGGCCACCAGTCACGGTTGCCTCCGCCCTCGGTCGGGTACTTCAGGCGAGCGGACGCAACGGGGCACCCGGTTGCTCCGGATTCCGTTTGGGCCTCTGCAATGGGCGGATGTTCCTGAGGCACAGGCATTTCCTTTCGAGGATGGGTGAATCGGGCTGTGGTCACTGGTGTGATCGGGAGGTCTCCGATGTCGAGCAGTCGGGGCATAGACCCCAGTAGATGACTTCGGCCTCTTCGAGGACGAAACCGTTGTGGTCCGACGCGTTGAGGCACGGTGTATCGCCCACGGCGCAGTCGACGTCGGCGATGACGCCGCACGACCGGCACACGACGTGGTGGTGGTTGTCCCCGACCCGCGTCTCGTAGCGCGCGACGGAGCCCATCGGCTGGATGCGCCGGACCAGTCCGGCGGCGGTCAGCGCTCGCAGCACGTCGTACACCGCCTGGTGGGACACGGCACCGAGAGTCTCGCGCACGCGAGCGAGGATCGAGTCCGTGTCGGAGTGGGGATGGTCGTGCACCGCGGTCAGTACCGCCAACCGTGGTGCCGTCACTCGCAGGGCCGCCCCGCGCAGCATGCGCTCGAAGTCTGCATTCGTGGGCACAGTCGTAGTGTGCCGCTTTTTCTGGAATCAATCAAGTCTATGAGCAATGCAATATTGCAAATGTTGACATCAACTGCTGTTGACAACATATGATGTCAAAACCTCGTGCAGCCTGATCAACTCGATGCAGACGTCACCGCGAGAGCTGTGGGCATGCAGGCGCTTGGACCGATTCAGCAACGACCGTGGCAAGGGAGCAGCGGTGAGGGCGAAACCACCCGCGCTGGGATATCTCCGCAGGGATGTGTCAGGTGTGTCCCAGACCTGGGATGAGGCGCAGCTACAGAGCTTGGCGAAACGGCTGGGCTACGAGTTGTCCAAAACCGTGACCTTCGGCGCCGCCACCGGCGAGCCGGTGGCCCGATTGATCGACGTCGTCCGAGCCTGCGCGGTCGATGCGGTCATCTCACCAGGCCTGCACCACTTCGACGGGGCGGTACCCGAGGAATTGGTGGAGGTGTGCGATCTGATCATCGTGACACCGCAGGAGACCTTCTCGCGAACGGTTCTACCGCGGCTCTGGGCATAGGTCTCACTCCCTGCTGCACGGCGAGCGGTCGTACCTCGAACTCCCGTACCGCAAGGCTCCCCGTCCCAGGGCCTGACGGACAGCCGTGTCAATCGTCGACAAGAGGGTGCTCTCCCCCCACCTGAGCATCGCGTAGAGGATGTCGCTGAGACTCTCGCCCTCGTCGGTGAGCTGGTAGACGACGCGCGGCGGCACTTCGGCGTGCGCGTAAGGATCCGCTGGGTGTTCCAGGGCGCGGAGGCGGTCGGTGAGGGTCTTGGCGCTGGGGCAGCCCAGGGCGGCACGCAGATCCCCGAAGCGTTTCGGACCGGAGAGCAGCTCCCGGACGATCGCGCGCGTGCTGGTTTCGGCCGAACTGCCCCGCAGCGTCGAGGCCGCCACGGTGGACGGTCCCGCCCGCACCTACATGGAGAACCTCGCCGCGCCCTGGTCCGCGCCACTGGTACGTGCCAGGCAAGTCGCCTACCCGCTTCCGGGCGACCTGCCCGTCCCGTGCGTCGCGCTCGACGACCTCGGGCCGTCGCCGCCCTGATCACTGCGACCACTCCGCCGCCATTCCAGATCGTGGCCGGTCCGCAGGCCCTGACCGGAGACCAGGTCGCCGCCGAACTCACCGCGGCCCTGGGACACCCCGTGCGGTGGAACGCCATAACTCCCGCCGCCTATCAGGAGATGCTGGCCCCGCACTTGGGAGCCGAGGCCGCCGAAGGGGGTCGCCGCGGCATACACGCCACCGCCCCCGGGCACGCCACCGCCTACGCAACCCGATCCGTCGGTGGTAACGACCGGCGCCACCAGCCTGCGCGACTGGGCGGCACGCCAGAACTGGCCCGCCTATGCCCCGAGATCTGCTCTCCATCCTTAACGGGAAGCCGCTCAGGAACACCAGCACATCGTCACGGAACGCCATTTCAGAGAAATTGTGGCCCGCCCAATGCCGCAGCAGCACTGGGCGGGCCACTTCCCCGTTGCCGGGCGAACGCCGCCACGTCCACCGGCCACGGCCATAGTACGCAATGGCGCAGCCATGTAGGGGAAGCCACGCGAACCCGGCGAGCATCGACTCGCAATCATTTCCGGATCTGAACGGACGTCCAACGGAAAGATACTGCGGGACATGCACTTCAATGCGATTGCCGAAGGCAGCGACGATCGCCTGCGCCGGTTGATCTGCGCGGAGCCATGGCGGTCAGCAGGACGAAACCGCCGGTCGGCAACCACATTGCCGCGCGGGCCGACCAAAACTCTACGTGCGACGACTCGACCGCGAGGTGCATGCACCAGATCGGCGATCTGCATCGATTCCATCGCGTTCGGCCGGAAGTTGCTTTATCGATACCGGTTTCGCGTCGCTTGTGCATACGCAGGCGACTTCGGCCATCGGCTATTCGACCTGGCAACTACGCGATCCGCTGGTTCGGGTATGGAGGAAGCTGAATATGGGGGCGAACGAATCGGACCGCGGCCCCCACAGGGTCAGCTTGCGCTGCCGCTTCCGGCTTGGAGAACGGCCGTCAAGAGGTCGGCGAGAACGGTGAGGATTTCCACAACTACTCCATCTTGTTCGGAAACTGGAAAGCCAGGAGTCTGTACGCCGCGATTGTCCTTTTCATGAACGTGATGTGAACAAGAAGGGTCGAAGGTCGACGGGCTGCGGATCGAATGTTCGTACCGACTTCCGATCAACCGAGTATCGCGGCGCAGGGAAGTCGGGCAGTTCCGAGCACTACATTTATCCACGGTACGGAGTGCTATTTCACTACGTGTCGCATTTTGCGGCGACGACGCACGACCGAGCGGTCATCAACCGCGGACCTGGTGGTTACGGCACTGCCGGTGTTCCGCCCGGTACCACTGGCAGCCCGGCTGCCTTCCACGCTCGGAAGCCGCCGATGAGGTCGGTGGCGTGACGCAACCCGAGGCGGCGGACATCGGCCGCGGCGAGACTGGACGCGTAGCCTTCGTTGCACATGATCACCACCGGGGTATCCGCGTCGATGCCCGGTAGCCGGTGTTCCCCGGCCGGATCGAGGCGCCACTCCAGCACTATTCGCTCGACCACCACCGCGCCCGCGATCTCTCCCTCGGCAAGGCGGTTGGCATACGGCCGGATGTCCACCATCAGCGCTCCGTCGGTCTGCAACACCGCCGCCTGTTCCGGGGTGACCCGATCCAGCCGCACACGGGCCCGCTCGACCATCTCCTCCGCGCCGATGCTTGCTGTTCGCTCACTCATGCCTGCGCCTCGATGACGCTCGGCTCTGGCACGCACGAGTGCTCGGCTGTGTCGATGGTTCGCTCGCTCATACGCCCGCGAAATCCGTCAGAGTGCGGTACTCACGCACCGGCCGCAGAGGCGGCGAGTACGCATGCGCCGAGGCGGCGGGGCGGGCACTGCGGTTACTGAGCTGGTGCGCTCGATCGGGTCCGAACGCGACCGTGTCACCCACCTGCCCTTCCGTGGTTCGGACAGGGCCGCCCACGTGCAGATACTCCTCGCTGAGCTGGCCGATCGAGACGGTGAAAGCGCCTGCCGCGCCGCCGTGATCATGCGGTTCGGTGCCTTGTCCCGGAGCCCACGACAGGAGCCACACCTCGACGCCCATGGTCAGCGCGAGCCGAGTCCACCAGCGTTGCTCGGCGGTGAACCGGACCATATCCAGTAACGGCGTCGCCAGTTCGGCGGCCACCTCGCTGGTCAGCCGGTGTAGTTGCCTGGGTGTCCACAGTGGCCGCTCCGGGTGGATCGCCTCCTGAACCAGCGGCACGTCGATATCGGGATGAATATCCCGGGCGTGCTCGAGATTCACCGCGAGGGAACTGGTGATATGTGCTCCTGACGTGGTCGTACGGACAACCCGGCGGCACCTACAGCGTCGTGATGCGGTCGCGCCGCTTGGATTATCCGCCGTCGATGCGCGCATGCCACCAAACAGAATCAGCGCGAACAAAATTCGACCGCCTGCCTTCCGAGAACCGGTACGGCGTCGACCCAGGACAGTCGCGCAAGAACCGTATTCGCTGATCGCGTTCACGGCCCCATTCTCGGCGTAATTCTCGCCGGGGGAGTCGCTGCGGAGGATATGGGAGTGTCCACTGCGGAGCTGACGCCCGGTACCGAGCTCGCGGGATACGTGCTCGAGCAGAAGCTCGGGTCGGGCGGCATGGGCACGGTCTATCTCGCGACGCATCCGAACCTGCCCAAACAGGTCGCCCTCAAGGTACTCGCCGAGTCACACGATTCCGCGGGATTCATCAATGAGGCACGGATGGCCGCGCAGCTCGAACATCCGAACATCGTGGACATCAAGGACTACAGGGAGGTTGACGGCACACTCTGGATGTCGATGCAGGATGTATCCGGCGGCGATCTCGCCGAGCTGGTGGATGAGCATCGCAGGGGGATCGCCCCCGACCGGGCGCTGTACATCCTCACCGAGGTCGCGAAGGCACTCGACTTCGCCCATGCGCGCAGTGTCGTGCACCGAGATGTCAAGCCCGCCAATATCTTTCTCGCCCCGGGGCGACGATGGCGTCGACCGTGTGCTGGTCGGAGACTTCGGCATCGCGCGGGACGTGGATGCCACCGTCGCGACCTACACGGGCACGGCCAGCCGCACCGATGCGTACGCACCCCCGGAGCAGCGTGCGGATCGCCGCGTCGACCGCCGCGCCGACGTGTACGCGCCCGGAGTCACCTGCTACGAGTTGCTCACCGGTCATCTGCCCACCGTGGTGGTCGGGCGGGTCCGCGACCGGATACCTTCCGCCCTGCGTCCCGTTCTGGCGAAGGCGACCGCGGGCGAGCCCGAGGACCGCAACCCGAGTTGCGGCGCGTTCGCGCAAGCCGTGGCCGCGGCACTGGGTGGCCGCTCCACACTCCGGCTGGTGACGCCCGCGCGGGTCGCCATCGCGGGCACGGTGGCGGCCGGGCTGGCGTTCGGCGCCCTGCTGTGGGCGGTTCGGTCGCCGTCCGATTCGCGCGCATCATCCGATACGTCGGCACAGCCGAGCGCGGCTGCTTTGCCCAGCGCTGTCACTTCACCACCGCGGTGCCGACCGGCGACGCCTACCACGCCCTGGTGCCGAGCACCGCGGATGGAGGGCGGCGGTGTCTAGTGTCCTTCGCCGACTCCCATCCGGGGGGAAAGGACCGCGGCGCCCATCGAAGGGGTGCGTGCGCTGCAGAACGCATTGCGTCGCTGCTACCATCGCGAACTGCCCTCGGTAGATGGTATTTACACCTCCGCGACCGGCCTGGCCGTCCTCTACGTCCAGGATCTGCACCGAATTGATCAGGACGGCGTCTTCGGTCCGCAGACCTCCGGTGTCATGCGGTGGCCGCAATTCCGCGACAGCGACGGCGAATTCTCCGCCTGCGTCGGGATCGACCCGCCGTAGCGGCCACATCATTCTCAATGGAGCTGGTCGACCGGGTCTCGGCCACCGACGCCGGAAGCGAACTCGCGCCATCGCCATGGTCCGCCCGCATCGGCGGCCAGCGGTGGGGTGTCGTCCCCTGCTCCTGCGCGCACACCGGCCAGCAACTCTTGCAGAGCTTCGACCGCGGTGTAGCGCGACGTCCACCCGAGCTCGGCACGGGCCCGTCCGGTGTCCAGAATCGGAAGACGCATTACCGCGTCGAACAACTCGGGTGCCGCGGGCAGCAACCGTGCGTGCCATGCCACAGCGAGCATTCCGCGCACCAGCGCGGGCGGCACCGGCACCACACGAGCGTCGAACAGCTCGGCCAAACGAGATCGGTCGAGCACCGGTTCCGCGGCCAGGTTGAACGGCCCATGGGCGTCGGTCGTGACTGCGCGCGCATAGGCCCGGCCGATATCGTGGCTGTGCACCGCCTGGAACCTCAGGCCGCGCGGAATCGGCAAGATCGGTGTGAGCTCCGGCCGGACCAGGGGATTCGGCAGCAACGGACCGGCAAACAGTCGGCGCTGCTCGCTGGCGGTACCCCGTCGGAAGATGAACGCCGGTCGCATCCGAACTACCCTGCGATCCGGGCCCTCGGCCTCGAATCGATCCAATAGCCGCTCGACATAGGCCTTCTCGCGCGTATACGCCGCAGGAGGCCAACCGTCGGTTGGCCAGCTCTCCGGCACCGGCTCGTCGTCGCGACACGGAGAGTAGGCACCGACCGACGAGGCGTAGACCAAGGCGGGTACCTGCGCCGCCGCTACCGCGCGCAGCACGCGTTCCGTGCCGCCGACGTTCGCACGCCACGTGACCAAAGGCTGATGCGTGGGCTGGAACAGCCATGCCAGGTGAACCACCACGTCAGCGCCGTGGAAGAGGGCTTCCAGGTCGTCGGTTCGCACATCCGCGCGCGCCCATTCGACCCCGTCGCGAGGCTTCCCCGGCACTCGCCGCGCGATCCCTACGATCGAGTCGACCCCCGTTTCGTCCGATAGCGCCTCCAGCACGCTTGTTCCGACATTCCCGGTGGCACCGACAACAACGACTCGCATTGTCCGCTCCTTCGCTCGGCGGCGGGATTCGTAAGCGACTTACCCTCGGTCTCGGCAACGACACCCGAGCCATGCGGTCGGTGGCTCATTGTCAGCCACCGGCGCGGCTGCGTCACCGATGGCAATCGGGGTACGCCCCGAGTAGTGGGTTACCGAGCCAGGAGGACGCTATGGAACGCGGAAGCAGCAAACACGGTCCGGTACGCGATGACGAACTGGCCCATGAGTTGGAGGGCACTTTGCGCGGCAACCGGTCCAGCCGGGCGGAGGAATGGCGCGATCCCGAGCCGCCGGCCGATGACGACGCGCTCATCAACGAACGAGTGCAGCGAACCGAACGCCCACCGGAGGCCACCGAGCCGGAATGACCCGCTCGGAATCGAGCGGGTCTCAGGCCTCGGCCGAGTCGATGTCCGAGCCGGGCACGGCGGCGCACAACTGGTCGATCTTCCGCTCGATCCGTTCGATGTCCGCCGCGTCCGCCCGGAAGAGAAGATGTTTCGCGCCGAGCAGCAGGATCGCTTGGAAGACGAGTTGCAGCCATTCGCTCTGCCAATTCTCGAACGTGCTGGCGAAAAAATTCGCCCAGAATCCCGGCCACTCGAACGGTTGCTCGTGCACCTGCTGAATACGGTGGTATTCATTCAGTTGGCTGACGAACTGCCCGAACCATGAACCCGCGAAGAGCAGCACCAGCAGGTAGACGGCTCCCCAGCGTCGCAAGTGAGACATACGCCAGCGATACCCAGGGGGAGTCGCCACATGCGGATGTATCGGGCGTCGCGGTGGATGAATAGTCCAGCCCGGAACTACACACCCACCGCAACATTTCGATCCCACTGCCACGAGCGGATGCGACACTAGACGAGTAAGTCCGAAGCTCGGTCAGTGATCGTAGGCGGTCAGTGACCGGGTGATCGGTGCGCCGATGGTGTGGTTGTGCCAGATCGCGGCG
>NZ_JBFAYO010000026.1:0-108599 GCF_040681325.1 Nocardia sp. NPDC051787
CGACGAACCACCGCGCCACCGGCGCGGCGGTCCAGTCCAGCACCTGCTCGAACGGTTGATGCCAATGCAACCGCCCGGCCTGCTCCGCCCAGAACGCTTCGCGGTCGGCCGCGGCCCGCTGGTACAGCGTGGCGTCGGCGTTCGCCGCGGCGGCGAACTCCGGGGTGGGTGGGTACGAGTCCCTGTGGTCGGCGGTGGTTTCAGTCATTTCGTCTCTTCTTTCCACGTAGCCTGAGCGCACGATTCGACGCAGCCGAGTTCGACAGTAATCAACTGTGACCTACGCCGCGTGCGGTGTGTCGGCCGGGTTTCGCGGCCGTCACGCCGTCGCGCGTCCGCCCGGAGGCCGCCCGGACGCGGCGACCTCGGCGGAGGCAATGTTGCGGCCGCGCGGGTATTTATGCACCAAACTTGGGGTGTTTCGGCGATGTTGCCGGATCGGTAACAAGTGCAACGAAGTCGGATCAATCCGGTGACAGTGCCCGCGCCGGTGGTTACTCTGCCAACCACACAGGCGGATCGTGTCGGCATGCGCTGGTGGACTTCGCGCGGGTGCCGCCCGGCTCCCCCCTTCTCGCAACGGGAGAATGCGTTGAAATTCCACAGAGCGATGGCGCTGACCGCGGCAGTATTACTGGCCACGAGCCTCGGGCTGGCCGCCTGTTCCCCTGGCGACGGCGCCGATGCCGACATCGTCACCGTCAATGGCGGCGAGCCGCAGAATCCGTTGGTACCCACCAATACCAACGAGAACATGGGTGGCCGTGTGGTCGATCGGTTGTTCGCGGGCTTGAAGTACTACGACGCCAACGGCAAGGCGCATGACGAAATCGCGGAGTCGATCCAGACCGCGGATCGCAAGAACTTCCGGGTGACCATAAAGCCGAACTGGAAGTTCACCGACGGCACGCCCGTGACGGCCAAGTCGTTCGTCGACGCGTGGAACCATGGTGCGCTCGGCACCAACGCGCAGCTGCAGAGCTATGTGTTCAGCCCCATCCTCGGTTTCGACGAGGTGTCCGCGGAAAGGCCGACGGCACAGACGATGTCCGGGCTGAAGGTGATCGATGACCGCACCTTCACCATCGAGCTGAAGGCGCCCTCGATCGACTTCGAGACCGGGCTCGGGTACGCACCGTTCTATCCGTTGCCGGAGGCGGCGTTCAAGGACATGAAAGCGTTCGGCGAGAACCCGATCGGCAACGGCCCCTACAAGTTCGCGCGCACCGGGGCGTGGGAGCACAACGTCAAGATCGATCTGGTGCCCAATCCGGACTACCCCGGTGGTCGCCCGGCCAAGAACAAGGGTCTGCGGTTTGTGATGTATCAATCCTTCGACACCGCCTATGCGGACCTGCAGGCAGGAAACCTCGACGCGCTCGACACCGTGCCGGACAGCGCGCTCACTTCCTACAAACAGGATCTCGGCGACCGCGCGATCACCAACCCCACCGCGCAGAACCAGCACATCGGCATCCAGTCCAACGTGCCGCACTTCTCCGGCCAGGAAGGGCTGCTGCGGCGCAGGGCGATCTCGATGGCGATCAACCGAGAGCAGATCTCGGAGAACATCTTCCACGGCACCCGGATTCCGGCGCGCGACTTCACCGCGAGCACGCTGCCCGGCTTCGACCCGAACCTGCCCGGCTCGGAGGTGCTGAAGTACAACCCCGACGAGGCCGAGAAACTGTGGGCGCAGGCCGACGCGATCGCGCCCTGGTCGGGCCGCTACGAGATCGCCTACAACTCCGACGGCGGCCACCAGGCCTGGGTCGAGGCCGTGGCGAACAGCGTGAAGAACGTCCTCGGCATCGACGCCGTCGGCACGCCGTACCCGACGTTCAAGAACATCCGTGACGAGATCAACGGCCACACGATCAACAAGGCGTTCCGCTACGGCTGGCAGGGCGACTACCCGACCATGCTGCAGTTCCTCACTTCGCAGTACTACAGCTACTCCGAGACCAACAACGTCGACTACAACAACCCCGAATTCGACCGCCTGCTCGACGCCGCCCAGGCCGCGCCGACCCAGGAAGAGTCCTACAAGATCATCGCGCAGGCCCAGTCCCTGCTGATCAGGGACATGGCCGACATCCCGGTGCTCGACTACGTGGCCGCCGCGGGCCGCTCGGCCCGGGTGTCGAAGGCCGAACTGGCCTGGAACGGCCTGTTCGACTTCGAGAACATCGAGAAGTAGCCGCCCGCCGCCCTGCGTCGCCTCCGGCGCGGGCAGCGCTGACCCAGGAGGCGAAATGGCCTGGTATGTCCTGCGGCGTCTGCTTCAGATGATCCCCGTGTTCCTCGGGGCGACGCTGCTCATCTACGCCCTGGTGTTCCTCGTTCCCGGCGACCCGATCCACGCGTTGGCCGGTGACAAGCCGATGACGCCCGCGGTGGAGGCGCAGCTGCGGGCGCGCTACCACCTCGACGAGCCGTTCCTCGTGCAGTATCTGCTGTATCTGAAGGGCATCGTCACGCTGGACTTCGGAACGGCCTTCTCCGGCAGGCCGGTGCGGGACGAACTCGCGCGCGCGTTCCCGATCACGATCGAGCTCGCGTTGCTGGCGGTGCTCGTCGAATCCGTGTTCGGCATCGCGTTCGGGCTGATCGCGGGGTTGCGCAAAGGCAGGCTGTTCGATTCGACGATGCTGGTGATCAGCCTGATCGTCATCGCGGTTCCGGTCTTCGTGGTCGGCTTCCTCGCGCAGTTCCTGCTCGGCGTGAAATGGGGAATCGCGCCGGTGACCGTCTCCGGTCGGGCGACGATCGGTGAACTGCTGGTCCCGGCGTTCGTGCTCGGATCGCTCTCGTTCGCCTACGTGCTGCGGTTGACGCGAAACTCAGTGGCGGAGAATATGTCCGCCGATTACGTCCGCACCGCGACGGCCAAGGGGCTCGGCAGGCGCCGCGTGGTGACCGTGCACATCCTGCGCAACTCGATGATCCCGGTGATCACCTTCCTCGGCGCCGATCTCGGCGCCCTGATGGGCGGTGCGATCGTCACCGAGGGGATCTTCAACATTCCGGGCGTCGGCGGCACGCTCTACCAGGCGATCACCCGGGGCGAACCGCCGACGGTGGTTTCGTTCGTCACGGTGCTGATCGTCATCTTCCTGATCACCAACCTGGTCGTCGACCTGCTCTACGCCGCACTCGACCCGAGGATTCGCTATGCCTGACCCGACCAAGGGCGGCGGCCAGGAGCGCCGCGGCCACGAGCACTTCGTCGCGCCGCCCGACGAGGTGGAAGTGCTCGCGACCGACGTCGTCGTGGATTCCGGTGCGCCCACCAGCATTTGGCGCGACGCGTGGCGACAGCTGCGACGCAATCCGATCTTCATCGCCGCGGCGGTGCTGATCGTGTTCGTGTTGATCGTGGTGATCTGGCCGGGCTGGTTCACCAGCCAGGACCCGCGCTACTGCCACGGCGACTTCAGCATGGACCCGCGCAGCGCGGGCCACCCCTTCGGCTTCGACAAGCAGGGATGCGACATCTACGCCCGAACCGTCTACGGCGCACGGGCTTCCGTGCTGGCCGGAGTGGGCGCGACCGTGCTTTTCGTGCTGATCGGCGGCACGCTGGGGGCGCTGTCGGGCTTCTACGGCGGACTACTGGACGCGTTCGTATCCCGGGTCGCCGAGATCTTCTACGCGATTCCGCTGATGCTGGCCGCCATCGTGATCATGCAGCTGCTGGATGCGCGCACGATCTGGACCGTGATCATCATCCTCGCCTCGTTCACCTGGCCACAGGCGGCGCGGATCGCCCGCAGCGCGGTGATCCAGGCCAAGAACAGCGACTACGTCACGGCGGCACAGGCGCTGGGAGTGTCCCGGCTACAGACGTTGCTACGCCATGTGCTGCCGAACGCGGCGGGACCGCTGATCGTGGTCACCACGCTGTGGCTGGGCGTATTCATCGTCACGGAGGCGACACTGTCCTACCTCGGCGTCGGGTTGCCACGCACGGTGGTGTCCTGGGGCGCGGATATCGCCACCGGGCAAAAGGAGATCCGCACCTCGGCGATCCTGTTCTATCCCGCGACGGCTCTGGCACTGACCGTGCTGAGTTTCATCATGCTGGGCGACGCGATGCGGGACGCCCTCGATCCGAAGGCGAGGAAGCGATGAGGGACGGGCAGCCGCTGCTCGAGATCACCGACCTGAACGTGAGTTTCACCGCCGATGGCAAGCAAGTGCCCGCGGTACGGGACGTGAGCCTCTCGGTGTACGCGGGCCAGACCGTGGCCATCGTCGGCGAATCGGGCTCGGGCAAATCGACCACGGCGCACGCCATCATCGATCTGCTGCCGGGAACGGGACGGGTCACCTCCGGCTCGATCCTGTTCGACGGCAAGGACCTCACCGCGGCCTCGAAACGAGACATCGTCGCCGTCCGCGGCAGCGGCATCGGATTCGTGCCGCAGGACCCGATGTCGAATCTGAATCCGGTCTGGAAGATCGGGTTCCAGATCCGGGAGACCCTGGAGGCCAACGGCATCGCGAAGGGCAGAGCGGCCGGCAAGCGAGCCGTGGAACTACTGGAGGAAGCGGGCATGCCCGATGCCGGACGCCGGGTGAACCAGTATCCGCACGAGTTCTCCGGCGGCATGCGCCAGCGCGCGCTGATCGCGATCGGCCTGGCCTGCCGTCCCGAACTGCTCATCGCCGACGAGCCGACCTCGGCGCTGGACGTGACCGTGCAGCGGCAGATCCTCGACCATCTCGATCGGCTCACCACCGAACTCGGCACGGCGGTCCTGCTGATCACCCACGATCTCGGACTCGCGGCGGAGCGCGCCGAACACTTGGTGGTGATGTATCGCGGGCGGGTGGTGGAATCCGGCCCGGCCTTGCGGATCCTGCGCGATCCTCAGCACCAGTACACCAAGCGGCTGGTGAGCTCGGCGCCCTCGCTGGCCGCGCAGCGGCAGTCGTCGGTGCGGCGGCGGGCCGAGGTCCGCGCGCAGGCGGTGCGGGTGGCCGAGCAGGCCGCGGCGGCCGATGCCGAGCCCACGGTGGGTCCGGACGAGGTGGTCGTGGCCGAGAACCTGACCAAGACATTCCGTATCCGCGACCGCGTGCCGTGGAAATCGACCGAGTTCGTCGCGGTGGACGATGTGTCGTTCCGGCTACGCCGCGGTCGCACCACGGCGATCGTCGGCGAATCCGGCTCTGGCAAAACGACGGTGGCCCGGATGGTGCTCGGTCTGCTCGCCCCGACATCCGGATCCGTCACCTTCGACGGCAACGATGTCGCCACGCTGGATCGCAAGGGCGCCTTCGCCTTCCGGCGCCGGGTGCAACCGGTCTTCCAGGACCCCTACGGCTCGCTCGACCCGATGTACACGATCTACCGCACCATCGAAGAGCCCCTGCGCACGCACCGGATCGGCACGCCCGGGGAGCGCGAGGCGACCGTTCGGGAACTGCTCGACAAGGTCGCGCTGCCGTCCAGCGTGCTGCGGCGCTACCCGAACGAGCTGTCCGGCGGGCAGCGTCAGCGGGTGGCCGTGGCTCGGGCGCTGGCGCTCCGGCCCGAGGTGGTGGTGTGCGACGAGGCGGTGTCCGCACTCGACGTACTGGTGCAGGCACAGATCCTGCGGCTGCTCGGCGAGCTGCAGGCCGAGTTGGGGCTGACGTATCTGTTCATCACCCACGATCTGGCCGTCGTCCGGCAGATCGCCGACGACGTGCTGGTCATGCAGCGCGGGAAGGTGGTCGAGGCGGCTTCCATCGACGAGGTGTTCGACAACCCGCGCCAGGAGTACACCCGCAAGCTGCTCGACGCGATCCCGGGGCGCGCCCTGCTGGCCGGGTAAGGGCAGGCAAGTAGCCTCGTATGCCGTGACCGATCCGCTACAGCCCCTCGCCGATCTACCGGGTGTCCGGGACGCGGCCGACCGTGCCCGCGACGCGCTCGCCGAGGTGCACCGGCACAAGGCGAACCGTCGTGGATGGCCGACCACGGCGGCCGAGGCCGCGGTGCGTGCGGCCCGTTCCTCGGCCGCTATCGATGGCGGCAGCACGGAACTCCCGGCCGACGGCCGCGTGGCCGATCCGATCCTGGCCGGTTCGTTGCGGGTGGGGCAGGCGTTGGACGGTGACGCATTGCGGAACCTGGTAGCCACCTGGCAGCGGGCGCCGCTGCAGGCGCTGGCGCGGCTGCATCTGCTCGCCGCCGCGGATCTGGTCTCGGTGGAGGAGTCGCTCGGCAGGCCGCGGGGCGAGGCGGGTGTGGCGCAGCGGCTGGATCTGTTGGCGCAAACGGTGCTCGGCTCGCGAGCGCCGGCACCGGTGATCGCCGCGGTAGTACACGGTGAGCTATTAGCGCTGCGACCGTTCGGGACGGCGGACGGCGTAGTCGCGCGGGCGGCCTCACGCCTGGTCGCCGTGTCCAGTGGGCTGGACCCACACAGTCTCGGTGTACCGGAGGTGTTCTGGTTGCGTAGGCGCCAGGCCTATCTCGACGCTGCCGCCGGGTTCGGGACCGGAGATCCGGAGGCCGTGGGCGGCTGGGTGATCTTCTGCTGCGGGGCCTTCGAGGACGGGGCGCGCGAAGCCACATCGATCGCCGACTCGGCGGTGGGATAACGGCGGCCCCCTACACGTCAAAGCGGGCGGCGTTGTCTGTCGACCTCACCGCCCGCTAGCACGGACTACCGGGTTACCAAGCGTGCTGGTTGGGTTGTGTTCTGCGGCCTCGGCGACCATCCGGATATCGCCGGTTCATCCCCGCAACCTGTGCGAGGCCCTCGCCGTCGAATACCCGGATTTCGCAGGCCCACAACGCTTCTGCCCTTGTCGCGGCGTGCTCCGCGTGGGTGCCTGGTGTCCGTGCTGGGAAGGAAGGCAGGGAGACAGTCCCTTCTCTTCTGGTACTGCCTAGGCCTTCCGCCCTTCCGTAGTTACCTTTCTACACTGTGACCGCATTCACAGCAAGGGTTCCGATGGCATTGAATAAACGGCGTGTTTTTGGGCGTTTCGTGGGTAAAATCCCTGGTCCTTCGCCCCTTGTGCGGAGTAAGCGAACCTACTGGCAAGGACCTGGCGACCCGCGCGGGGCGGCGCCCGAACGTTCGAACCTCAGCGGCGACGGCGCAGGATCCGATAGCTGATCGCGCCGGCCAGTACCGCACTCACACCGACCACGGCCGTGGCCGCGAGCGTGGTGGACGACGGCGCCTGGAAGCGCGCCCACAGCGACACGGGGTTGGAGAAGGTCAGAATGGGCCAGCCGCGCGCGGTGGCCTCCCGGCGCAGATTGCGGTCCGGATTGACCGCGGTCGGGTGCCCTACCGCGCCGAGCAGCGGCAGATCGGTGATCGAGTCGGAGTAGGCGTAGCAGCGCGACAGGTCGTAACCCTCGCTGGCGGCGAGCTTTTCGATCGCGGCGACCTTACCCTCGCCGTAGCAGTAGAACTCGACCTCGCCGGTGTACTTGCCGTCCACCACCACCATCCGGGTGGCGGCGGTATGCGAGGCGCCGAGCGCTTCGGCGATGGGGGCGACGATCTCCTCGCCGGAGGCCGACACGATCACCACGTCGTGCCCCCGGATCTTGTGGTCGGCGATCAGGTCGGCCGCCTCCGCGTAGATCAGCGGCTCGACCAGCTCGTGCAGTGTCTCGCCCACAATGGATTTCACCTGCTCGACATCCCAGCCCGCGCACATGCTGGTCAGGTGGGCGCGCATCCGCTCCATCTGATCGTGGTCGGCCCCCGACAGCAGGAACAGGAAGTGGGCGTAGCTGCTCTCCAGGACGGCGCGGCGGTTCAAGAGCCCCTGGGCGTAGAAGGGCTTGCTGAACACGAACGTGCTCGATTTCGCGATCACGGTCTTGTCCAGATCGAAGAAGGCGGCGACGCGACCGCCCGTGGTGGGTGGGTTGTCCACCCGACCAGGATAGGCGGCGGCCTCGCCTCCGCTCGGCCCGGCGCGAGCTACGGACGGACTTCAGTGGAACTTCGTGCGGTCGTGTCGTTGCCGCGGCTGCCTCTGCCTCTGCCGCTGCCTCTGCCTTGGCTCGGCGGGGCTGGAGGCGGACTTTGTCCAGGTGCGTCCATTGGGCATGGGGTGTCCTGGTCGGGGGCGGGCCGCGGTGGGAGACCGTGCCGGAGGGTTTGCCCCGCAGACGCCGGGGCTGGGGTGGCCGCAAACTTCTCCGATTCCGGACTTGCGTCGTGGCCGGGGAATAGGTGTAGTATTGCTGGCACCTGGACATGGTCCAGGCGCGTTCAGCCCGACCCCCCGGGGCTGAACCCGACGGCCCCAGCCTCCTCCCCCCCCGGCTGGGGCCGTCCTCTATTTCCGGGACGATTCGTTTGGCGGCGTGGCTCGAGAAGTTGTCCACAGCCCGTGAGTTATCCACATTCGGCACGGACCCCCTTCTTTGCCGGGTCGGATTCGGCCACGCTGACCTGCATGAATCTCGACCACTCGGCGCCAAGCGGCGCGCCGCCGGCCCTCGTGCTGATCCACGACGCCCGCTTGCGTGACGAAGTCCGGCGCATCGCGGCCGCCGCCGAACGGGACCTCGACGAGCCGTCGCAACCTGTCGGAAGGCATGCCTGGACCGGCGCGGCGTTGGTGATCCTCGACACAAATGCCGCACGAGACGTGGCGGCGGGCGGGTATCTGCGCCGGACCGGGGTGGTGCTGGTAACCGACGGTGAGCCAGGTTTGCTCGATTGGCAGGTCGCGGCATCGGCCGGCGCCGAGCGGGTTATCGCTCTGCCGGGTTCCGCCGTGGGGCTCATCGAGACGTTTGCTGAGTACGGCGAGCGGCGTGCGGGCGACGGGGTGGTCGTCGCCGTCGCCGGGGCAGGCGGTGGGGCAGGGGCGTCCACATTGGCCGTCGCGGTCGCACTGCGCGCCGCGGCCGGGGGGTTCCGGCGCGAGACCTTGCTGGTCGACGGCGCACCCTTCGGAGGAGGGCTCGACCTGCTGCTCGGCATCGAGACCACAGCGGGCCCGCGCTGGCCCGACCTGGTTGTCGAGGACGGACGGGTGTCCGCGGCCGCGCTGCACGGCGCGCTGCCGGAGGCCGCGCCCGGCCTTGCGGTGCTGTCCTGCGCTCGATGTGGTGCGGGACGGTTGCCGCGCGAACTCGGCGCGGCCAGTGTCCGTGCGGTGCTCGAAGCAGGCCGTGCCGCAGGCGATTTCGTAGTTTGCGACATTTCGGGTGAGCGCGGGGCGCATGCCGACCAGATGCTCGACGCGGCGGATCTTGTCGTGTTGGTCGTTCCGGCGCGGCTGCGGGCGGTCGCCGCCGCCGAAGCGGTGTCCGCCCACATCGCTCGGCGAAACCCGAACCAGGGCTTGATCGTTCGTGGTCCGGCACCCGGTGGACTACGTGGAGACGAGGTCGCCGAAGTGCTCGATCTTCCCCTGCTCGCCGCCGTCCGCGCCCAAACCGGGCTCGCGCACCGTCTGGAGCGTGGCGCGGTCTCGGTGCGCCGCCGGGGACCACTGCGCGATGCCGCCGACGCGGTCCTCGGTGTACTCAGCGCACCAGCTGGGCAGCGACGGTGACGAGGCAGCCATGAGTGAGTGGAGCGGGCGAACGATGGATACGGCACCATTCGCGGTCATGCCGGACCCGAGGAGTGTCAGCGAGGTGCAGGCATGAGTCCGTTACTGACGCGTGAGCTGCTGGATCGAGTGCGCGAGCGACTGGCCACAGAGACGGGTGACCCGGATCCGGCCCAGGTCGCCGCCGCGATCCGGGCCGAGGCAGGCGGCGTGCTCGGCGACACCGACCTGCTGCGGGCACTGCGGTTGTTGCAGACCGAGATGACTGGCGCGGGCGTGCTCGAACCGTTGTTGCACGATCCGGACGTCGCGGACGTGCTGGTAACCGGCCCGGACGCGGTGTGGATCGATCGCGGACGTGGACTGGAGAAGACCTCCATCAAGTTCCCCGACGAGGCCGCGGTCCGGCGGCTCGCGCAGCGCCTGGCACTGTCAGCGGGACGGCGGCTCGACGACGCACAACCTTGGGTGGACGGCCGGCTGTCCGGGACCGGTGCGGCGCTGGGGGATTCGTTCGGTGTCCGCTTGCACGCGGTACTCGCGCCGGTCGCCCACGGCGGCACCTGCCTTTCGCTGCGCGTACTTCGCCCGGCTACACAGGGGTTGGACGCGCTCGCGTCGGTGGGTGCGGTGCCGGCGGAGGCAAAGCTGTTGCTGGAGCGGATTGTTCGGGCACGTCTGGCGTTCCTGGTGGTCGGCGGCACCGGGGCGGGGAAGACGACGCTCCTGTCCGGTCTGCTGGCCACGGTGCATCCGACCGAGCGGATCATCTGCGTCGAAGACGCCGCCGAGCTCGCACCGCCGCATCCCCACGTCGTCCGCTTGGTTGCCAGGACCGCGAACGTCGAGGGCGTCGGTGCGGTGACCGTGCGCGATCTGGTCCGGCAGGCACTGCGTATGCGTCCGGACCGAATCGTGGTCGGCGAGGTCAGAGGCGCCGAGGTCGTCGACCTGCTGACCGCGTTGAACACCGGTCACGACGGCGGCGCGGGCACCGTGCACGCCAACTCGCCGCGGGAGGTCCCCGCGCGCTTGGAGGCCCTTGCCGCGCTGGGTGGGATGGACCGCGCGGCACTGCACAGTCAACTCGCCGCCGCGGTTCAAGTCGTCCTTCATGTGCACCGCCGATCCGACGGCACGCGCGGACTGCGTGAGATCGGCCTGGTGCACCGCGCCGACGGTGGCCGAGTGCGAATCACGCCCGCGTGGCACTCCACGGGCGTGGCTCCCGCCGCCGCCGACCTGTCCCGCCTGCTTGCCGAACGGCTCGACGGATGACCGCGGCGATGGTGTGTCTCGCGCTGGCGCTGGTCGCGGTCCCCGCGCCTGGATCACGACGCCGGTTCGCCCGGATGTTCGTCGGACGAGGCGAGCGCCGGAGGCTCGCGTGGAGCACCATGGCTCGCGCTGGTGCCATCGCAGGCGTTGTAGCCGTACTCGTCCCGCTCGGACCAGGTCCTTTCCTCGCGGCGAGCATGATCGCAGGGACGCTGGGGCTGCGGGTCCGCCGGTCCGCGCGGGACCGGCGCAGGAACGTCGAGCGCGGCTACCTGCTCGAGGCGCTGGAAGCCGTCATCGGCGAGTTGCGGGTAGGCGCCCATCCGAGTACGGCCGCCGAGGTCGCGGCGCGTGAGGTACCCGGCGAGTCGGCACGAGTCTTCGCTGTCGGCGCGGCACGCAGTCGGCTCGGCGGATCAGCGGCCGAGGGGCTGCGCCGACCGGAGTCCCTTGTGGCGGAGGAACTGTCCCGCATCGCCGGCGCGTGGCAGGTCGCCGAGCAGCACGGTCTCGCACTCGCCGAGTTGCTGTCGGCAGCCCGTACGGACCTCACGGAGCGCATCCGGTTTCACGGCCGCACCACCGCGGCGTTGGCCGGTGCCCGCGCCACCGCAGCGGTTCTGGCCTGTCTGCCGTGTCTCGGTATCGCGCTCGGCCAGATGATGGGCGCTTCTCCTCTGCATGTCCTCTTCGCCTCATCCGCAGGCCGGGTGTTGCTGCCCCTTGGCACCGGGCTGGCCTGTGCCGGGTTGCTGTGGACCGATGGAATTACGCGAAAGGTGCTGGCGTGAGAATGCTTTCATCGATACGTCCTGATCGGGCGCTGTGGCTGCGTCGCGTGTGGTTCATGCACTTGTTGCTCGGAACGGTTTGGGCGCGAGTGCCTCTGCTGCCGTTGACGCTGTGCGCGAGGGATTTTCACGCATCTGCTCCGGGAATGGAGGATTGGGATGACAGTGACGACGGAGACGGTGGCACCGCTGCTGTTGTTGGCGATTGCCCTGGCACTACTGCCGGGACGGGTGGCGGTCAGTCGGCGGTTGCGTGCCCTCCGCCAGCCGGTCGGCGGGCCGGTCGAGGTGTCGCGTGGAGGAAACCGGAACGCCGATCCGCTGGCCGCCGCCTCGGTCTTCGACCTGCTGGCTGCGTGCCTGCGAGCCGGCCTGCCGATGGCGGGCGCGGCGCGGGCCGTGGCGCCCGAGGCGCCGGAACCACTGGGCGGAGCACTGCGGCGGGCGGCGGATCTGCTCGCGCTGGGCGCGGACGCGGTCACCGTGTGGGAACAGGTCGCCCGGGATGGAGCCGGGCGTCCGGGGGCCGCCGAGATCGAATCGCTGGCCAGGATGGCGCGCCGTTCGGCCCGGTCCGGTGCATCACTGGCGGTCGCGGTCGGCGAGCTGGCCGAACAGCGCAGGGCTGCGGTCGAAGACGCGGCCGCCGCGAAGGCGGAACGCGCAGGCATCCTGATCGGCGGACCGCTGGGCTTGTGCTTCCTTCCCGCGTTCGTCTGCCTCGGCATCGTGCCTGTGGTCATCGGCTTGGCGGGCAGGGTACTCGGCGGCGGTCTGCTGTGATCCCACCGAGCGCCTCCTCAGCGGCGACGCGTTCCTGCGCCGCAGCCGAGCGGATTCGGATCGGCCGGCTGGGTTCGATGCGGTGGCGTGGGACCGCGCTGCGCCGTGCGTCGGGGGAAGCGTGCTCGTGCGGAGGGGCCGCACGGGCCAGAAAGAGAGGGGAATCGCGTGCGTATCGAGTGGGTGACGAGGTCCGTCGGCCAGCGACTGCAGGCTATATATACGGGCCTGCGCGGGCGAGCGGTGCAGGCGTTGGTCGCGGAGGACGGCATGAGCACGGCGGAGTACGCGATCGGCACGATCGCGGCGGCGGCGTTCGGTGCGGTGCTCTACGGCGTAGTGACGGGCGACAGCATCGTGAACGCGCTGACGAAGATCATCGATCGGGCGCTCAACACTTCGGTGTAGGCGGCGGCATCGGTGGGGAGCATCACGGTCGGCCGAGTCGGAGTGACGACCGAGGTGCGGTGACAGTTGAGGCGGCGCTCGCACTGACCGCAGTCGTCGCCACCGTCGTGCTGTGTCTCGGTGCCTTGCTGGCGGCGTCGACGCAGGTCCGCTGCGTCGATGCCGCCCGCGAGGCGGCGCGTTTGGCCGCGCGGGGCGATCACGGCAATGCCGTACCCACGGCCCACCGGATCGCCCCGCCGTCGGCCGACATCGCTCTGCGCACCGAAGGCACCCGTGTGGTCGCTGTCGTCTCCGCCCGAACTCCCCTTCTGCCGCTGCTCACGCTCCGCGCCGCGGCGGTCGCCACCCTCGAGCCGGGGGCTACCCCGTGACGGCGAAGTCCTCGCTCCGCTCGCGGGCACAGCCGGCACTTGTCGATCCGGCCCGCCATCAATGTGCCACCGGTCGTGGTGCTCGGCGGACCGGGAGATCTGGCGTCACGCGGCCTGCGGCTGGACTTCATCGCGTGTCCAGGCGGGAAGCGGCGAGCCACTGTGAGCGGCAGCACGCAGGTGATGCGCATCATGGACGTCCGCGTCGCGGGCGGACCCGTCATGAAGACGTCGACCCGACCGAGCACGGGGCCTGGCGGCGGTTCGCGGAGGCAGTTCACGGCGAGAACGGTGTAGGCACCGTGTTCGCCGGCTCGGCGTTGGTGGCGCTGCTCGGTGCCACGTTGTTGATCGCGCACGTCGGCGCGGTAGTGGTGGCGCGGCATCGTGCGCAGGCGGCGGCGGATATGGCGGCGCTGGCCGCGGCGAGCGCATTGGTGCAGGGAGTGGATCCGGCGTGTGCCGAGGCGGATGAGGTGGCGCGGCGAATGGGGACACGGATCCGGATCTGTGCGGCCGCGGAGTGGGACGTGACCGTCACTGTCGAAACGAATGTACCAATAGGTCTGTATGGCGATCGCAGTGTCCGAGCGATCGCTAGAGCTGGACCAGTTGAAGACTGAAGAGTTCGATACACAGCCGCCCGGACGTCGCTTTAGGGTGGCGGGAATCGGGAATTCTACTGGCCGGTCAAAAACCGGCTCGCACAATTCTCCGCGGCGCTCTGGATATCAAAAACGAATGAATGCGCATGTTCGCAACGGACGATGTGGCAATAGTCTAGTTAACATGAATTCTCTCCTTTTTATTCTGTGGGCTTGCGCGGTGCCGCACCAGTAGGAGGTGTCCCAGTGTTCCCTGCGAGTGCGCTGGCAACCTGGACAAACGATCACGTGCCGGGCACCGCGTCGTCACGAATCGAGCGAGACGCCGTCACCGTCGGTCAATGCGGCCAGCACAGCGGTGAGCAGGCGTGCCGCGCCGGCCTTGTCCAGCGGGTGGTTCCCGTTGCCGCACTTGGGCGATTGGACGCAGGACGGGCAGCCGGCGGCGCACCCGCATGACTCGATCGCCGCGAGGGTCGCCGAAAGCCACCGCCGCAGCTGGGCGAACCCGCGTTCGGCGAAACCGGCGCCGCCTGCTTGGCCGTCGTAGACGAAGACCGTGGGTAGCCCGGTGTCCGGATGCTCGGCCGTGGAGACACCGCCGATGTCCCAACGGTCGCAGGTCGCCACCAGCGGCAACAGGCCGATCGCCGCGTGCTCGGCCGCGTGCAGCGCTCCCGGAACGTCCTGGGGTTCGATCCCCGCCAGCGCCAAGAGTTCCGGTGTCACCGTGTACATCACCGCCCTGGTGGGGAGTGTTCGCGGGGGCAGATCGAGTTCCACGAGGTCGAGCACTTCGCCGGTGGCCAGCGTGCGCAGGTAGCCGATCACCTGGCTGGTGACCCGCACCTGCGCCAGAGCTGTCGTCACGTGACCGTGGCGGTGATGCTCGGACATCGCGTCGATGGTGATCGAAGTCGTCTGCCGCGCGCTGGTGGTCCATCCCGGTTCGGCGGCATGCACGAAGGCCACACCATCCTCGAGATCCAGCTCGTCGACCACGTAGGTCTCGCCCTGATGGAGGTGGACGGCGCCCTGGTGCAGCGTTGCCTGCGCCCGTCCCGCGTCGGCGGTGCCCAGTAGCCTGCCGGTCTCGCCGTCCACGATGGCCACCGGCGTACCGATTCCCCCTCGGACGTCGACGGCGTCGTGCGGCTGCGTCTCCGCGGTCACATACCACCGTGCGCTGTTGTGCGCCCCGCGTCGTCTGATCAGCCCTTTCGCGGTGAGGTCGTGCAGCACTTCGCGGGCGCCGAGCTCGTCCACCTCGCTGTCGGTGAGCGGCAGTTCCAATGCGGCGCACAGCAGTTGCGGACCGAGCACGTAGGGGTTGCGCGGATCGGTGATGGTGGCCTCTATCGGCTTGTCCAGCAGCGCGTCCGGGTGGTGGACCAGGTAGGTGTCGAGTGGATCATCCCGGGCCACGAGCAGGACCAGCGATCCCTGGGTACGCCGTCCCGCTCGCCCGGCCTGCTGCCAGAACGATGCGACCGTGCCGGGAAAACCCGAGATGACCACGGCATCAAGCCCCGCGATATCGACGCCCAGTTCCAGTGCGTTGGTCGTCGCCGCACCCAGCAGCGACCCGTCCGACAACGCCGCTTCCAGGTCGCGCCGGTCCTCCGCCAGGTAGCCCGCGCGATAGGAGGCCACCCGCGCGGCGAGGTCGGGATCGACTTCGGTCAACAACCTCCTGGCATCCATCGCGGTCTGCTCGGCGGCCCTGCGCGAGCGGACGAAGGTCAAGGTCCGCGCCCCTTCCGCCACCAGATCCGCCATGATCCGCGCCGCCTCCGTGGTGGCCGCCCTGCGTACCGGAGCGCCGTTCTCGCCGGTCACCGCGGTGAGCAGCGGCGGTTCCCAGAGCGCGACCGTGCGCGGCCCTTGAGGGGAGCCGTCCTGCGTGACCGCCGCACAGGGCGCGCCGATCAGCCGGGACGCGGCCGCCGCTGGTTCGGCCGTGGTCGCCGAGCACAGCACGAACACCGGATCGGCGCCGTATCGCGCGGCGATCCGCCGCAGCCTGCGCAGCACCAGCGCGACGTGCGAGCCGAAGATCCCGCGATAGGCGTGGCATTCGTCGACGATCACATAGCGCAGCCTGCGCAGCACGCGTGCCCAGCGCTGGTGCGACCGAAGTATTCCCAGGTGGAGCATGTCGGGGTTGGTGAAAATCCAGCGCGCGTTGGCGCGCACCCACTGCCGGATCTCGGCCGGTGTGTCGCCGTCGTAGGTGGCCGGACGGATATCCCGCAGCGGACCTTCGTGGGTCAGTTCCCCGACGGCACGCAGCTGATCGGCGCCCAGCGCCTTCGTCGGAGCCAGGTACAGCGCGGTGGCTTTCGGATCCGTTTGCAGCGTCGTGAGCACCGGAAGCTGATATCCGAGTGACTTGCCCGACGCGGTCCCGGTGCTCACGACCACGTGTTCACCTTCGAAAGCCAGGCCTGCCGTCTCGGCCTGATGACTCCAGGGCGCGTCTATGCCCGTGTCGCGCAACGCCGCGACCACGTCCGGCGATGCCCATGCGGGCCAGGTGGTGCGATCGGCCGCCCGCGCCGGCAACTCGACGACATGGGTCAGCCGACAATCGCGCGCCTGCCGGGGGTCGTCATCCGGGACTCCGGCTAGGACACGATTCAGCAACGATGTGCCGTAGCGGTGGTCGGTTCGGGGCTGTGCTCGGGCCGCCGAGTCGGCTGGATTCACGAGATGATCCCCGCAACACGCTCGGAAAGTGTGAAACGTGTGCGTCCGGGAAGCATCACCTGCCATTTCGATACCCAATAGCGACCTGGGTCACAGCTGGATTGCCGAACGTCCACTCGGTTATCAGAAGGCAAACGAACTGCAAGTCCGGATTCCGCCATTGTGTCCCTCACCTGCGCATTCGCAAGATCAACTTTTTTGCAAATTGTCGGTAACTCGACTGTTGAATTGCCCGGAGACATGGTTCACTGGTTCCTGGTCGCAAGCTTCTGTGTTCGAGGGACGGATCCAAAGTCCAAACCGTCAGCAGGATCGATGTTGCGAACGGTGTGCTTGGTGCTTTCCTGCAGGGGGAACCAACAGTACAGCGGTCGGAACGGACCCGGTGGACGAACCCAGTTGTCCGCCGTTCCGGTAAGAAAAGAGAAGGAACAGAATGGCACAGGGAACTGTGAAGTGGTTCAACGCGGAGAAGGGGTTCGGCTTCATCGCGCCCGAGGACGGCTCCGCTGACGTCTTCGTCCACTACTCCGAGATCCAGGGTTCGGGCTTCCGCACCCTCGAGGAGAACCAGAAGGTCGAATTCGAGGTCGGTCAGGGCACCAAGGGCCCGCAGGCCACCGGAGTGCGTGCGCTCAGCTGAGCGGCGCAATGATCCACCCGCTCGTCCCTCACCGCCGGAAACGGGGTGAGGGACGAGCTATATCTGGGGGTAGACACGGCCCGCGCGAACTGGCGGAACGTCCGTCGAGCACGCCGCCGCGCAGAGGTGGCCGAAAGGCAGGGCATACTGATTCGAACTGACGCGCGTACCCTCAGTGGTTCGAGTCGCAAGCACTCGACCACACGCGGCGTCACGGTATAAACGTGTCTGGTGGCGACGTACAGCCGTCGCAGCCGCTTACCCCAGCCGCGCACAGCGGAAACAACGCAGCGCGGGTCGATCAGGAAAGGTGTATTCGCCGGTGGCAACACGAGACCGCGGTGCAGCCGACCAGGGCCGTCCCCTGCGTCGTCTCGTGATCGTCGAGTCCCCGACCAAGGCCCGCAAGATCGCGCCGTACCTCGGTCGTAACTACACGGTCGAGGCGTCGGTCGGTCATATCCGGGATCTGCCGCGGGGCGCGGCCGACGTCCCGGCCAAGTACAAAGGGCAGCCCTGGGCGCGCCTCGGTGTGGACGTGGACAATGATTTCGAGCCCATCTACGTCGTGAGCCCGGACAAGAAGGCCAAGGTCACCGAGCTCAAGAGTCTGCTGAAGGACGCCGACGAGCTCTACCTGGCCACCGACCCCGACCGCGAGGGCGAGGCCATCGCCTGGCATCTGCTCGAGACGCTCAAGCCGAAGGTGCCGGTCCGGCGGATGGTGTTCCACGAGATCACCGAGCCCGCCATCCAGGCCGCCGCGGCGGACACCCGCGAACTCGACAGCGACCTGGTCGACGCCCAGGAGACCCGCCGCATCCTGGACCGGCTGTACGGCTACGAGGTCAGCCCGGTGCTGTGGAAGAAGGTCATGCCGCGGCTGTCGGCGGGCCGCGTGCAGTCGGTGGCCACCCGGGTGATCGTGCGGCGCGAGCGCGAGCGGATGTCGTTCCGTTCGGCGGAGTACTGGGACATCGCCGCCAAACTCGACGCGGGCACCGGCGAGGAAGGCGACACCACCAACCCGAGAGCCTTCGGGGCCCGGCTGGTCACCGTCGATGGCGCCAGAGTCGCTACCGGGCGGGATTTCGGTCCGGACGGCCACCTCAAGGCCACCAACGGCGTCATGGTGCTGGACGAAGGCTACGCGCGACGGCTCGCCGAGGCGCTGGACGGTACCGACCTGGTGGTTTCCTCGGCGGAGGCCAAGCCGTACAGCCGCAAGCCGTATCCGCCGTTCATGACCTCGACGCTGCAGCAGGAGGCGGGGCGGAAGCTGCGTTTCAGCTCCGAGCGGACCATGCGGATCGCGCAGCGGTTGTACGAGAACGGCTACATCACCTACATGCGTACCGACTCGACCACGCTGTCGGAGTCGGCGATCGCCGCGGCCCGTGCGCAGGCGACCCAGCTCTACGGCGCCGAGTACGTGCACCCCACCGCGCGGCAATACAACCGCAAGGTGAAGAACGCCCAAGAGGCGCACGAGGCGATTCGCCCGGCGGGCGATACGTTCGCCACGCCCGGCCAGCTGCACTCGCGGTTGGACAACGACGAGTTCCGCTTGTATGAGCTCATCTGGCAGCGCACCGTCGCCTCGCAGATGGCCGATGCCAAGGGCACCACGCTGACCCTGCGCATCACCGGCGTCGCCGGCACCGGTGAGGAGTGCGTGTTCTCCGCCTCCGGTCGCACCATCACCTTCCCCGGCTTCCTGAAGGCCTACGTGGAGAGTGTGGACGAGGAGGCGGGCGGTCAGTCCGACGACGCCGAATCCCGCCTGCCCGCGCTGGAGGAAGGCCAGGCGGTCACCGCGGTCGAGCTGAATCCCGACGGGCACAGCACGAATCCGCCCGCCCGCTACACCGAGGCGTCGCTGATCAAGACGCTCGAAGAACTGGGCATTGGTCGTCCGTCGACGTATGCGTCCATCATCAAGACGATTCTCGATCGCGGGTACGTGTACAAGCGCGGCAGCGCACTGGTGCCGTCCTGGGTGGCGTTCGCCGTGATCGGCCTGCTGGAAGAACATTTCGGCCGACTGGTCGACTTCGACTTCACCGCGGCCATGGAGGACGATCTCGACGCCATCGCGGGTGGACGCGAACAGCGCGGAAACTGGTTGTCCAGCTTCTACTTCGGCGGCGATCATGGCGTCGAGGGCTCGGTCGCGCGCTCAGGCGGGCTCAAGAAGATGGTCGGCGACCGGCTCGACGACATCGACGCCCGAGAGATCAACTCCATCAAGCTCTTCAGTGATGCCGACGGACGAGACGTCGTCGTCCGGGTCGGGAAGTACGGGCCGTACCTGGAGCGGATGGTCACGAATCCCGATGATCCCGAGGGTGATTCGGTCTCGCAGCGAGCCAATCTGCCGGACGATCTCCCGCCGGACGAGCTGACCCCCGAGGTCGCCGAGAAGTTGTTCGCGACGCCGCAGGAAGGCCGGTCGCTCGGCGTGGACCCCCAGACCGGGCACGAGATCGTCGCCAAGGAAGGACGTTTCGGTCCGTACGTCACCGAGATCCTGCCTGAGCCGCAGGTCGAGGAGGGGCAGGAGCCCGCGAAGAAGAACGCGAAGAAGGCTGCCGCGCCGAAGCCACGTACGGGTTCGCTCTTCAAGTCCATGGAGCTGGCCACCATCACGCTCGACGACGCGCTCGAGTTGCTGTCGCTGCCGCGTGTGGTCGGTACCGATCCGGCCAGCGGTGAGGAGATCACGGCGCAGAACGGACGGTACGGGCCGTATCTGAAGAAGGGCACCGATTCGCGGTCGCTGAACACCGAGGACCAGATCTTCACCGTCACGCTGGAGGAGGCGCTGAAGATCTACGCCGAGCCGAAGCGCCGCGGGCAGGGTTCGAGCTCGGCTCCGCTGCGTGAACTCGGCACCGACTCGGCCTCCGGCAAGCCGATGGTGATCAAGGATGGCCGCTTCGGCCCGTACGTCACCGACGGCGAGACCAACGCGACGCTGCGCAAGGGCGACGAGATCGAGTCGATCACCCCGGAGCGGGCCATGGAGCTGCTCGCCGATCGGCGGGCGCGTGGGCCGGTGAAGAAGGCCGCAAAGAAGACAGCGGCGAAGAAGGCCCCCGCCAAGAAGGCCGCCGCGAAGAAGACGGCCGCCAAGAAGGCGACCACCACCAAGACGGTCGCCAAGAAGACCACGGCGCAGAAGGCGGCCGCGAAGAAGACCGGCGTCGGAAAGGCGTGAATGCCCGAGGCTCGTCTTCGGCCGTAGCGTGAGCGCCATGAGTACCGAACAGGAACGCGAGGATCTGATCGCGATGCTCGCCGACCAGCGCGAGCTCTTCCGCATCACCCTGCGCGGCATCGGTGAGGAGCAAGCGCGGCGGCGCACCACCGTGAGCGAACTGACCCTCGGCGGTCTACTGCATCACCTGACCAACTGCGAACGGCACTGGACCTCGGTGATCGTGCGCCGGGACGAACACGCGGAACTGGACGTCTCGAAGTTCGAGGGTGAGTACGTCATGGCGTCCGACGAGACTGTGTCCGGGTTGCTGGCGGCCTGGGACGAAGTCGCCGCGGCAACGGCCGAGCTGATCCGTTCGGTGGACAGCCTCGACAGCTCGATTCCGACGCCGACGGCGCCGTGGACGCCGGAGCGGATCTGGCAGTCGGTGCGCTATACCGTCCTGCACATTCTGCGGGAGATCGCGCACCATTCCGGGCACGCCGACATCATCCGCGAGGCGCTGGACGGCGCGAACAGTACGCGGCAGCGCGCCTCCTAGCTCGCGGTTCCGATGCGCCGACGCCCGGCGGCGGTGTCGGTGCGGGCGGCTAGGGTGTACGGCGTGGCGGGTGTCTTCGATCGGTTGGTCGGCCAGGAGGCGGTCGAGTCCGAGTTGACGGCTGCCGCCATCGCGGCGCGCGCGGGCGCGGTCGAGGGGGCGATGACGCACTCGTGGTTGTTCACCGGCCCTCCGGGATCGGGCAGATCTGTTGCGGCGCTGTGCTTCGCGGCCGCATTGCAATGCACCGACCCGCAGGCTCCCGGGTGCGGCAGCTGCCACGCCTGCACCACGACCATGGCGGGTACGCACGGCGACGTGCGCCGGGTGGTGCCCGAGGGACTGAGCATCAGCACCAAGGAGATGCGCGAGATCGTGCAGGTCGCCTCGCGCAGGCCGAGTACCGGCCGCTGGCAGGTGGTGGTGATCGAAGATGCCGACCGGTTGACCGAAGCGGCGGGCAACGTGCTGCTCAAGGTGGTCGAGGAGCCGCCGGACCGGACGGTGTTCCTGCTGTGCGCGCCCTCGGTGGATCCGGAGGACATCTCGATCACGCTGCGCTCCCGGTGCAGGCACGTCCACCTGGTGACGCCATCGGTGCCCGCCATCGCGCGGGTGCTCACCGAACGCGACAAGCTCGACGAGAAGACCGCGACCTGGGCGGCCTCCATCAGCGGCGGGCACGTGGGACGTGCCCGCAGGCTCGCCACCGACGAAGAGGCGCGTGCCCGCCGCCAGCGTGCACTGGCCTTGGTCGCCGCGGTCGGCAAGCCCGGAGCGGCCTACGCCGCCGCCGACGAACTGGTGCGCGCGGCCGACGACGAGGCCAAGCAGATGAGCGCCACCCGCGACGAACGCGAGCGAGAAGAACTCGCGACCGCACTGGGCGCGGGCGGCACCGGAAAGGGCGCGGCGAGTGCCACCCGCGGTTCCGCCGGCGTATTGAAGGACCTGGAACGACGGCAGAAATCCCGCGCCACGCGCACCGGCCGCGACGCCCTCGATCGTGCCCTGATCGACGTGGCCGGCGTCTACCGCGACGCGCTTGCCGTCCGGTTCGGCGCCGCCCGCCGTGATTCCGGCATCGAGCTCACCCACCCCGACCTATCCGACCAGATCCACGACCTGGCCGCCCGCGTGCGCCCCGAGGGCCTGCTCCAGTCCATCGAGGCCGTCCTCGCCTGCCGCGCGGCCCTCGACCTGAACGTCAAACCCCGCTTCGCCCTTGCCGCCATGGCCGCAGCCCTGATCGCGGCCCAGGCACAGTGACCGTGACCACCCGTTTTCGCGATCCGGCCCCGAGACGATAGACTCGCTTGGCCGAAAGGCACGCCGCCTTAGCTCAGTCGGTAGAGCGCTTCACTCGTAATGAAAAGGTCGGGGGTTCGATTCCCCCAGGCGGCTCCATCTACCAGCGGAAACTCAGATATTTGCGGGCCGTGATCAGGCCCGATGACACGGAAACGACACGGTTTAGCTTCCGTGTCGGTCCAGAATGGCCGTGAAGTCGGGCGCTTCGTGCGGCTTGTCGATGTAGTGCTTGCGGGCCGCGGGGTGTCGACATCAAGGCCGAAACCGGCTATATGGCATCCGCTACCGGTTGACCGAAGCCGGGTAGCCGTACACGGTGTACCAGACGTACACCCCTCAAAAACTGGGATCTACCAGCGAGAATGAGGGGTGTACCGACCGTACACGGTGTACGCGCGCCCGATGAATCAACGAGCCCTGCCACCTTCCTCCCACGAAGGGGCGGGGTATTCCGTCGGTCTAGAAATAGTCTTTGAGCATCTCGGCGGACCATGGAGCTTGCCGGACCTCTCCACGTGGGCCGAACTCCGCAAACCACGGCTTGATGTCCAGCACTGGAGTGCCGTCTACCGCGTCCAGTTCGGCTACGTGGAGGTCCAGGCCATCTACTCGGAGCAGTCGAGAACGGGATACCCCGAGCCAGTTGAGGCGTCGCATGTTCCGATGCCCGAAGATGCCGACCTTCGGCCATGCGGGGTTGTCGCGGGCACTGCGCGCGCCGAAGTGCAGATCGGTTTGGTCGGTCAGGTGGAACCGGAACACGATTTCGAGGTGGCTGAACGCGTCCAAGCCTTGCACGGACTCTTCGGTGAACCGGGGATCGTCTATGCGGATGATTGCCTGGGTGCCGCCCCAGTGATCGTCTGTAGGTTCGCGACGGCCACCCACCACATGGGCAATCGGCACTACGTCGAATACTTCGTCTGCCATACGACCTTGTCTTACTTCCCGTTGGCGGCTAGATAGTCTGCGGCCCGTTCATCGACCGCGTTCGCACCTGCGATGCGCCGATAAGGCGCCACAGTTGCGCGTATGTCACGAGCAACTTTCCTGGTGCGCCCTGACTGGACACCGTCCATGGTGTCGAGTGCCGAGGTCCAGGTAGCGCACGCCTGTTCCAGTTCACCGCTGCGTGCCTGCACGGTGCCGAGGTAGCCGAGCGTCACCGCGTGAGTCCGGGTGAATGCCGTGGCCTTGCGTTTGCGGACACTGAGCTGGAATTGGTCGGCTGCCCCTGCGAGGTCGCCCGCGTCCCGCAATGCGCAAGCGGTTTCGTGGGCAAGGCTTGCTTCGGAGAAGAAGAACACCCGAGTGGGTTCGTGATCCGAGTCGGAAGCGGCCGCAAGGTCCTGTTCGGCCTGGAGAAGGGCTTTCGCTGACTCGGCGGTCCGACCGGCCGCGCTCAATGCCTTGGCGTGGACAACCTTCAGTAGCGCCCGCTCCCGTGGGCAAGCGGCTCGGTAGCGGTTGCCGTTGACCGAGGCTTCGGCGAGTTGTAGCCCTTGTTCGGGGTGCCCGAGGTCGACGGCTTGGTGTGCCATGGCGCGCAGCACGTGACCGGCCAATGGGGCGTCATCTGCTTCGGCGGCAAGCTGGGTCGATGTGGCGAAGTAGCGCTGTGCGGCGGCGTGTTCGTCGTTGTCGAACGCCATCCAGCCGACCAGGTACGCCATTTCGGCTGCCGTTGCGAACATGTCACGTCGCACAGTCTCGCTGGCAAAAGATCCCTTCAGGTAGCTGGTTACCTCGTTGGTCAGGTACTGAACGACGGCGGTCCGGCCATGCCCGCCGCCAAGTCGCTGATCAAGCTGAGAAAACACGAGCATCACGTCTCGCACGGCGGCTACGTCGGCTTTCCCCACGTGCCGAACGCCGGTTTCCTTGCGTGGCACGCCAGCCGTCACCGGGTCGCCCCAGCTCGGGAGCAAGACGGACGCGGTAAGCGCTGTGGAGTAACCGACACGTAGGAAAGAGCGCCGTTCCACATCAGCCTTTCCGAGGTTGAGCAACGTAGCTACCGGGTCTTGGATGCGACCAAAACGCTTTTCATACCACGCTATGACATCCGGTGTCGGCGTGCGCTGTCCGGTCTCGTAGTAGGCAAGTACGGACTTGCTGTAGTGAATCTGAGTAGCCAGTGCGGCCAGGGACACTCCAGCGGCTTCGCGGGCCGCTCGGAGTTGCGCACCGACGATCGCGGCGTGACTGTCCATATCGCCGAATCTAGCCCGTTGCGGCCGCGAATCCTGCCGGTTGTGGATGCGCTGTGGACATCAATCCGTATTTCTCGGCTCATCTTCCGTGGTCATCTGAATGTGCGCCTGGCAGGGAGTATGGAACCGCAGACGCCGCAAGGCATCCGCTCCCGTCCTCGGGTACCGGTCAGGGGGTCGTCGAGGACCGTTCGCACCCTAAGCCTTTCCGATACGAGTAGAGGTCTTCATGGGCCACATAGCGTTTGGGGACACCCCGGTGTCCCGATGTCACTTCTACCGGCGTGTGTGCGATCTGCCTGCGGTGATCGACCCGCCCGAGCTGGGACGCATCATCATGCGCTCGTCGCACGTCGGGGCACTGACCATGCCTGCGCCTTTGGGTCGCGCTGTCAGAGACGTGATGCGGCGGCGTCGAGATGCGTTGGGGCCGATCGTGGCGCATCCTCGCTCGAACAGGTGGACGTATCTGATCAGACCCGATCTTCCTGAGGACACGAAGCTTTTCGCGGAGTTATTCCGGATCAACGTGTCGATTGTCCGGGAAGGTGGGACGGTCGCGTTGCCCTCGCCCACGGCTGAGTCCGGCGCGGTCCGGCATTGGATCGAAACACCCCGCGATCGGTTCCGTCCGTCCGGACTTCTTGTCGTGGAGTGCATCCGGGCGTGTGGCGGTCCGGGTCGGCGTTGGGCGGTCGCTCATGTCTGACTGCACGGTTCTGCTGTCGCGGTGCCGATGGTGGAAGACAGCAGACGGAACACCGAACGGGCAGCGTGGTTTCGTGACGCACGTCAGGTGCCCGGACTCCCGACATTGCCTGCACCTGGTCCCCTTGGTCGACGGCACGATCGGGGAGCACGAACGCAACATCGGTGGTGTCTGCCCGTGGATCGGCTTCCGGGTGGTTGATGATCGGAGGAATGCGTGATGACTTCTCCGCTGCCGGACGATCCGGATGTGCATCTGTCGGTGTTCCTGCACGGCGCGCGGTTCGACTTCGCGGCCTGCCTCACTGCCGCTCTGATGTTCGTTCAAGAGCATCGGGAACGGCACTACGTCGACGCCGTGAACGTGCTCCCTGATAGCGCTGAGGGCTGGCCGAGGTTGCCGTGTGAACGGCTGTATGTCGAGCGATGATGTTCCTTGCCCGGTGACCGTGCGCGCGCGACACTGACCTGTTCGGACTATGACGAGAAGGAGCTAGGCGTGGGGAATGACGAGCAGTTGATCATGGATCTCGGCGTACCCGTCGAGCAGACCGAATGGGGTAAATGGGTCGACCCGGAACGCCGCAAGGCGCAAGCCCAGAAGTTCATGGACTATGCGGGCATACGTGAGATTCCTTCGGGACCATGGCCGGAAGACTCGGCGGAGGTGAAACGGCTCAACCCCGTTGTCGCGGAGTTGTTCCCGGATTTGGCTACCGCGATGGCTCCCGAGAACGCCGACATGGCCGATGCTTTCATTTGCTTCGTCGGCGAATGCTTCATCAAGTTCGCGGGCGCTGAATGGATCGACTACGACTGGCCCGGCGGAGAATACACGTTCTATGAAGACATAAATCCCGCACTTCTATTCGACACAGACGACGAAGATGAAATCACGGCATGGTACCTGATGAACAGCATGATTGGATACAACCCCGAAGATCACGAAGGGATGTTCTCGGATATGGCCGCAGCCATCCGTGAATATGCGGGCTATCACAACGAGAAGCGCAGCGAAGATTCCAGCGCGTAACGTAGTCATTCACCTTCAGTCAACTGCTTCACGCCTCCGGGGGCGCGGCAATGCCCGAGTACGACAGGGACCGCCATTACTACAACAACAACGAGCGTGGCAGGATATTTGAAAACGGCGCGGCTCAGTACTTTCGCGACCGTGAAAATGGGTACGTCCAGCAGTCGCGAATTTTCAAGGTCCCGAATGTAGGTAATATTAAGTTCGACAAGATCAGAGACGACCGAGGGCTGATCTTCGCGGTTGAAGAGAAGTCCGGGAGGATGGAGAGTAAGAAGGATAAGAAGCAGCTGGAGGTTGTTCGAGCGCTTCTCGACAAGGGTGAAATACAGCAACACGTACTACGGACCGTCGAGGGCGAATACAGGTCCCCGGAAGTGCAGAAGCTTATAGATGGCTTGGTCCGCGACTTCAAGGAAAAGTTCACGCATCAAATCATCCCCCGACACGTTGCACGCGAGATTTGGGCAATTGGACTACAAAGGGAAGCAGGTAAGCAGCTCGAATTGCCCGGTGTCCGCGAGAAGGCGGGGCAGGAAAAGGCTCAGGAGCTACGAAAGCGGCGCGATAAAATCGCATTGCTGGCGCGAGCGCGTGCGCGAGCCGAAAAATTCGCGAAGATGCTGCGGTTCCGGGAAGGTGCCACGCGTGGCAGGGCGGATGCCCCGCAGAAGATCGAACGTGATCGGCAAGCGCGAGAAGAAGCCGAGCGAGCCAGACAAGCACGCGAAACCGATGAGCGTGGACGGGTTGAACGGGCGGCTGCCGAACGGGTGGCGGTGGAATTCCCGGTGCCCGAACAGTTTCAGGAATGGGAAGCCGTCGACGCGGGGGAACAGGCGGCCCGGGACGTGGCCGATGCTGCCAGCCTGGAACGCGCAGCAGCCGACGCCCGCACGGCGGAGGAGAAAGCTCGCGAACAAGCCCGCATTGAGCGTGAGGCAGCCGACAACAAGGAACGCGCAGAAGAACTGGCGCGACGGCAAGGGCGGGGAGTGCCCCCGGAAGTGGTGAAGCTTCTCGGGCTCGGGCAAGCGCAACCACCGTCAGCGGCGGTGCGGGAGCCACCGGGGCAAGCTCCGCAGGTGCAGCGCGGCGGCACCGGCTACGGGCAGGAACGCAGCCGAGGAATCACCCGAGACCGGTGAGGAATCATCTGTACCCGGGCACACACGCGTGGACAAAAATAAGTGGCACCGAGCGCATTAGATAAGGTTCCTGGCTCTGAGCCATGTATCCCAGTCTGCTAAGGCAGCATTGGCCAGATCAAGCGCGTCATGAACAGTGCCATTATTGCCACGATAGTCCAGGTGTGTTGGGTTGCTCCTCCAGTGCTTTCGAGGTGTGTGACTGTGCCGTCGCTATGAATTTCCGCGGCTGCTGGCGGGGCAAAGATGGTAACGCCTTGGGTCACAATCTGTGCATGTTGCCCACCCGCAGTACGTGCCTGTCCGTGCAGGTGCAAATGCTTGATCCCGTTGGCTATATCAGCGCATGCCGCAAGCGCGATTGAGCGATTGATTAGCCTCTCGACGGCCCGGCCGTAACGCCTTTTTGGCCCACCGAACTTTATCCAATCCTTCAGCTTGTAGGCTTCTTCGAAGAAGCGGTAAAGCGCATCGCGGGCCTCGTCCGAGCCTACATCTGTCGCCGTGCCGCACAGTACCGTAAGGCGTTTGTGCGCCCTATGCATGCGTGCGTACTGATCACGCCATCCTTCATTCAGCATGAGGATCTCCTAAGTACTCCGCGCGGCGGCGAAGAGAGCCAGAGTAGATGAACAGAGAAAAGCCGTCAAACTCCCGGCCTCTTGGATCGCTCCAGACGGTCCGCAAGCTGAGCCGGGACTCGGCTCTCAAGCTCGAACTGATACCACCACAGTAAGCATGCGCGCCATCCCGGTCTTCAGCCCCACGAATATCTCTCATTCAGTGCAAGCATCAGACTGGTCGCAACCATCACGGCGATGATCGCGTTATCGCGTGTAAAGTGTTCCGGATGCGCCTGATGAATGGTTACATGCCGAGATAGCGCTTCCGGGCGCGGTTTGGGGCTTTTGGGGCTCCATTCCGTCAATAGGTTGACTACCGGCCCGACGCCGAGCACGTACCGTAGCTGATTGGCGCTGAATGCTGCATCCAGGTTCTTAACAACACATACGCTCTTGGCCTTGTTGTGCTTGCCGTCGATATGGGCGGTGATGAGCGTGTCACAGATGCTGATGCAAAGCGCCTGCGCCGCCTCGAAATGGTTCTCTCTCAGTGCTCGAATGGCTCTGCGGATCAAGGGCCGCAGCGCCACTACCTCATCTCCGAGCGGCTCGTCCAGCGCCTCGGCACAATCGTCCAATATTTCCGGAGTGCGCGCTACGAGTACTGCTACGCGTCCAGCACGGTCGGGCTCTGCGACGAGTTCGGATACGATTTCTCCGCGAGGAATGTAGACGATGGGTATGCCCTCTTCTTCGACGATCTGCTTCGCGAGCGCGAAGTCCGGAGGGTCATCTGGCCAGTTATGCGGCCATCTCTTCGCGAGCTCCTCAAGTATTCCGCCGATATCCGGCAATTCTATTTTCGGAATTCGCAGCGTGAGCAAATCCTTCGACAGCAGAGCTGCCGTGTCGATGACCGGCACAATGCTCATGTCGAGCTTCAGCAGGTTCCTCGTGACGCTATTTAGCGCGCTGGCCTGCATCATCCGGATGCTCGCGGAATCCGAGAACAGATCTGGCACCCCGAGCTTCCCCGGTCCATACTCCGCCGCTGAAAGGATCGGTGGTATGCCTTTGCCTATCAAGTCCGCAACCGGAAACGAGCGCTTCAGATCAGTAAACCCTGAGATATTAAACGACGGACCGACCAATTTGCTAAGGTCCGGCAATTTCATTCTCTGGAACACGGTCTCCCGGAGGTGCTGCGTAGCAGCAGCATTGATCACTCGCATAAAGCTGTCATCGAAGCCCCGCCGACCGGTCACGCGCAAACACTACATGACCACAGGTGGCGACGCGTCAGCATTTCCGTCAGCGTACACAGGAGGCCTCGGAATCCGTATACACCGCGATCCACGGAGCGGTGCGGTGTGCCGTGGTGTTGGGGTGGGGAGTGGTCCCCGCCCGGACTCTAACTATTCGTCCCGTATAGCAAGAGCGAGACGGCTAGGGTCCCAAGGGTGCCCGCACGGTCGCTGTGGGCCAAGTCTTAGCGGGGACGGGGCCAGGGGACCTGACGCTAGGTACTTGACAGATCCTTCAGGTGAGAAGCCTGTCGGCCGGATTCTACCTGCGACACGCTAACGACACGTTTTCGGTGAATGCCGACCGGATTCGATGGGAAGAGACCGGTACCGCATTCCGCTGAGCTCCGCTGGTAGTGGGCACGATTGGGAATCGTTGCTAATGGTGTGCTGGCGACGATCCGTAAAGAAAAGGTCGGGGGTTCGATTCCCGCAGGCGGCTCCATACTTCCGGGGTTCCGGGGCCGGTGGCGACACCGTTGGTCTCGGACGGCCCGTTCAACCCCCCGCCACCGCATCACGCTGCAGCACGTCTTGGCATATTTTGTCGCAACGACCTGCAACGCAGCAGCAGCTGGCGCATCTTCCCGCGCGGTGACGTACAGGCACGCATCGTGAAGGCGCTGTCGGCGTGTCTCGATATCACGTGTGCCGGGTGCTCATGTTTCGCTGCCGCTGTTCCCGAGGAGGCGGTTGCCATCGGTACGAGTTCATTCGGCTTCCGGATGACGCTCGAACGGCAGCGCTGAGTAACACTGCGGTAACGGCCGAAGCGGAGCCCGCGATGGTATTGGCGGTACGCCTCAGCGGACCGAAACCCTAAGAGAGAAAGGAGGATTCGAGATGACTCGAATCACTCGGCTCACCATCGGCGCGCTGTTGACCGTCGCTGTGCTGTCACCCGCTGCGACCGCGCAGGCCGAGATTCCGCAGCCTATTCCGTCCGTGTCCTTGGTGGGCGCCGACGATAGCGGCTTGTCCAGCGGTTCGGCGGGGCTCCAAAAGCAGGTCGTATGCACGATCATCAAGCTGGTGCTTATGAACCAGGGCCCCGAGTTCTGCCGGTAGAACCTCGAGGGCGCGTCCGCGAACCGATCGCCAGCGCCACGGCTCACACCCCGAACAGTCGGTGCCCCTTGGCGAGGCTACGGCACACGGGGCCAACGCCTCTCACATGCGGAATCGTGTGCGGGGGCCTTTGCTGGTCGACATGAGGTCGCCGAACCCCGAACGAAATCCAGGCCGGCCCGGAAGGGCCGGCCTGGAACTCGTCGATAAGATCAGGCGAGGTCGAACCGGTCGTTGTTGACCACCTTCACCCACGCGGCGACGAAGTCGTTCGCGAACCGTTCCTTGGCATCATGCTGTGCGTACACCTCGGCCAGCGCACGCAGCACCGAGTGCGACCCGAAGATCAGGTCGTTGGCGGTGGCCGTCCACTTGGCCTGGCCGGAGGACCGGTCGAAGCCTTCGTAGACGTTCTCCGCCGACTCGGACGGCTTCCACTCCGTGTTCTGGTCGAGGAGGTTGACGAAGAAGTCGTTCGACAACACACCTGGGCGGTCGGTGAACACGCCGTGTTCGGTGCCGCCGTAGTTGGCGCCCAAGGCGCGCATGCCGCCGATGAGCACTGTCAGCTCCGGTGCGGTCAGGTCCAGCATGTACGCCCGGTCGAGCAGCAGACGCTCCAGCGGAGCCTTCTCGCCGGTCCGCACATAGTTACGGAACCCGTCGGCCCGCGGTTCGAGCACCGCGAACGACTCCACATCGGTGTTCTCCTGCGTCGTGTCCGTCCGCCCCGGTGCGAACGGCACCGTGAGGTCGTGCCCCGCGTCCTTGGCCGCCTTCTCGACCGCCGCGGACCCGGCCAGGATGATCAGGTCGGCAAGGGAGACCTTCTTGCCGCCGGAGGCCGAGCTGTTGAAGTCCTGCTGGATCTGCTCGAGCACCGGCAGTACCTTGTCCAGCTCGGCAGGCTCGTTGACCTCCCAGTTCTTCTGCGGCTCGAGGCGGATCCGAGCGCCGTTGGCGCCGCCGCGCTTGTCGGTGCTGCGGAAGCTGGCCGCCGATGACCAGGCGGTCTTGACCAGCTGCGCAACAGACAGGCCGGACTCGAGGACCTTGCTCTTCAGCGCCGCGATGTCCTGCTCGTCGACCAGCTCGTGGTCGACGTCGGGAACCGGATCCTGCCACAGCTGCGGCTCGGGAACCCACGGCCCGAGGTAGCGGCTGATCGGTCCCATGTCGCGGTGCAGCAGCTTGTACCACGCCTTGGCGAACGCCTCGGACAGCTCCTCGGGGTGATCCAGCCAGCGACGGGTGACCTCCCGGTAGATGGGGTCTTCCCGCAGCGCCAGGTCCGTGGTCAGCATGGTCGGGGTACGTGCGGGACCACCGAACGGATCCGGGATGGCACCCTCGCCCGCGCCGTCCTTCGGCTTCCACTGCCATGCTCCGGCGGGGCTCTTGGTCAGCTCCCACTCGTAGCCGTACAGGTTTTGCAGGAAGCCGTTGCCCCACTTGGTCGGGGTGGCTGTCCAGACGACCTCCAGGCCGCTGGTGATGGCGTCCTTACCTTTGCCGGTGCCGTAGGCGCTCTTCCAGCCAAGGCCCTGCTGCTCGAGCGGGGCGGCTTCCGGTTCGGCGCCGACCAGGCCGGCATCGCCGGCACCGTGGGTCTTGCCGAAGCTGTGGCCGCCGACGATCAGTGCGGCGGTCTCCACGTCGTTCATCGCCATGCGGCCGAACGTCTCGCGGATATCCCGCGCCGCGGCCACCGGATCCGGCTGACCGTTGGGCCCTTCGGGGTTCACGTAGATCAGGCCCATCTGGACGGCACCGAGCGGACTCGCCAGATCACGGTCACCGCTGTAGCGCTCGTCGCCGAGCCAGGTGTCCTCCGGACCCCAGAAGACCTCTTCCGGCTCCCAGATGTCCGGGCGGCCGAAGCCGAAGCCGAACGTCGTGAACCCCATCGACTCCAAGGCCACGTTGCCGGCGAAGACGAGCAGGTCGGCCCAGGAGATTTTGTTGCCGTACTTCTGCTTGACCGGCCACAGCAGCCTGCGAGCCTTGTCCAGGTTGGCGTTGTCCGGCCAGCTGTTGAGCGGTGCGAAGCGCTGGGCGCCCTGACCGCCGCCGCCGCGGCCGTCGGCGATGCGGTAGGTACCGGCGGCGTGCCAGCTCATCCGGATGAACAGGCCGCCGTAGTTGCCGTAGTCGGCGGGCCACCAGTCCTGCGAATCGGTCAGGACCGCGGCGACGTCGGCCTTGAGGTCATCGACGTCGAGTTTCTTGAATTCTTCGGCGTAGTCGAAGTCCTCACCCAGCGGGTTGGCCTTGGACGAGTGGGCGTGCAGCACCGAGACATCGATCTGCTCGGGCCACCAGTCCTTGTTGCTGCGGGGGCGATGCTCCGTCTTCGCGGTCGGGGACGGGATGGCCGGGTTCTCGCTCTCGCTCGCGCTCTGAGTTCTGGTGTCAGGATTGGGTGGGCGGCTATCGGATGACACGGCATTCCTTCCTGAATGAGTGATGGGCTGCGATCACGGGTGCGATCGGGAAGCCTGGGATTCCACACAGTCGGGACACAGGCCCCAGTAGATGACCTCGGCCTCGTCGATCGAGAAGCCGTGGTCATCGGACGCGGTCAGACATGGGGCCGCGCCGACGGTGCAATCGACATCGGCAATCACCTCGCATGCCCGGCATACGACATGGTGGTGGTTGTCGCCGACCCGCGACTCGTAACGTGCCACGGAGCCGGACGGCTGAATACGCCGGACCAGGCCGGCGGCGGTGAGCGCGTTCAGCGAGTCGTACACCGTCTGGTGGGACACGTCGGGCAGACCGGATCGCACGGCGCGGATGATCGAATCCGTGTCGGCGTGCGGGTGGTCGTGCACCGCGCTCAGCACCGCGACCCGGGGACGGGTCACGCGCAGCGAAACTCCCCGCAGCATCTGCTGAAACTCCGAGGCTGTTGCCACGGAAGGAAGTCTTGTCCCTTTTCTGGAACGAGTCAAGAGTCTGTTGCCGAGCGGTTCCTGTGGGCCGAGTTGTCAGGATGCCCAGGGGCCGATGCCGCCGACCTTGTCGATGCGGATGCGGGTGAGGTAGCCGGGCGGAGCGTCTTCCGGTGGGAACTTCGCAGTCGGGCTGGCCAAGGTCTTGGCCAGTTCGGTGAGCAGTTCGGGCGCGCCGCCCTCGACGACGCGCGCGGTGCCGGTGATCGACAAATACGGGCGCATCACCTCGCCGCGTTCGGGCGAGAGGATGGTGACCGCGACGCGCGGGTCACGGCGGACGTTGCGAATCTTCTGGTACACGCCGAGATGGGCGGTGACTAGCTCGTCGCCGTCCGGCGTGGATTGCACGGCCACCCAGACGACGGATACCTGAGGGCTGCCGTCGGGGTTGATGGTGACCAGCGTTGCGTCGGCGCCGGAACCGATGAGTGCGCGAGCGTCGTCGTCGAGTTTCATGTGTTGTTCTACCGCTCGACCACCGCATTCATTCCCGGTCCTGCCGGCCATTGGTCGGACAGGTATGGGTGCACCAAAGGGCGAAATCGACTGCCCCGATTGCGCGATTACGTGACGACGAACGTTCCCTTGCCGGGCATGTGCGGATAGTTGGTCGCGATCAGCACTTCGGCTCGGCCGAGACCCGAGGGGATGGTGAGCGGTACCCAGTGGCCGTGGACATTCTCGCCGGATGGCGTATCGTCGCTCACCCAGACCGGTGGGAGGCCGCCGAACTCGCCGGTATCGGAATCTCGCCAATACACCGTGATCTCTACGTGGCAGGAGCCACCTGGGAAGGCGGGGGTGAAGACGAACTCCGGGCGGATCCATAGCGTTGGATTGTCGGAGGAGTTGCGGGCGGGATCGTACTGCGCCGCAATCATTCCGATGCCGGTACCGCCGCCACCACAGAGGGTGCGTGCCGGTGTGACGCCTATGGGAATCGCGGACGAAGTCGGAGCGGTCAGCGCGAGTGCCCCAGCGGCCAAAGCCACTGCTGTCATTCCGCGATAGCCCTTCACCGTTGCTCCACTCTGTTGTAGGGGCCGAACTACCTGCCCATGTGTCGCTCGAGATTCGCAGAATGTTAACCACCGTGCGCGGGATCGACGTCCGCCTCTTGCTGTCGATGGGAAGAGGGCTACCGCGAGCGGGATCGGGTAAGCCGAAGGGGCGCAAGCCGTTACTCCTGGGCCGGGCGCCGTTGACCGACCCAGGAGAACGTCTTCCGTCCAGCGCGCGGCGGCGGTGGATCAGCCGGCGGCTGCGGAACGCAGGTGGACGCGCTCGGCGATGCTCGCCAATTCCGCGTTGAAGCGGTCGGCGGCTTCGATATTGCCCAGGTGGCCAGTGGGCCACACGTGGTACGCGGCGAGATGACCGGCGTCGCGGAGCGCGTCGGCGATCCGGCGTGACATGCGCTCGGGCAGCAACCGATCGTGCATGCCCGCGATCACCGTGGTCGGCACCGTGAGCGACGCGGCGGCCTCGGCGAGATCGATGTCGGCGAGCGCGGCGGCGTGCCTGCCGCGGGTGAGCGGCCGGCAGGACCGCACGATGCCGAGGGCGAACTCCACTTGGTCCGCGGTGGCCTGCTCGGTCATCACGCGCGCCTTGAGCAGCGCGCTCGCCGGCCAACCGCCCGGCAGTGGCACCGGGGCGGTGAGCAAGGTCTCGGCGACGATCATCGGCATCCGTACGGTGGCGCCGAGTACGGTGATCGGCCGGTCGGCCAAGGTCAGCGGCTTGTTCAGCAGCGGAAGCAGATCGGTGTCGTAGCGGATATTGCCCGAGCTGGTGTTCAGCAGTACGGCCGCGGCGGCCTGCCGCCGCACCTGGTCCGGGTAGGCGGAAGCCCACGCCTGCACGGTGATTCCGCCCATGCTGTGCCCGACGAGCACCGCGCGCCGACCCGGGCGCAGCGTGGCGGACAGAACGGCGGACAGGTCGTCGGCCAGCGTTTGCTTGCCCGGCGCGGACTTGCCGAGTTCGCTCGCGCCGTGACCGCGCTGGTCGTAGCAGACCACTCGATATCGGTCGGCGAAGGCGTTGATCTGCGGATTCCAGTACTCGATGCTGCAGCTCCAGCCGTGGATGAGGACGATGACGTCGGCATCGGCGGAACCGTAGGCGTGCACCCGAAGGCGAGCGCCGTCCTTGGTGGTGACCGGGATGACCGCACAGGGGGCGGTGGGGGCGTTCAGAGACGCGGTCCGGAAGGTGCGGGACCGCAGTCCGGCACGGTAAGCGGCTGTGAGCGCGCCGTTGCGCGCGTCCGCCAGCGTCCTCATCGACTTCACCAGCATCGAGCACTCCTTTGTGTCCTCCGTCACCGTACAGTGCTAGCAAGATGCTTGCTAGTGCTAGCGCTCGATGACGGCATTCCCTGGCTTGTACCGGGGAGTACCCCGAATTCGGTCCGGTCAAAAGATCATTTCGCAGCTGATCTTGCCGGAGCCCGGTGCGAGTATCAGGGCATGGTCAACGAGGAGATCCGCTTCGAACCGCCGATACCCGTGCTGCGCATGTTCGACGTCGCGCGGACCTTCGAGTTCTATCGGGACTATTTGGGTTTCACCGTCGACTGGGAGCACCGCTTCGGCGCCGAGTTCCCGCTGTACGCGCAGATCTCCCGGGCCGGAGCGAGGATTCATCTCAGCGAGCATCACGGTGACGGCACGCCCGGCAGCGTCGTATGGATCGCGGTGGACGACGTATTCACCTGGAAGGCGGAATTGGCGGGCAAAAGCTACGGCTACGCCGAACCCGGCAGCCCCGAGGACGGTCCGGGCGGCCCGGGGTTCGAGCTTGTCGATCCATCCGGCAACATGCTGCGTTTCGCCCAGCCGGAGTAGCTGCGCGCTGCACGACAAACACGGCTACGGTTGATGCTGTGGACATCGCGCGCACTGACTCCGGACCCGCGACCGTCGCGGAGGCCGAGCGGAGGACGGAGACCGAGCCGAGGACCCGTTGGCGCGGAGTTGGACTGCCGCTGCTCGTGGCGGGCGTCGGCGTGGGTGTCGGCGTGCTGTTGCACCTGCGCGATCCCCATGTCGAAGGCTCCTACGGCACCTGCCCGGTCTATGCGCTGACCGGTTGGTATTGCCCCGGCTGCGGCGGGATGCGCGCCGTGCACAACCTCACCGATGGCCAGATCGTCGATGCCCTGCACAGCAATCTGCTCGCGATTCCCTTGGTGCTCGCGTTCGCGGTGTGGGTGACGGACTGGACCATCCGGGCTTGGCGTGGTCAAGCGATGCGTCTGCCGCCGATCAGCCGGACCACCATGTGGACATTTTTCGGATTGCTGGCGGTATACACCGTGCTGCGCAATACGCCGTGGGGAACCTTGCTCACACCGGTGTAGCCGCCAGGCGTGGAGGCAAGTTCCAAATATGAATGATTCGCTGAAGACAAGGCTGCGGGAGAAGTTGCTGCGCCAGCTCGCCGAGGATGGCCCCCTCGACACCGAGCACGACGACCCACGGCAGATCGCCGTGGAAACCGATCTCGACGCACTGGAGAACGTCGCGGAGGACGATCCGCTCGTCGAAGAGCTCGCCGCGCGCTACCTGGTGTTCTGATCAGGCGATCGACGCGCCGCCGTGCGGCGGCAGCTGGGGCAGCGGTTCGGCGAGCAGCCAGCTGTCCCACAGCGGGCGCAGCGGCATCAGGCTGTAATGCCCCGCGAGGTCGGTGAATTCCTCCGTGGTCACCGAGGAGTGGCGGTAGCGGATGGTCCACTCGCGCAGCAGGTTGAAGAACGTCGAGTCGCCGAGTTCCAAACGCAGCGCGTGCAAGGTCAGCGCACCGCGTTTGTAGACGCGGTCGTCGAACATGCGCCGAGGTCCCGGGTCGCCGACGATGATGTCCTGCGGCTGGCGGGACAGATTGTGCCGCGCGGCGCGCGCCAGCTGGTCGGCCGTGGGCCCGCCCGCCGCTTCCGACCAGATCCATTCCGCGTAGCAGGCGAAACCTTCGTGCAGCCAGATGTCGCGCCACTGCCGGATGGTCAGGCTGTTGCCGAACCACTGATGGGCCAGCTCGTGTGCGACCAGCCGCTCGGCGCCGCGGCGGCCGTCGCAGTGGTTGGCCCCGAAGATGGAGATGCCCTGCGCCTCGATCGGGATCTCCAGCTCGTCGTCGGTGACGACCACCGTGTAGCCCTCGAACGGGTAGGGGCCGAACTTCTCGGTGAAGACCTCGAGCATCTTCGGCTGGCGGGCGAAGTCGTGGTCGAAGTTGGCGCGCAGCCGGGGCGGAAGGACGGCCTGCATCGGCACCGGGGCCTGCGCGGAACCGATGCGATGCTTGCGGTAGTGGCCGATCTGGATGGTCGCCAGGTAGCTCGACATCGGCTCGGACTGCTCGTAGACCCAGGTGGTCTGGCTCGCCTTGGTCTGCTTGCGCAGCAGGGTGCCGTTGGCCAGCGCGTAGTACGGCGAATCGGTGGTGATCGAAATCCGGTAGGTCGCTTTCGAACTCGGATGGTCGTCACAGGGGAACCAGGATGCCGCGCCATTGGGCTGGCTGGCCACGAGCGCGCCCTCGGTGAGCTCCTCCCAGCCGACCTCGCCCCACGGTCCGCGCACCGGCTTCGGGATACCGCCGTAGTGCACCACCACCGACAGCACGCCGCCCGCCGGAATCCGCTGCTGCGGAGCGATCACCAATTTGCCGTGCTGATGGGCGAATTTCGTGGCCTTGGTTCCGTTGACGAACACCTTCGAGACGGTGAGTGCCTGGGCGAGGTCGAGCGCGAACCGCGGGCGAACGGCGGTGGTCACCGCGGTGATCGTGGCGCGTCCGGTGAGCCGGTTGCCTGCGACCCGGTAGGCCACTTCCAGTTCGTATCGTGAGACCCGGTACCCGCGATTGCCGTTCTGCGGTAGGTACTCATCGATGGGGGCTTCGTAGAACTTGCCCGCCATCAGCTCGCTCCGGGGTCGCCCGCGAACCAGGGTGCGATCGGGTTGCCCCACCAGCGCGACGATGCCGGGACGGTGTCGCCGCGCATGACCAGCGAGGCCGGGCCGATGGTCGCGCCGTCGCCGATAGCCGAAGCGGGAAGCGCGACGCAGTGTGGTCCGAGGGTGGCGCCCGCGCCGAGGGTGACGCCGTCCATGGCCATGATCCGATCATGGAACAGATGGGTCTGCACCACGCAGCCGCGTTCGACGGTCGCGCCGTCGCCGAGAGTCACCAGGTCCGCCTCCGGTAGCCAATAGGACTCGCACCATACCCCGCGGCCGATGGTCGCGCCGAGCCCGCGAAGCCACAGATTCAGTACGGGCGTACCGGTTGCCGCGCGGGCGAACCACGGCGCGGCAACCGTTTCCACGAAGGTGTCGGAGACCTCGTTGCGCCACACGAACGAACTCCACAGCGGGTGCTCCTCGGCGCCGATCCGCCCCACCAGCAACCATTTGGCGGCCACCGCGCTCGCGCCCGCGACCGCACCGGCCGTCAGCAGCACCAGCCCGCTGAGCAGCCCGGCGGCCAGGTGGCCGAACGTTTGCGCGAGCCAGGCCAGAGCGCACAGCGCACCGAGTCCGATGGCGAAAGTCACCAGGACTGGGAAGAGCCGACAGGTTTCGACGATGGCGCGGGCGATGCGCAGGCGGGCGGGCGGGTCGAAGGTTCGTGCGGTGTCGGTGCTTTCCGCCGTGCGGCGCAGCCGGACCGGCGGGCTGCCCAGCCAGGAGGAGCCTGCCTTTGCCTTGGACGGCGCCGCCGACAGCACCGCGACCAAGCCGTTCTTGGGGACGCGGCGGCCGGGGGCGGTCATCCCGGAGTTACCGAGAAACGCGCGCTTGCCGACCTTGGCCTCGCCGATATGCAGCCAGCCGCCGCCGAGTTCGTAACTCGCGATCATGGTGTCGTCGGCCAAGAAGGCGCCGTCGGCGACGGTGGTGAACTTCGGCAGCAGCAGCACCGTGGACGCCTCGACGCTCTTACCGATCTTCGCGCCGAGCAAGCGCAGCCACACCGGCGTGAGCAGGCTCGCGTACAGCGGGAACAGGAAGGTGCGTGCGGAATCCAGCAGCCGCTCGGTGGCCCACGCCTGCCAGCCGACGCGACTGCGCACCGGGTGGTAGCCCCCGGTCAGGCCGATACTCAGCAGCCGGACCGCGACGATGGTGGCCGCCGCGTATACGCCGAGGCTGAGCAGGGTCGCGACGGGAAGGACCGCGAAGGCGCGGACGACGCCTGCGCCGAGCGTGCGGGTATCGCGGACGAACCAAGCGAGGAACGCGCCGCCTGCGCCGAGGCCGAGAATCGGCATGGCGGCCAACGCCATCGATGTGACGCCGAAGACGCCGACCCAGCGCCGGGCCCGGTCGGGCGTATGCGCCGGCCAGCGATGCTGCGCCTTGCCGACTTTCACCGCGGGTGAACCCGCCCACTCCTGTTCGGCCTTCACCTTGCCCGACACCGCGGAGCCCGGCGCCACCTCGGCGTTCTTCCCGATCTTCGTGCCGGGCAGCAGGATCGAGCGCGAGCCGACCACCGCGCCGGGGCCGATGGTGATCGGGCCCAAATGCACCACGTCGCCGTCGATCCAGTAACCGGACAGGTCGACCTCCGGCTCGACGCTGCACCCGTCGCCGAGTTCGAGCATGCCGGTCACCGGCGGCAGGGTGTGCAGGTCGACGCCCTTGCCGATCTTCGCGCCGAGCGCCCGTGCGAACGGCACCATCCACGGTGCGCCGGCGAGGTTCTCGGCACCGCTGGCCTCGGACAGGCGGACGGCCGCCCACAGGCGCAGGTGCACCGAGCCGCCGCGCGGATAGCGGCCCGGCCGGACGCCGCGCAACAGCAGCCGTGCGCCCGCCACGCAGATCGCCATGCGGCCGGGCGGCGAGATGAACAGTGCGAACGCGGCCAGCATCCACCACCAGGACAGCCGCGGCAGCCATGGCAGCGAGCCGGACCAGGCCGCGATATTGCCGACGATCGCCAGCCAGGTGAGCCACTGCAGGCCGGTGAGCGTGGTCAAGGGGATAGTGGCGAGCACCTGCACCGCCTGCGCGGCCAGCGGCGTCGGGCGCACCGCCCGTTCGGCGACGGCGACCGCGGGCGTGGTCTGTTCCAGCAGGTCGACCAGGGCGCCGAGGCGGGGATGGTCGTAGAGATCGGCGACGGCGATTTGCGGATAACGTTCGCGCAGGGCGGCGACCAGCTGTGCGGCCGCCAGCGAGCCGCCGCCCAGATCGAAGAAGTCGGCGTCGAGATCGCCGACTTCTCCACCGAGAATCGAATCCCATAGTCCGGCAACCCATTGCGCCGTGCCGGTCAGGTCGTTGTCGTCGTCGTCCTCCGCGGTGCCCGGCAGCGGCCACGGCAGCGCGTCGCGATCCACCTTGCCGGAGGTGCGCGTCGGTAGCTCGTCGACCACCGCGAGCCGGGGGACCAGCGGGGCCGGAAGTCGTTCGGCGAGAATGGCTCGTGCGGCCTTGGCGTCGAAGTCCGGTCCCGGCCCGGTGAGGTAGCCGACCAGTAACTTATTGCCCGCCTTGGTGGTTCGTATCGCGGCGGCGGCGCCGGTGACGCCGGGAAGATGCTGGAGTGCGTTGTCGATCTCGCCGAGTTCGATGCGGCGGCCGCCGAGCTTGATCTGATCGTCGGCGCGGCCGAGGAAGACCAGGCCCGCGCTGTCGTTCCGGACCAGGTCGCCGCTGCGGTAGGCGCGATCCCAGCCGACCGAGGGCAGCGGCGCGTACTTCTCCGCGTCCTTGACCGGGTCGAGATAGCGCGCCAGGCCGACACCACCGATCACCAATTCGCCGGATTCGCCCTCGGCCACCGGATTTCCCGCCTGGTCCACCACGACGAGATCCCAGCCGTTGAGCGGAAGCCCGATGCGAATCGGCCACTGGCCGTTCAGCCGTGCGGCGCAGGCGACGACCGTGGCCTCGGTGGGCCCGTAGGTGTTCCATACCTCGCGAGTCGAATCACCATCTCCGGCAAGGCGTTCGGCGAGCTCGGGTGGGACGGCCTCGCCGCCGAAGATCAACAGGCGCACCGCCTCCAGCGCCTCGACCGGCCAGGTCGCCGCCAGGGTCGGCACCGTCGAGACGATGCTGATCTCCCGCCGCACCAGCCAGGGTCCCAGGTCGGCGCCGGTGCGCACCAGGTCACGCGGGGCGGGCACCAGGCAGGCGCCGTTGCGCCAGGCCAGCCACATCTCCTCGCAGGAGGCGTCGAAGGCGACCGAGAGACCGGCGAGAACCCGGTCACCGGGGCCGATCGGGGCATCGGGGAGGAACAGGTCGGCTTCGGCGTCGACGAACGCGGCGGCGCTGCGGTGGGTGACGGCAACGCCTTTCGGGGTTCCGGTCGACCCGGAGGTGAAGATGATCCAGGCGTCGTCGTCGGGGCTGGGAAGCGCCGACCAGGTGCGCGCGCCCTCGTGCTGCTCCGCGGCCCGGATACCGGCGGCCGTCGTCTCGATGCCGTCAGCGGTGACGATCGCGGTGACCTGGGCTTCGCCGAAGACGAGCTGGGCGCGATCGTCCGGGTCGTCGGCATCGACCGGCACGTAGGCGGCGCCACTGTAGAGGACCGCGAGGATGGTGACGTAGAGCCCGCGCGTGCCGGAGGGCATGCGCACGCCGACCCGGTCACCGGGACGCACGCCCGCCGTGGCGAGGCGCGCCATAGTCTTCTCGACCTCGACGACCAGTTCGAGATAGGACAGCACCACCTGGCCGTCATCGATGGCCGGCGCGTCGGGATGTGTGAGTGCCGTAGCGGTCAGGATGTCGACCAGCGTCCTGGCCTGTGGCGCATGGTCGCCCCGCGACAACGGGCGCACCGGCGCGTCGACCTCCGTTCGGAGCATGGTGCTCAGCGAACCTCCCATCGACCTGCCTCATACTTTCCGTTGTCGCGCCATAGCTGGGTTACCAAAGGGCAAATGCCACGATTGGCCAGCTGTCCACGGTACTGGGTTTGTTTCCTCGGCGCCTGCCGCGCTGCTCGAACGGGGAATGCCCGTCTCGCTTCGCTCGAGAACCACGGCGGCCGGTGTGGCCGTGCCGGCGGTAACCGCGCTCAGGTTCGGCTGCTTGTTGGTAGCTGGAGAAGGAGTTGGTGTCGGAGCCAACTCTCTCGCTGAGAGATCGCGAATCGGGGGGCGACTGGCTGCGAACAGATAACGCTTGGTTTTGCTGCCGGAAAAAGTTCGGTCCGCTGTGGTTATCTGAGAGGCGAGCGCCGATTGTCCGGGTTCCGGGATGCTGCTGCGTGTTTGCTGCATTTGTTCAGTTGTGGCTTTGTCGTGGATGAGGTGCGGTGCCTGCTCCGAATCGGAAGCGGGAGGCGTGATGTATTCGGGGCAACTGCGATTCGGTGGATGTGAGTTCGATGACGAACGGCGCGCGCAGCACTTGGTCGGGGTGTTCGTAGGACTCGCGAGTGTGCTTGCGATGACTCGCGTCTGTGGTCATGTCCCGATCGGGATGTGTCGGCTCGGATTGGCATGCGGTTGACAGTGCCGGGCCGCTTCTGCCAATCTCGGGTCAGGTCACGAGTGCCAGCGCTAAGCCCCGGCTTGCTGGCCGGCAACCCTCCTCCGCGGTGGGGTGCTCCGGGTGACGACCCGGCCGACGCCCAACCGGGCGCGGCAAGCGCGGACTCGGCGGATCGTTCGATCGCGGGTCCCTTAGCCGACGGGATGCACGTGATGACTACTGCTGTCGACAGCACCTGTGCCGCACTCGCCCGGGTCTCCGGCGACGAACTGCTGGTGCCGCTCGTGCAGGGCGGAACGGCGACCTACGCCAACTTCGACTACGCGGCGAGCGCGCCGGCGTTGGTGGAGGTCACCGACCGCGTGCAGCGGCTGTTGCCGTTCTACGCCAGCGTGCACCGCGGCGCTGGGTACGCCTCGCGGATCTCCACCGAGTGCTACGAGGCCGCCCGCGGATCGGTGGCCGAGTTCCTGGACGCCCCCGACGATCAGGTGGTGGTGTTCACCCGCAATACCACCGACTCGCTGAACCTGCTCGCGTCCTGCGTGCCCGGCGACACGGTGGTGCTCGATATCGAGCACCATGCCAACTTCCTGCCGTGGACGAGGCACGGCCGCCGCGTCGTGCAGGCGGCCGACACCGTCGAGGAGACTGTCGGCAGGCTGGTCGCCGAGTTGTGCAGCAAGCCAGCCGCGTTGCTCGCGGTGACCGGCGCGTCGAACGTCACCGGCGAGGTGCTTCCGCTGGAGCGGCTGGCCACCATCGCGCACCAGTGCGGCGCCCGGATCCTGGTCGACGCCGCCCAGCTGGCGCCGCACCGCCGGATCAGCCTGCGCGACATCGGAATCGATTACCTGGCCTTCTCCGGCCACAAGCTGTACGCGCCCTTCGGTTCGGGTGTGCTGGTGGGCAAGCGCGATTGGCTCGACGCGGCGCAGCCCTATCTGGCCGGCGGCGGGGCGGTTCGTGAGGTGAGCACCACCGACGCCGAGTGGGCGCCCGCTCCGCAGCGGCACGAGGCCGGGTCGCCGAACGTGCTCGGCGCCGCCGCGCTGGCCGCCGCTTGTGACGCGCTCTGTGCCATCGATGCCGAAACCCTTGCCGCCCATGAAAAGCGGCTCGCCGACCGGCTCCGCGACGGCCTCGCCGCGATTCCGGGTGTGCGACTGCTGCGCATCTGGTCCGATAGCCCCGACTCGGTCGGTATCGTCGCCTTCGCGCTCGACGGATTCGCTCCCGGTCATGTCGCCGCCTACCTCTCCGCCGAACACGGCATCGGCGTGCGCGACGGACGTTTCTGCGCCCACCCGCTGCTCGCCCGCCTCGGCGTGGACGGGGCCCTGCGCGCCAGCATCGGCCTCGGTACCACCTCCACCGACGTGGACCGCCTGATCGATGCGGTGTCCACCCTCGTGACCACCGGCCCCACGTGGGATTACGCCGCCACGAATGGCCTGTGGAACCCCACCCCCGAAACCCGCCCCTTCACCTCCACGGCCCCCACCGGCGCGGCCCCCTGCCTGGTCGGCTGAAGACGCCGACCTAGCGGCGTTGCCGGATACTATCGGCGTATCCGGCAATCCGACCCCGAGGTGGACCTATGAGCACGCTGCCAGTCTGGGCCACCGACCCGGGCGCTCTCCTCATCACGGAGGAGGGCTACGACGCGCTTCCGGAAGATATTCAGCGGCAGATCGAGGTGGTTGACGGCCACGTGATCGTATGCCGCAGCGGAACTTTCCAGCACAACAACGTGGCCCGGCGGCTCGCGAACGCTTTGGAGCAGGCGAGCCCCGACGAGCCGTGCACCGGCGTGGTGACCGATTTCGAGATGCACTACGTCCGGAGCCGTCCAGCGAGCCCTGGTTTCTCGTTTCGCCGCCCGGATGTCGCGCTGTACCGGTGCATCGATGGCGATCGGAAGCTGACGACCGCGGACGTACTTCTGGTAGTGGAGGTCGTCTCGCCGGGATCGGAGTACACCGACACCGTCGACAAGTGTGCGGAGTATGCGAACGAGGGGATCCCGATCTATCTGATCGTGCACTTGGCCGCCGATCGCACGGTGAAGATCATCCAGGAGTACCGCCTCGACTGGGCGAGCCGCAGCTACCGGCTGGCGGAGACGCACCAGGATGTACTTCGGCTGACCGACCCTTTCCCGGTCGACGTCGACTTCGCCGACCTGGACGGCGCCTGAGCTGTCGCGCCGAGGTCCAGTAACGCCGCATCGCGGAGCGGCGCACCGCCGAGGAGGATGAGACCACTAGCTGAGCGTGGCGACTGGGCGGAGATCAAAAATCGCCGGATGAACGAGCCGGGTGCGGCGGAAGCTGCCCGGCTGGCCTATGAACTCGGCCGGACGATCCGGCGGATGCAGGAAGAGAGGGCTGGAGTCGGCCCGGACTGGCCGACGCCGCTGGCATGACCCAGTCCGCTGTCGCGAGATTCGCCGTCAGTCGCCCAGCGGGGTGGGGCGGTAATAGCGGCCGTTGTAGTAGAGGAGCGGCGCCGCGGCGGGCTCTTCGTCGGTGTTGTCGTGGACCCGGGTGACCAGGCCGACGACGAAGGTGTGGTCGCCGATGGGGATGAGCTGGTGCACGGTGGTGCGCAGCCAGATGGGGGTGCCGTGCAGGACCGGCTCGCCGGTGTCCAATGAGGTCCACAGGGAGCGGTCGGTGAATCGCTCCTCGGCGGCGCGCGAGAACCGGTGGGCCAGGTGCTGCTGGTGTTCGCCGAGGAAATGGATGACCACGGATTCGGCGTCCAGCATGGCGGTCAGGCTGGAGGACGTGTGCGCGATGTTGAACGAGACCAGCGGCGGGTCCAGTGACAGCGACGCGAAGGACGTCGCGGTGAAGCCGACCGGTCCGCGCGGCGACCTGAGCGTGACGACGGTGACGCCCGCGGGGTAGTGGCGCATGGAAGCGCGATACTGCTCGGCGGTGATGCCGCTCAGATCATCGGGGATCTGGAGTTCCGTCTCGGGCCGTGGTGCTTCTGTCACAGGACGAAACTACGCCGGGTCGCCGGGCCGGTGCGGAGCGCGTGGTAGGGGGAGCTGCCGATGTTCAGTCCACGTCGAGCGGAAGACCCGCGGTGATCCGCAGCAGCTCCGGGAACGACGTGCGGAAAATTGTGTTCGGGTGCCCGCCCGCGGCCCAGAGCTCGCGATGTCGCGAGAGCGCGTTGTCCACCCAGGTCGGCAGGTTGGTCGGATGGCCGACCGGTGCGACACCGCCGATCGGCTGGCCGGTGACCTCGCGCACCAGCTTGGCGGGGGCGCGGGTCAGGGTTCCCTCCAGGCGCGCGCCGGTGTTCGCCAGGTCGACCTGGTGCGCGCCGGAGACCAGCAGCAGCACCGGGTCGTCATCGAGCAGGAAGACCAGCGACTTCGTGATCGCGCCCACGTCGACGCCCAGCGCTCTGGCGGCGTCCGCAGCGGTGTGCGTCGGCTCCGGCTGGGCCATGATCAGGCCGTGGTGGCCCCGGGCGATGAGGGTATCGGCGACCCGGCAGGCGACCGGTGGCAATGACGACCTGCGCATCCCACCAGGGTAGAGCGATTGCGGGTAGTACGCCGGGCGAGTCGCGCTGCCGGCTCAGTATTCCGGATACCCTTCGCTCGGGCCGAGCATCCCAGAGATCCGCGCCCGGGTGATCCGCGCGAGCTGGGGCAAGTCGTGCGACGAGACGCGCTCGTGCACAAGCGCTTCGAGGGCACGGTCGACATCTCGCTGGGAGAGGGCGAGCAGCTCGACATCCGCCTTGGTGAGCAGCGCGTCCCGGTCGGGGTAGGGGCGGGCGTCGGTCAGTTTCGCCGCCCAGGTGACGTTGCAGCAGCATTCGTACAGCGCGTGAATCGCGCGGCCCCGCGGCATTTCGTTGAACCGGTCGAGGCCGATTCCGCGATGCATCAGCATGATCTCCTCCGAACCCGGTGAATGAGGGTTGCTGACTCGACCATGATCCGGCCTGCGCCGAACCGGGAACCAGTGCGCTGCCGCTAATTTGCACAGGATTTACACGCTGTGCGGTTTGCGCGGTGCGTCCGGTATGCCGGGATGTCCCGGCCCGGAGTTCCGATCTCATATTCTCTCGATACGCTGTACAAATGACAGATTGGCAGGCTTTCACCGTCGAAACGAAGGACAACGTCGCGCAGGTGACGCTGACCGGTCCCGGCAAGGGCAATGCGATGGGCCCGGATTTCTGGCGCGAGCTGCCGGAGATCTTCCAGGCGCTGGACACCGACCCTGAGGTCCGCGCGATCGTGCTGACCGGTTCGGGCAAACACTTCTCCTATGGTCTCGACCTGCCCGCGATGAGCGGCATGTTCGGCCCCCTGCTGGCCGATCGGGCCTTGGCCGCGCCGCGCACCGACTTCCTGACCGAGCTGCGCAAGATGCAGGCTGCGGTCACCGCCGTGGCGGACTGCCGCAAGCCGGTGATCGCCGCGGTATCCGGGTGGTGCATCGGCGGCGGACTGGACCTCATCGCGGCCGCCGACTTCCGCTACGCCAGCGCCGACGCGAAATTCAGCCTGCGCGAGGCCAAGGTCGCGATCGTCGCCGATATCGGGTCGCTGCACCGGCTGCCCGGCATCATCGGCGAGGGGCACCTGCGTGAGCTCGCCTACACCGCCAAGGACATCGATGCCGCGCGTGCGGAGAAGATCGGCCTGGTCAACAACATCTTCCCGGATCAGGAAGCGGTGCTGGACGCGGCGCACGCCACCGCGCGCGAGATCGCCGCGAATCCGCCGCTTGTCGTGCAGGGGATCAAAGACGTGCTGGATCAGCGGCGCAAGGACGAGATCGCCGCGGGCCTGCGCTACGTCTCGGCGTGGAATGCCGCGTTCCTGCCCTCCGAGGACCTGTCCGAGGCGGTCAAGGCGGTCTTCGAGAAGCGGGCGCCCGAGTTCCGCGGCAAGTGAGTCCGGCGGCGCGTCCGGATCTGAACGGACGCGCCGTGCCGGCCCATGGGATGGAGGGTGGGCAAGGTGATTCGCCCCAGGGTTGCCCTTCCGTCACCCTAGGGGTGGCTGTGCGAGGCGGCGATCGACCATAACGTTCGTGACGTCAGAAACTCCGCCCCGCATTCAGGAGCAACAATGCGTATCAAGTCCATCCTCGCCGCTGGTCTGCTGGCCATCGCCGCCGTCGCCGGGGTGTCGACGGCAGCTTCGGCCTCTGCCGTGCCTGGATACCAGGAGGTCGCCTATGGCGGCACCTACGTCGGCACCTACGCCACCTTCGACGCCTGCCGCGCCGACGGCATCTCGCCGAGCACCGGCGGTTACTACTGGGAGTGCGTCGAGACCTACGGCGGCTGGGACCTCTACATCTACTACTGAGCCACCTGTCACTGAGAAGGGACATCCGGTATCCGGATGTCCCTTTTCGCCTTTCCGGCCACGACGGGCCCGGAAAGCAGAGCGGGGAGCCCGGACGTTACCGGACTCCCCGCTTCTGTTGCGCCGGACGGGCTTTCAGTGCCCGCCCTGGTCCTTCAGTCGCTGGATGGAAGCCTCGACCTCGGCCTCGGCCTCGGCGCGGCCGACCCACTCCGAACCCTTGACGTACTTGCCGGGCTCGAGATCCTTGTAGCGCTCGAAGAAGTGCTTGATCGCGGCCAGTTCGAACTCGGGGACATCCTTCAGGTCCTGGATGTGGTCCCAGCGCGGGTCGCCGGCGGGCACGCACAGGATCTTGTCGTCGCCGCCCGCCTCGTCGACCATCTTGTACATCGCGACCGGACGGGCCTCCACGATCACGCCGGGGAACACCGAGTCGGGCAGCAGGACCAGCGCGTCCAGCGGGTCACCGTCCTCGCCGAGGGTGTTCTCGATGTAGCCGTAGTCGGCGGGATAGACCATGGACGTGTACAGGAACCGGTCGAGCCGGACCCGGCCGGTCTCGTGATCGACCTCGTACTTGTTCCGGGATCCCTTGGGGATCTCGATGGTGACGTCGAACTCCACGCCATCTCCTTCACTGCATCGGTGCCGAGCCGGCGACTCGGCTTTCTTTTCGGCGACTCCCGACTCGGCCGCCGCGGAGTGCGCCGACTCGCCAGGTTGTTCGGGGGAACGGTTGCGCAACGAGGATAGTGTGGTCGGCGGGGAGATGGGTGCGGCAGGCGGCTGCTGCGGGAATCGGTCAGGAGAGCGGCGGCGACGTGTTTGGTGGCAACGAGAACATCGGTGGGCTTGCTGCCCGGCGGCGGCGCAACAGATCGATCGGCGTAGCGGTCACGCTGGGCGTATTACTCGGGGTCGTGGTCGTGGCGCTTTTCACAGTGCGGCCGTGGACCGACGAATTCCGGCACGGCACGCTGACCATCGCCGCCCCGCCCGCGGCGGTCGAGCCGTCGCCGCAGGTCAGCCCGGCACGCTCGAACGCGCCCGCGCCGAGTCCCGCCGGTATCGCCGCGGCGCTGGCCCCGGTGATCGGCAACCCGGATCTCGGCGCGTTCGCCGGCCAGGTGACCGATGCCGACAGCGCCATGGTGCTGTGGAGCGGTGACGCGAACAAACCGATGATCCCCTCGTCCACCGCCAAGATCCTCACCACTGCGGCCGCCCTGCTCACGCTGCCCGCCGAGCACCGGATGACCACCAGGGTGGTCGCCGGTGCGACGCCGAACGAATTGGTGCTGGTCGGCGGCGGCGATCCGACGCTCACCGCGCAGCCGGACGGCAAGGGTTACTACCCGAACGGTCCGCGCCTGTCCGATCTGGTGGCGCAGATCAGAGCCGCGGGCCGACCGGTGGACACGATCGTCGTCGACACCTCCGCCTACACCGGCCCGACCATGGCTCAGGGCTGGGACCCGATCGATATCCCCGAGGGGTCGATCGCTCCGATCGAGCCGGTGATGATCGATGGCGGCCGCCTGCAACCGCTCGTCGAGTACTCGCCGCGCACCGCCACCCCCGCACTGGACGCGGGGCGGCGCCTGGCCGCCGACCTCGGGCTCGACCCCGCCCTGGTCAGGATCGGCGTCGCGCCGCAGGGCGCGGCCGAGATCGCCAGCGTGCAATCGGCGCCGCTGCGTGATCGGCTGCGGGACACGATGGTCTACTCCGACAATGTGCTCGCCGAGGCGATCGGACGGGAGATCGCGACGGCGACCGGCGGCGAGGCCTCCTTCAGCGGCGGCGTCGCCGCGGTGCGAGCGGCGCTGAGCACGGCCGGTTTCGATCTCACCGGCTTGGATATGCACGACAGCAGCGGGCTTTCGGTCGACGACCGGATCCCCGCCCGGTTGCTCGACCGAGTCGTGGCGACCGCGGCCAAGCCCACCGGCGCCGCTGTGGTGCAACCGGCGGGCACCAAGGCCAAGCCGGAGAACGACCGGATCGCGGCGACCTTGGCGCCGATGCTCGACAGTCTGCCGGTTGCGGGCGCAACCGGCTCGTTGACCAGCCGATACGTCACCAGAGACCGGCAGGGCGCGGGCTGGGTCCGGGCCAAGACCGGAACTCTGTCGGTGTCCAGCGCGTTGGTCGGGTATGTGCTGGACGCCGATGGGCGGGTGCTGACCTTCGCTCTGATGTCGAACGATCGACCACCGGAGGTGAGCAGGCCCGCGTTGGATGCGATCGCAGGCACACTGCGAAACTGTGGATGCTCGTGACGGGTGGTTGACCATGACCCAACAAGATTCCGGCACAGCCGGGCCCGGCCCGGTGGGCGCGGTCGAGCGGCGGAAGGGTCGTACGGGTCTGTCCGGCGTTGTCGACTGGCGCCTGGCCGCGAAAACCGGTTCCGCCCTGGTGCCGGCGGGTCCACGCACGTCGCGCTACTCGGCCGAGCAGGTCGTCGCGGAACTGGCCGACGCGTCCGTACGCGCCGAAGCGCCGGTTCGCGAGGTGAGCGGACTGCTGGACGACCGCCCGGTGCCGGCCGCCAGAATCGTCGACCGACCCGGCTGGATCACCGCCGCCGCCGACTCGATGGCCCAGCTCACCGGCACCGGTGGTGCACCCGCCGGAACCAAGCTGTTCGCCGGCAAGCCCGCCGGTGTGCAGGCGGGCGCGATGCTCGCGTTCCTGTCCACCGCGATCCTCGGCCAGTACGACCCGTTCACGGGGTCCGACGGCACCCTGCTGCTGGTCGCGCCGAACATCGTGGCCGTGGAGCGCGCGCTCGGGGTCTCGCCGAGCGATTTCCGGCTCTGGGTCTGCCTGCACGAGGTGACGCATCGAGTGCAGTTCTCCTCCGCTCCCTGGCTGGCGGAATACATGCGCGCCAACGTCGAGGTGCTCGGCGAAGTCGGCGACGAGCCGCTGGCCGAGATGCTCTCCCGGCTGGTCGAGGCGGTGCGCGAGCGCCGTCGCGGCGGCGTATCCGACGACCCGGCCGCGCGCGGCGTGGTCGGCCTGCTGCGCGCCACTCAGGCGCAGCCGCAGCGGGAGGCGCTCGACCGCCTGCTCATGCTCGGCACCCTGCTGGAAGGGCACGCCGATCACGTCATGGACGCGGTCGGTCCCGCGGTCGTCCCGTCGGTCCGGCAGATCCGCACCGCTTTCGATCAGCGCCGCAGGCGTCCGACCAACCCGCTGCAACGTCTGCTGCGCGCCCTGCTCGGCGTGGACGCGAAGGTCGCGCAGTACGTGCGCGGCAAGAAGTTCGTCGACGAGGTGGTCGGCACCGTCGGTATGGCCCGGTTCAACACCGTGTGGACCGACGCGGACGCCCTGCCCCGTACCGACGAGATCGAGAACCCGCAGCGCTGGATCGCGCGGGTGCTGGGGTAACCCGCACGAGAATCCCATCGGTACGCCGTGGCGGAACCGTACAGCACGGTCAGTCGGTAGGCTGCGCGCATGGGGCGTGCGCCAGGAACGACACCCGGGCGCTTCGGTTCGGAGGCCGGGTCACCGGGTTCTGGGGGCCCGCGTGCGCCCGATGCCACCGGTGTGCGGCGCCTGCCCGAGACCGCCGCCGTGCTCGCCGTCCGCAGGGCGGTGCGGGAGTGGCTGAGCCGGTTCGGTCCGGGCGAGAACCAGGAGCAAGCGGTCGCGGTGGCCCTGTCCGGCGGCGCGGATTCGCTGGCGCTCACGGCGGCGGCCGTGGTGGAGACCAACGCGGTCGACGCGCTGGTGGTCGATCACCGGTTGCAGCCAGGATCCGGCGCGGTCGCCGCGGAGGCGGCGGCCAAGGCGCTCGCGCTCGGCTGTCGGTCCGCGCGGGTGCTCGCGGTCGAGGTCGGCACCGAGGGAGGGGTGGAGGCAGCGGCGCGCCGGGCTCGATACGCCGCACTGGACGCGGCGCGCAACGGTCTGCCGGTGCTGCTCGGTCACACGCTCGACGACCAAGCCGAAACCGTGCTGCTCGGGCTCGCGCGCGGATCGGGTGGCCGCTCGATTCAGGGCATGGCCGCGTGTGCCGAGCCGTGGGGGCGGCCGTTGCTCGGCGTGCGGAGGGAGACGACCCGGCAGGTGTGCGCCGACCTGGGGGTGACGCCACACGACGACCCGCACAACGCCGCGCCGGAGTTCACCCGGGTTCGCCTGCGCACCGAGGTATTGCCGCTGCTGGAACAGATTCTCGGCGGCGGGGTGGCCCCGGCGCTGGCTCGCACGGCCGAGCAACTGCGCGAAGACGGCGCGGTGTTGGACGCGCTCGCCGCGGAACTGCTGCACACCGCGAGTGATGGGCAAGCGCTCGTGATCGAGACCCTCGCCACTGCGCCCGCGGCGCTGCGTAAACGGGCGATTCGGGCATGGCTGCTGGCGGGCGGTGCGAAAGCCCTGACCAACAAGCATTTACAGGCCGTCGACGAGTTGGTGACCGCTTGGCGCGGACAGGGCGGTGTCGCTGTCGGCGGAGGAAGGCCCGGCAGCAGGTTGGTCGCCGGGCGCGAACATGGCAGGCTGACACTGCGGCTGGGCGAGGATGACCATCGGAGGCGATGACGCAGACTCCCACCGGCCCATCGGGCTTCACCACCACGGAAGGGAATCCAGCTGACGTGTACGGGGACGACATCGCGTCGGTACTGATCACCGCCGAACAGATTGCCGCCAAGACCCAGGAGCTGGCCGAACTCATCGCCAAGCGCTATCCCGTCGATGCCCCCGAGGGCGACCTGCTGCTGGTCGGCGTGCTCAAAGGTGCGATCTTCTTCATGACCGACCTGGCCAAGGCACTGCCGATCCCGACCCAGATGGAGTTCATGGCCGTCTCGTCCTACGGGTCGTCGACCTCGTCCTCCGGCGTGGTGCGCATCATGAAGGACTTGGACAAGGACATCGCCGGCCGTAACGTCCTGATCGTCGAGGACATCATCGACTCCGGGCTCACCCTGTCCTGGCTCAAGCGAAACCTGTCCACCCGCAACCCCGCGTCACTCGAGGTGGTCACGTTGCTACGCAAGCCCGACGCGCTACGCACGCACGTGGACGTCGCGCACGTCGGCTTCGACATCCCGAACGAATTCGTCGTCGGCTACGGTCTCGACTACGCGGAGCGCTACCGGGACCTGCCCTACATCGGCACCCTCGACCCGAAGGTCTACGGGGGCTGACCGCTACCTCGGCAGGATGCCGAAAATTGTTGCGGGGGAACCGGATCCGTCGCGGTAGAGCGGACCGCCCACCAGCACCCACGACCCCGAGGCGGGCAGCTCGGCGAGGTGCGCCAGACATTCCAAGCTGATCCGATGCTCGCCGTAGAGCAGCTTCGACACCGCGTAGGTGTCATCGGTGCCCAGGTCCGGGCCGAACGTGTCGATGCCGAGCGCGCCGCGGTGGCCGAGCCTGCCGGTGCGCAACAGCCATTCGACGGTCTCCACCGCGAAGCCCGGTTGGTGGCCGGCCGATTCGCCGGTGCCGATGAACTCCGGTGTACCCCACTTCGCGTCCCAGCCGGTCCAGGCGATCACCGCGGCTCCGTCCGGAATCCGGCCGTGCTTCGCCTCCCACTGTCGCAGGTCGTCGACCGTGATCGCGTAGTCGCGATCGTTCGCGCACCGCTGCCTGAGGTCGATCTTCACCGCGGGCAGCAGCAGGTCGTCCAGATCCAGCTCGTCCGCGGCGAGTCCATCGGCGTCGAAGTGGATCGGCGCGCCCCAGTGGGTTCCGGTGTGTTCGCCCTGCTGGATATAGCGCAGGTAGTAGCCGTCGTTCGCGATGGTGGCCACGATGTCGGTGCGGAATTCCGGATCGTCGGGGTACAGCGGCGTGGTGGCCGGATCGTGCACATGCGACAGACTCACCAACCGCCCCAGCGGCCGCGGTGCGGTCATCGCGTTCTCTGCGGAATCGCCCTGGCCACGGCGAGCAGGTCGGACTCGAGGAGCCGGAACAACCGGTAGGTCAGCACAAAGGCCAGAATGCCACCCACGCTCAGCACGCGCACCGGAACGATCACCAAACCCAGGTCGGCGGCGTCGACGAAGGTCGCGCTCGCCACACCGAGCAGCGGAACCGACGCCGCGACACCGAGGTAGAAATTGCCGCGCTCGGCCAAAGCCCGGAGCTGGCGCTCGTCGCCAGGACCGATCCCTCCGCGTACCAGCAACTGTGGATAGACCGAGCGCAGCGAGTACACCATGATCGGGAAGAACGGATAGGCCAGCGCTATCGCCGCGCACACCACCTGCGCGGCGAAGAAATGCAAGAAGGTCTTCGGCGGCAGGTCGACACCGGAGAATGCCACTCCCAGCGGCCAGAGTACGCCCGCGACCAGCCAGAAGCCGAACGGCACCCATACCGCCCAGTCGCCCATCAGCAGCGTGTCGCGACGCGCTTTCGCGAGCGTGCGCGCGGAGTACTCGTGACCGCGTCTGAGACGATACGCGAGGGCGAGGGGCCGCCGGGCGAGGAACAGCAACAGCAGCGCGGCCACCGGAAACGCGATCACGTTGTTGATCAATCCGACCGCCGCGAATTTCTCCTGGTCGGTCGGGGACATCCGGTCGATGATCAGGGTCTGGTTCAGCTGGATGTTGTACAAGCTCGCGAGCACGTTCGGCACGCCGATGCACACCACCGCGATCGGGAGCAGCCAGCCGCTGGCTCGGTAGGCGAGGCTGTCCGGCGGGGGATCGACCAGGTCCCGCGCGCGGGCGTCCAGGCACAGGTCGAGCTGAACGGCGAGTTCGGCGCCGCTGCGCCAGCGGCGCTTCGGGTCCACGTGCAGGCATTCCAACAGCACGCGGCGCAGTGCGGCCGGTGTTCCTTCCGGCACGCGCGACAGCGCCATCGCCGAGACGCCGCGTCGGCGCACCTCGAGCATTCCCGCGTAGGTTTCCGCGGTCGGGACGGACTCGGCGAGCGGTGGGTCATCGAACGGGCGCGTCCCCGTGAGCATCTCCCACAGCAGCACACCAAGGGAATACACGTCGCTGCTGGCGCCCGGCGCGGGCGCGTTGGGATCGAGGTAGCGCGCCAACTGCTCGGGCGAGCGGTAGGCCAGCGAATCCGTCGAGACGGCGGCCTCCGACGCCCCGTTCGCGCGCGGTCCCGACTCGCCGAGGGCGAAATCCGCGAGTTTCGGGATGCCCTCGGCGGTGAACAGAACGTTCGCCGGTTTGATGTCGTGGTGCAGCACGCCGTGGTGCGCGGCGTAGTCCAGCGCGTCGGCCAGCCGCCTGCCCACCCACGCCACGGTCTCCGGCCAGCTCAGCCGCGCGATCTCGGCCCGCACACTCGAATCCGACGGCCTGCTCTCGCCCTTGGCCTCCATGGCGCTGTCCACCGCGCGCAGCAGCAGCGCGCCACCGTCGGCAACCGGTCCGCGACGACGTTGCTCGAGCACGCCGACCGCGGTGCCCCCGGGGAGGTACTGCATGTAGACGAGGCGAGGGAGGGCGGTGGCCGCGGCCGTCCGGGCGTCCGAAGTAGCGGAGCCGAGGATCGGATCGCGCGGTGCCGCAGGAGTGGCTGCGGCGCGATCCGGCGGGCTGACGAGTGCCGCGTCGGGGCCGGCCGTTCGGTCGGCGAGCGCCACGTCGGAGTGGGGCAGGACGGCGGTATCTTCCGCCGTCGCTTCATCGGCCCGCCGCGTGACGGCCTCGCCGTCCGCGCCGGGGCCGGTCGTGCCGGGTTCGGCGACGGTCGCTTCTCGGGCGTGCTCGGCAGGGTCGATTGTCTCCCGGCGAGCGGGAGGACTGGCGATTGTGGCGTCCGGATCGAACGGCACGGCGACAGTGGTGTCGGGGTCGGGCCGCGGCTCGGTGATAGCGGCACGCGCGTCGGGCGCTACGGCGATTCCGTGCTCGCCGGCGGGTGGAGCGGAAACGGTCCGGGTGTATGCGATGTCGGCGCTGAGCACCCGCTGGTCGAAAACACGCACGATGTGGGCGTGGTCGAGCTGGGCCATCATGTGCGGTGCGCCCGCCCGTCCGGCCGAGAACCGCACGGCGACAAGCCGTTGCATGGATCGCTGCCTGGCGAGGAAGACACGGCCGAGCAGGCCGGCACCTAGGTCCGTGAGCAGGTCGAAGTCATCGATCCGCAGGCCGCGGGTGAGATCGGCCAGCGCGGCGGCGGCTGGGCTCGATTCGGCGGTGTCGACCTCCGCCGCGTCGCCGGCGGCGAAGTCGGCGAGGCGTTCGCGGACCTCGTCGGCCAGGTCCGGATACACGGCGAGAAAGTCCGGCAGCGGCAGCGGCGCACGTCTGCGGCGCGCCAGAAACTCCTCGCACACGAGCTCGACGAGTTCGGGGCTGCCGTCCACTTCGGGGAATTCTTTGCGGTACTCGGCTACCGGCTTGCCGAGCCCTTCGCGTTCCCAGCGCCGCCGCAGATCGACCCGGACCAGATCGGTGAGCACGGCCAGGCGCACCTGCGTGCCGTCGGGAACATAGTCGGAGATCCGCGGCGGTAACCGATCACCTTGGAGACTGCGTTGCCAGGCGGTGGCGAAGCGGGCGACGGCGTCGGTGCGCGAGGAGGTCACCTGCCGGTCTCCGCCGCGTCCGCTTCGACGCGCGCCTGCTGGTCAGGGGGCGCGCCCGCTACGGCGGATTCCGGGTCGACGACGCGCTCCAGCGCCCGCAGATCCGCCTCCAGCGCACGGAACAGCAGATAGGTGCCCACGAAGGCGATTATGCCGCCGACGCACAGCAGCCGGACGGCGAAGATCACCGACGGGATGTCCCCGGCGGGGAGGAAAGTCACTCCAGCGACCGCGAGCAGCGGAACCGACGCGGCCACCGCCAGGTACCAGTTGCAGCGCTGGTCCAGCCCTCGCAGCCACACCGCGTCCTCGGGACTTATATCCCCGTGCCGGAGGAACAACGGGTAGATGCACCGCACCATGTAGAAGGTCAGCAGGAAGAACGGATAGGCCACCGCGATCGCCCCGCACACCACCAGCGAGGAGAAGAAGTGCACCACGTCCCCTGCCGGTATGTCTCCGGTGGACAGCTGTAGCGCGAGCGGAAAGATGGCGCCGGCCAATACCCACAGCGAAAACGCCACGGCGACAGCCCGATCGCCCATCAGTAGCGCGTCGCGTCTGGCACGTCGCAGGGTGTCGGGGTCGTATCGTCGTCCTTTGCGTAAACCGCGCGGCACCGTCAGCACGTATCTGGCCATGTACAACACCAGCGCGATGCCCGCCGGGAAGAAGATCGCGTTCACGACGCTGGTGATGACGAGGAACGTTCGCTCGGCTTCCTCGGTCATCCTGCTGATGATCAGATGCTGGTTGTGCTGGATGTTGTAGAGCGAGGCGAGCACATTCGGCAGTGCCACCGCCAGCAGCGCCACGATCACGATGTAGGGGCGCAGCCGCCGCCGCCAGCTGTTCTGCGCGGGGTCGACCAGTTCCCGCGCGCGTTGGTCCAGGCACATCTCCAGCTGTCTGGCCAGGACCGCGCCGCTGGACCACCGGCCGTCCCGCTCGGGCGCCAGACAGGTCAGCAGTATGCGGCGCAGGGCGGCTGGGCAGTCGGGCGGAACGCGGTCCAGCGCCGCGGCCTCCACGCCGACGCTGCGGCGCTCCAGCATGGCCTCCAGGGTGGTGTCGTCGCCCTGACCACCCGCGCCCGCCGTGCTGTCGTCGAACGGCTTGGCTCCGGTGAGCAGCTCCCAGAGCACCACGCCGAGCGAGTAGATGTCGGCCCGGGTGTCCAGGTCGGCGGCGCCGCGGTCGAAGCCGGGATGACAGGCTTCCAGCTGTTCCGGCGACATGTAGGCCAGTGAGCCGCCGAAGTAGGCGACCGGGCTGGTGCCCTCGACATTGCGGCTGAAGCTGATGTTGAAGTCGGCCAGCTTCGGCACCCCCTCGGCGGTGAGCAGCACGTTGGCCGGTTTCACGTCGCGGTGCAGCACGCCGTGCGAGGATGCGTAGTCCAGCGCCTCGGCAAGCCTGCGCCCGAGCCAGGCCACCGTCTCCGGCCAGCTCAGCGCCGCGATCTCGGCTCGCACGCTGGAGTCGGTCGGCCGGATCTCACCTTTCTCCTCCATGGCCGCGTCGACGGCGTCCAGCAGCAGTTGCCCACTGCGGTCGGCGGGCGGGACGGCCCGTACGCGGCGCAGCACGCCGAGCAGCGTGCCACCGGGCAAGAATTGCATGTAGAGCAGCCGGAGCCGGCGCGTGGTGCCCTCGGCGTCATCGAGCAGCCGCTGGTCGAAGACCCGCACGATGTAGTCGTGGTCCAGCTGGGCCAGTGTCTGCGGTTCCGTGCCGTGATCGGCGGAGATCTTCACCGCGACCAGCCGTTGCAGCGACCGCTGCCGCGCGAGGAAGACCCGGGCGAACGCACCGCTGCCCAAACCGGTCAGCAGATCGAAATCATCGATCCGCTGGCCGATTTCGATCCGGTCGAGCGCGTTGCCTCGGCTCGGCCCGGTCGCGATCGTGGAGGGAACGGCGGTGGCCGTGCCCGTCAGATCGGCGGCGGTCGTTCTGGTCACCTCAGAACCACGATCGTGCTCGACCGTTTGGTTCAATGCGGTGTCGTCGAGCGCGGAGCGGGTACGCGCGAATGCGGTACGGGTGGAATCCTCCAGCACCGCCCGCCGGGTGCTCTGGTCGATCTCGTCCGCGTTCAACAAGGCGTGCAGTTCCTCCGCCTGATGCGGATATTCGCGCAGACAATCTCGCGGATCGACCCGTTCCCCGCTGTGGCGGCGGATGACGAACTCCTCGTACACCAGACCGGCCGGGATTTCCCCGGGAGTGAGTTCGGAAAATTCGGCGCAGTATTCGGCCAGGCGTTTACGTGCGGATGGTTCGGGCCCGGCGCCCTTGGCCGCCGAGGGACGGCGCAGCCAGCGATGGCGCAAATCGACGCGGATCAGCTCGACCAATGCCTCGCGGCGCAAGGTGGTCGCGTCGGGCAGGTACTCGGCGATCTCGGGCGGGCGACGAGTGGATTCCCACGCCGCGGAGAAGGCCGCCACCGCGGCGAATTCGGCATGCGACAGGTCGCCATAGCCTGCACCGGTGGCCATACCCGTGTAGGTATCGGAACTGCTCTCGGAGTTCGCACTCATACTCGGACCTAGTGGGCTCGGCGGACGCCGCGGAATCCGCAGTGGTCGGTCGGTGGATGTGCCGCAAAAATTTCCGCCACACCCGACACCATCATCCCCCGCGCCGTATTCGAAATGATAACTTGCGGCTCGACAGCGGATCACCCGATTTCGACAACGATGCGACGGGGGATGACCAGCACATGTCTGATGATGCCGCGGTAATGGCGGACGGCTCGATCTCGACGAGAACAGCCGCGCCGCGAACAACGATTCGCAATGGCAGGACCGCCGAGGTGGTCGCTCAGCTACTGTCCGCCGCCACGGATACGCGCTCCGGGCGCGGTCGAGAAGTCGAGCCCGATCTCCGGCACGACACCGCCGTGACGATCGCGGCGGGTGTACGGGACGGCGTGCTGCTCCCCAGCCGGGTGGTGGCCGATGCAGCGACTCGGATCGCGGCGGTGGAGCGGGAATCGAACCCGCTGCCCGTTCTTCGCGCCGAACTGGCCGCGGCCGAGGCCGCCGCGCTGGAGGAGCGGGACGACCTCGACGTACTGCCGCTGGCCGGTGTGCCCGTCGCGATCGAACAGGGCGCGTCGATCGCTGGCGAGCCCATGCTGTGGGAGTCGGTGGCCGGGCATCCCGTTGCCGCCCGGCTGCGCGGCGCGGGCGCCGTCGTCGTCGGGCTCGGCGCAGGAGAGGCGCAGGACAGACGGGACACGGGCGACGCTCCAGAGCGCCTCGTGCACAACCCGTGGAACGCCACGCGTGACGCGGGCGGATCGGCCGGTGCGGCTGTCGCGGCAGGACTTGTGCCGCTGGCGCACGGCAGTGACGGCCTCGGTTCGGTGCGCGTCGCTGCGGCCTGCTGCGGGGTTTTCGGGATCAAGCCCGGGTGCTACACCGCAGCCGGGGCGAGCGGTTGGCCGGACTTGGTCGAAAACGGCGTACTGGCGACGACGGTGCAGGACGCGGCATTGGCGCTGTCCGTGCTGGCCGCGCGGCCGAATCTAGCCGAGGTGGACCCACCCGGCCGACTACGCATCGGGCTGGCCGTGGATCCACCGTCGCGCCTGGTGCACGTCGACCGGCATTGGACCGCAGCCGCCCGCAGAGCCGCTTCGGTCGCCGCGGCGGCAGGCCATCTCGTCGAAACCGCCGCCGTGCCCTACGGCAACGCCCTATTCGCGGTCTTCCTACGCTGGCTAGCCATGGGGGCGCGCGACGCCCCCGCCCTACCCCAGTCCGCTCGACTATCGGGTCGCACCCGGCGCCAACTCGCCCTCGGCCGGACGGTGCACAACTTGCGGCTCGTGCGCCCAGCCCAGATCGACCGGGTCGAGGCGCGACTACTGGAATTCTTCGACCGATACGACGTGGTGATCACTCCCACGCTCGCCGCCCCGCCACCAAAGGCGCGGGCCTGGCACTCCCGCGGTCGACCGGCCACTCTGCTCGCCGGCGCGCGGTTCACACCTTTCACCCCGCTGTGGAATCTGGTCGGCTGGCCCGCCGCCTCTGTGCCGATGGGCATGCATCCGTTGTCGGGGACGCCCGTGGCGGCACAGCTGGCCGGCCCGCCGGGCAGTGAATCCACCCTGTTGCGACTGGCCGCGCAGCTGGAGACCCGGCACCCCTGGCAGCGCACCGCGCCCTCAGCCGCGACGTCCTCGGTCAGACGCTGACCGCGGATTGCTGCGCGGCGAAGCCGCCGTCCACGGCGCGGCCGGCGAACTCCAGGATGGTCGGCCGGTTGTCGTCGGCCCGCCACGCCACGGCGAGCTCACACGGCGCGAGCCCGGAGATGGGGCGCGCGGTGAGGCCGGGCCAGCGGTACATCGGCACGTTGTTCTCCGCGAGCAGGCAGACGCCGAGGCCGAGGCTCACCGCCTCCAGCCGGTCCTCCGGGGTCGCGGCCTCGGCGCCGATCTTCGGCGCGCGGCCGCCACGGCCCTCGTTGCCGAGCCAGAAGTCGCGCACGGCACCGGCTTCGGTGGGCAGCGCGACGAACGGCTCGTCGAGCAGATCGGCGAATTCGACGGTCTCCGAGACCGCCAGCGGGTGGTTCTCCGGTAGTAGCACCCAGCGCGGCTCGGTGCGTAGCACCTGCCAGCGGTAACGGCTCGGGTCCGGCAGCGGAAGCCAGACCAGGGCGAGGTCGGCCTGACGGCCCGCGAGTCCGCTGGAGGGATCGGTCCAAGACGCGGCATGCAGTGCGAGGCGGTGGCCGCTCGCGCTCTCCAGATCGCTGAGCAGGCCGCGGCCGAGCGCGGACTGAATGCCGACGCGCAGCACCTCGCCCGCCTCCTGCAGCGAGACGTTGGTGACTTCCCAGAGCTCCAGGATCTTGCGGGCGCCTTCGAGCAGCTCCTTGCCCGCGACGGTCAGCGCGACACTGCGCTGATTGCGGTCGAACAAGACCACGTCGAGCTGACGTTCCAGCTGACGGATCTGACGCGACAGGGTGGGTTGAGCGATGTGCAGCCGCTGAGCGGCGTTGGTGAAGTGCAGTTCCTCAGCGACGGCGACGAAATACCGCAGGTCGCGCAAATGCGGGTCCATAGCCCCTTGCTATCAGAATCAGTCCTGAATTTCCAGCCTTATCAGGCCGAAAAGTCCGGATACGGGCACCGAAACAGTCGGTAGGTTTGTTAGAGACAGCATATTGCTTGTCATGGTGCTCCGCACTAGGCAGTTGGCCAATCCTCGGCATGCGCCGAGCTATCCGACTCGAAACTCGCAGTTGGGCGTTTGACCAGCATTGATGTGAGGATACCGGCGGCGTCGTTAGCGGATTATGGACACCCGAAGGGTTGCCGATGACCCGCTGCGCATTTGCCAACGAACGTCCAGTAGGTGTAATCGATCACTCGCGTGACTTTCATCACATATTGTTTGTGACACCAATCCGTGCGCGCCATGTGGAGTGCCCGAACGCACCGCGGCGCCGCCCTCCGGATGAACCCCGGGACGGCGGCGCCGCGGCCTGGCGATGGATCACACTCCGCGGGCGCGCTCCTCATACGCTTTGCGCTTGCCGGCATCGACGTCGTCCAGGAACGCGTGTCCGGAGCCGAGCGCGCGGCCGATGCTGTCACCGAGCTTCTCTGGCAGCAGCCCGACGACCTGGGCGATGAACCCGGCCAGCGCGGTCACCCTGACTTTGGACTTCGGTGCGACGATCAACTCGGCGATGGCGTCGGCGATCTCTTCCGGCTCGGCCGCACGCAGCAGGCCGGGCGCCGTGACGCCCGCGCCCAGCTCGGTATTGGTCAGCGTGGGCAGGACCGAGGAGAAGTGCAGGCCGGTACCCCGGTATTCCTCGCGCAAAGTATCGGTGAACCCCAGCACGGCGTGCTTGCTGGCGTTGTAGGTGGCCAGGCCCGGGATGTGCGTCTCGCCCGCGAGCGAGGCGATGTTGATGATGTGCCCGCGCCCGCGCGCCAGCATCCTGCGCAGGCCGAGTTTGGAGCCGAGAATCACGCCGTAGACGTTGATGTCCAGGATGCGGCGCGTCACCTGGTCCGGCTCGTCCACCAGCTTGCCGGTCGGCATGATGCCCGCGTTGTTGATCAGCACGTCGACCGGGCCGAGAGTGCGCTCCACGTCGTCGAGGAAACTCTCGAACGAGTTCTGATCGGTCACGTCGAGCTTGCCGTAGAGCTCGAACCCGCGCGCCGTGCCGACTTCTTTGACCGCGGCCTCGTCGATATCGCCGATGGCGATCTTCGCGCCGAGAGTCTGCAGCGTGGTGGCTGTGGCGAGTCCGATGCCGCGGGCGCCCCCAGTGATGACGACGACTTTGCCGCGGACCTGCTGCACATCGATCACTTGTCGTCACCCTTCAACTTCAAGAGGGCGGGCAGGTCGAGGCGGCGCAGACCGCGCGCACCCGCCGCGCGCATGGCGCCGAGCGCGAACAGGAGCTTCGGCATCGAATACGGGTACCAGAACAGTTCCTTCTGCTGAGTCGGCAGGATCGGCGTAGTGATCGCCTGCTGACGGCAGTACTTGCGCACACCGTTCGCCCCGCCCCAGCGGGCGCCGAAGCCGGACAAGCCCCAACCCCCCATCGGCAGCGCATAGCTGAACAGGTTGGCGAACACATCGTTGATGTTGACCGCACCCGCATCGAGTTGCCGGGCGATCCGCGCGCCGCGCTCTTTGTCGCCCGTCCACACCGACGCCGACAGCCCGTAGACCGAGTCGTTGGCCAGCCGGATCGCCTCCGCCTCGTCGGCCACCTTCATCACCGGCAACGTCGGGCCGAAGGTCTCCTCGGTGACGCAGGACATGGTGTGGTCGACGTCGACGAGCACGGTCGGCTCGAACGCGGTGCCGAATCCGGCCCGCTTGCCGCCGGTCAGCACCTTCGCGCCCGCCGCGACGGCCTCGTCGACGTGGCGCTGCACGATGGCTACCTGGTTCTCATTGGCCAGCGCGCCCACGTCGTACTTCGCGTCGCGTCCGTCCAGGCCCTGGCGCAGCGCCTTGACGTTGGCGGTCAGCTTGGCGACGAACTCGTCGTAGACCGGCGCCTCGACATACACCCGCTCCACCGAGATGCAGACCTGGCCGGAATTGAACATGCCGCCGAAGGCGATGCCGTGCGCCGCGCGATCGAGGTCCGCGTCGGCCAGGACGATGGCAGGGTCCTTGCCGCCGAGTTCGAGGCTGTAGGGGATCATCCGCTCCACGCAGGCGGCGGCGATCTTGCGGCCCGTGGCGGTGGAGCCGGTGAACTGGATGTAATCGGCGTTGCCGACGACGGCGGCCCCGGTCGCGCCCGAGCCCGTCACCACCGCGAAGACCGGGGGAGCGCCGATTTCCGCCCAGCCCTTGGCCAGTTCGAGCGCCGACAGCGGAGTCACTTCGGACGGCTTCAGGATGACGGCAGCACCGGCGGCGAGCGCGGGAAACACGTCCATCACCGGCATGGCGAGCGGGAAGTTCCACGGCGTGATCACGCCGACCACAGGATAGGGCCGGTAGACCGTGGTCAGTCGCTTGACCCTGGCCAGCGGACTGTGCGGCGACGGGTGGTCGTCGGCGAGGAACTTGGCCGCGCGGCGCGCGTAGTAGCCGATCAGATCGGTCGCGAAGCCGGGGTCGATCAGGGCGTCGACCCGTGGCTTCGCGGTCTCCGACTGCAGCACGGTGGCCAGGCGGTCGGTGTTGTCGATCAACCAGTCCTGGAACTTCAGCAGCCATGCTTTGCGGCCGTCCGGACCGATCGCCTCCCATTCCGGCTGGTACAGCCGCAGCTCCCGAACTTTCGCCGCGACCGCGTCCGCGGTCTCCTCCGGCACCGTGCCCACGACCTCACCGGTACCGGGGTTGCGCACCTCGATGACGGCCGCGGTGTCGCCGGTCTTCGCGGTTTTCGTGCGTGGCTGCGTTTTCTTGGCCGTGGTCTTCTTGGTCGCGCCCGGCGCTGGTTCGGTGTTGGTCACTAGCTGTTCTCCCACTGACGTTGTGCTGAACCGCGGTGTTCCTGTGAATCAGGCCACTGAACTATGATCGTGACACAATTCATGGGGAGTTTCTTGGCCCCATTCGTCAATGCTGGCTGGTGGGTTTGTGTCTTGAACACAAGTAGTCCCGAAGGGGAGGAGTCGGCGATGACCGTTCCGCCGTCGCCGCGCGCCGCGACCAGGTCGAGCCCGGACCCGGACGAGGTGCGGGACTGGCTGGCCGACTACGTCTACGAGACGATGCGCGGCGAGACGCTAGACCGCCTCGTCACCCGGCTCGACGACGTCATCATCGCGCGCATCCCCGAACTCGCCGATCGCGATATGCGCCGCGATCTTGCGGCGAGCACCAGGGCGCACGCCAGGATCGTGCTCAGCCGCCTGACCAGCGACGCCTTCGAGTTCTCGCTGCCGGAGGAGGCACACGCGTTCGCGCGCAGCGTGGCCAGGCGCGGATTCGCGTTGCGGTTGCTGCTGCGGGTTTACCACGTGGGCATGGAGGCGGTGCTGGACTACATGACCGAGGTGGTCGAGCAGCGGCAGGCACCGCCGGAGATCGAGCGTGTGGTGCTGCTGCGGCTGTTCGAGCGCGCCACCAAGTGGATGGGCACCTCGGTCGAATTGCTCACCGAGACCTACATGGAAGAGCGCGAGCAGGTCCTGCGCGCCGCGCTCAACCGGCGCGCCGAGACCGTTCGCGCCGTGCTCGAGGGCGACGACGTGGACGTCGAGCAGGCGTCGGTGCGGCTGGGATACCGGCTGTCCCAGCAGCATCTGGCCTTCCTGTTGTGGACCGATGAGCCCGGCGGCGGGGACGGTGAGGCGACCGGAATGCTGGACCGGGTCGCGGCTCGGCTGGCCGCGGCCATCGGCAGCGGGCGCGTGCTCACCGTCCCCTCCGGCGCCAGTGCGATGTGGGCCTGGGCGGGGTTGGACGACCCGGAGCGCGCCGCCGAACTCGCCGCGCCGGGTGAGGTCGAGCGGCTGGTTTCCGGTCAGGTCGAGGCTCCGGTGCGGGTGGCGCTCGGGGTACCAGCCGGGGGGATCGCGGGTTTCCGGCAGAGTCATCATGAGGCGGTCGCCGCGCGGAATGTCGCCGAGCGCGCGCCCATGGACGGGCGGGTGACCGGGTATCGCGCGGTGGAGATCGCCTATCTGGCGGGCGCCGACGACGCCGCCATGCGCGGGCTGGTGCAGCGTGAGCTGGGCGCGCTGGCGGCCAGGGACGCGAACGCCGCGCGCCTGCGCGAAACGCTGCACGCCTACCTGCGCAGTCACCGCAGCCCGGAGACCACGGCGAAACTGCTCGGCGTACACAAGAACACGGTCCGCTACCGCATGCAGCGGATCGAACACCTCCTGGGATTCACGATCGAGGAGCGGCGTTTGCCGCTGGAGATCGCGCTGGCCTGCGTCGCGATCTACGGCGTGGACGCCCTGCCCTGAACCGGCCGGACTACTCGCCCGCGGCCTCGCGCGCCGCGAGGCGGCGTAGCGGTGGCTCGGTGGTGGGCGCGACCCTGCGGTCGGGCAACTCGGCGAGCAAGGTGGTGGTCGCCGCTGCGATGGCCGCGACGGCCTTGTCGACGGCCGGTTTGGTGGTCGAGCTCAGGCCGGACACGCCACCGACCTTGCGCACGTACTGCAGTGCGGCGGCATAGATTTCCTGCTCGGTTGCGGCAGGTTCCAAACCACGCAGGACGGTGATGTTTCTACACATGCGAGAACACTAGCCCCAGACCACGACCTGCGTCAGGCAAGTAGACACCGAGCGGCGATCGATTCGCTCGACGCATATGCGTCGCGGCCCAACGCGACGACCAACGCCGGAAGCGCGAATACCCGGCCCGCGTCGTGACGGATGGGGAACAATCGGGTCATGTCTTCGCGCGGTGTACCGACCTTGACGACGTTTCCGTATGCGGAGCTGGACGAGCGGGAGGAAGACCATTGGTCCGGCGCCGCGATCTCCGACGACCAGCTGCGGGCGCTGGCTCTCGGCGCCTTCTACTCCGCGCGCTGGGACGCGTTCCACGACGCGCTGCTGCTCGGGCCGGAACGCGCGCATCCGCTCGGTGACCGGCGCGAGCTGGCCATCGACACGCTCACCGGCGCATGGGGCATCACCGACGGAACCGAGGCGCGAGCGTCGATGGAACAGTTGCTGGACGGTATGCACGCCCCGCTCTACGCTTTGGTGCATCCGCTCGTGACGGCCTCGATCAATGCCAGTGAGCGTGACCGCTTCGGCGAGCGGGCCGACCGGCACCGGGCGTTCCTGCGGCAGGTCGGCGCGTTCCGCGGCATGGACAACCCCGAGGCGCTGGTCCGTGACTACGACATCTGGTCGCAAGCGATCAAGATCGGTTTCACCGATCATCTGGCCAGGCCGCTGCCCAGCGACATCCACGCCTGGGATCTGGCCAGGGTGGTTGCGGTGGCGAGAATGGCTTACACCGCTGGCTACCTGGATGCCGACTTGGCCTGGAGCTATCTCGGGCGCGCCTTGCCGATCGCGCAGAGCAAATACCGCAACTGGCGCCAGTTCGGGGACGCCTACCTCACCGGCTGGACCTATTGGCAGGCCTGCGAGGACCTGGCCGAGCTGAAAAACGGCGGCGTCGACCGCCGCATGGAGCTGCTGCGGCTGTGGCTGCGCCCGACCAGCCCGTGGCGGCGGGTCGCGCTGAACTCAGCTCCCGTCGGGGAGTGAGCGCAGGATGCCGCGGCCGTAGCGCTGGAACTGCGCGTCGTCGACCATGCCGAGGGAGTGCCGCTCGACCAGCAGCTCCCATTCCGAATACAGCTGGGCCACACCGGGATCCGCGGACCCGCTGGCGCCGTCCGCGGATTCGCGGCGCACCGCGAAGTTCACCGCGCAGGTGACCCGCTCGGTGTCGGCGCGCTCGGCGCCCGCGAAACGCAGTGTCCGGTTGCCGTCGTGCACGTCCATGCCCGTCGTGCCGCGCACCGGGCCGATCTCGCCGGGGCCGACCGGGGGAGTGTCGGTGTTCCGCGCCCAGATGACCGCGGGGATGGGAAGTTCGTACGCGTACCGCGGCTCGCCGATGGCGATGAACAACAGCCGTTCCGTCGTCGCGGCGAGCAGACCGAGCCCGGTCCCCGCAGGCGGATGAGCGACCGCCAGGGCGGTCTCCAGGACATACTCGTCAGGCGTCACGTAACGATGCAGAGCGGCTATGGCCGGTTTGGCCTCGCGGCGCGGCGTCATCCGGCCGGTCGCCCGGTCCACGTCCGCGCGGGTCGGGCCGCTTCGGCCCCAGGTGGGTGTGGGCGGACGCAGATCGGGCGCGGCCACGTCGACGCGCTGCGTGGCCAGAATGTGGGCGTTGATCCGGTCGACGATCTCGGTGGCCGCGGGGACGTCGTGCTCGGCGATCAGTACCGGCAGTGGGGTGCGGTCCGCGGGCACGCCGGTGAGCACCGGCGTCGGATATCGCAGGTAGATTTCGATGACCACCGCGTCGTCCGCGCGCCGGTTCAGCCGGACCTTGAGCAGGTCCGAGACGGGAACGTCGAGTACGCGCTCGCCGTCGGATCCGGGCCGCAGAACGATCAGCCTGCCGCGGCCGTGACGCAGTATCGCTGTAGGTGTCCGTAACTCGACTATGTCCATACCCCCTGCGTTCTTGTCCGATTCGCGGCGCTCCCGGGGGCCTTGGTGGTTACGCGAGCTACCGTGCCCGTCGCTCGCGCCGCTCTGTCTGATGGGTGGTGCTCCGGGTGCCCTTCGTGGTTACGCAAGCTACCGCCTCCGTGCCCGTCGCTCGCGCCGCGTGTTGTGTCGTCGCTCACGATAGGCCGAACATGCCATGATTGTTGCCACTTGGAGGAAGCCGAACCGGAGACATCGGGAACCACCGTCGGTCTCCGGCCGTTTACCTCTTTAGCTGCACCTGCAGCCGAACTGCGCGATGTATCGAGTAGACCGTACGCGGTAACGTGGCATGTCCGCATCCGAACCCCCGCGGAACCGGACGCGCCAGACGCATCGCTAGGCAAGAACCGGAGACACCGGAAAGGACTGGCCGCCCCGGCCGACGCTCTATGAACCGCAAGACTGTGTTTCGCACCCTGGCCATAGTCTCGGGCATCCTGCTCGTGATCTATGCGTTCAGCTACTTCGGCAACGACACGCGGGGCTGGAAGAGCGTCGATACATCGGTTGCCCTGAGCCAGCTCGAAGACAAGAGCAACGTTCAGAACGTTCAGATCGATGACCGCGAGCAGCAGCTGCGGATCGAATTGAAGAACGGCAACGACGCCACCGGTGGTCAGGCAAAGATCATCGCGAAGTATCCGGGCGGCAGCGAGACCTCCGCGCAGATCTTCGACGCCGTCAAGAACTCCGGCGCTCACTACAACACCGTGGTCAAGCAGGAGAGCTGGTTCACCCAGATCCTGCTGTTCGTGTTGCCGATGGTGATCCTGCTCGGCCTGTTCATCTTCGTGATGGCCCGCATGCAGGGCGGCGGGCGCGGCGGCATGATGGGCTTCGGCAAATCGAAGGCCAAGCAGCTGTCCAAGGACATGCCCAAGACCACGTTCGCCGACGTGGCCGGTGCCGACGAGGCGGTCGAAGAGCTCTACGAGATCAAGGACTTCCTGCAGAACCCGGTCCGCTACCAGGCCCTCGGCGCCAAGATCCCCAAGGGTGTGCTGCTCTACGGCCCGCCCGGCACCGGCAAGACCCTGCTGGCCCGCGCGGTCGCGGGCGAGGCGGGTGTGCCGTTCTTCACCATCTCCGGTTCGGACTTCGTGGAGATGTTCGTCGGTGTCGGCGCCTCCCGAGTACGCGACCTGTTCGAGCAGGCCAAGCAGAACAGCCCCTGCATCATCTTCGTCGACGAGATCGACGCGGTCGGCCGCCAGCGCGGCGCAGGCCTCGGCGGTGGTCACGACGAGCGCGAGCAGACCCTGAACCAGCTGCTGGTCGAGATGGACGGCTTCGGTGACCGCACCGGCATCATCCTGATCGCGGCGACCAACCGTCCCGACATCCTCGACCCCGCGCTGCTGCGTCCCGGCCGTTTCGACCGGCAGATCCCGGTCGGCAACCCCGATCTCGCCGGTCGCCGCGCCATCCTGCGGGTGCACTCGCAGGGCAAGCCGATCTCGCCGGATGCCGACCTGGACGGCCTCGCCAAACGCACCGTCGGCATGTCCGGCGCGGACCTGGCCAATGTGATCAACGAGGCCGCGCTGCTCACCGCCCGCGAGAACGGCGCGATGATCACCGGCGATTCGCTGGAGGAATCGGTCGACCGCGTGATCGGCGGCCCGCGCCGCAAGAGCCGGATCATCAGCGAGCATGAGAAGAAGATCACCGCCTACCACGAGGGCGGTCATACGCTCGCCGCGTGGGCGATGCCGGACATCGAACCGGTGTACAAGGTCACCATCCTCGCCCGCGGCCGCACCGGTGGTCACGCCATGACGGTGCCCGAGGACGACAAGGGCCTGATGACCCGCTCGGAGATGATCGCCCGCCTGGTCATGGCGATGGGCGGTCGCGCGGCCGAGGAACTGGTGTTCCACGAGCCGACCACCGGCGCGTCCTCCGACATCGACCAGGCCACCAAGATCGCTCGCGCGATGGTCACCGAGTACGGCATGAGCGCCCGGCTGGGCGCGGTCCGGTACGGCCAGGAACAGGGCGATCCGTTCCTTGGCCGCTCGATGGGCATGGGTTCGGAATACTCACACGAGGTGGCCGGCGCGATCGACGAGGAGGTGCGCAACCTGATCGAGGCCGCGCACACCGAGGCCTGGGCCATCCTCAACGAGTACCGCGACGTGCTCGACGATCTGGCCACCGCGCTGCTGGAGCGGGAGACCTTGCACCGCAAGGATCTCGAGCAGATCCTCGCCTCGGTCCAGAAGCGGCCGCGGATCACCGCGTTCAACGATTTCGGCGATCGCGTGCCGTCGGACAAGCCGCCGGTGAAGACCCCGGGCGAACTGGCCGCCGAGCGCGGCGAGGCGTGGCCGCCGGAGCCCTTGGTGAAGCCGGTAGCCGCGTCCGCGCAGCGCGAGCCGCAGGGCGCCAACGGTTACCCGCCGCACGATGGTGGGTACGGTGCGCCGCCGCAGTACGGCCGCCCCACCGCGCCCGGCTACCCGCTTCCGCAGACGCCCGCTCCCGGCTACCCGCGCCAGGGGACGCACGGCTCGCGGCCGGACTACGGCGCTCCGGCGGGCTGGTCGGCTCCCGGTTGGCCGCCGCGGGACGAGCCGCAGCAGCAGGGCCAGCCCGGCGGATGGGGCGATCCTCAGCAGCCGCGGCAGGGCTACCAGCCATGGGGTGGGCCCGACGACGGCTATGGCGGTGACGGATACGGCGACCGTGGTGGCTATGACGAGCCCCGTCGTGCCAACCCGGTCGGCGAGAGCGAGAACGGCGATTGGGATGGACCGAACGGGCGACACTGAAACCAGGGCGGCCTTCGGTCCCCGGGTCTGTCGGTCGCGCCGCAGGGGCTGATCGGCGGCGCAGCGGACCTGTCGCTCGCGCCGCGGCCGGTGACGATTAGGCTCGATCATCGGGGGTGCCGAGTGATTGCCGGCATCCCGAGATTTTGGAGGTGTCCTCGATTGTCGGCCAACAATCATGGCGGTGGCTACGTCCTAGCCGAGTCGAATACTGCTGAACACGACGGTGTCGACCTCGGCATCACCGAGCCCGGCCTGGTGGCACTGGAAACCGGCAAGTCGTTCGACCAGGCCCGTGCCGAAGCCGCGGTGCGGGAATTGTTGCTCGCCGTCGGCGAGGATCCGGACCGGCCCGGTCTGCGGGAGACGCCCGCCCGGGTCGCGCGCGCGTACCGGGAGACGTTCGCCGGGCTCTACGTGGAGCCGGATTCGGTGCTCAACACCACGTTCGACGAGGGACACCAGGAACTTGTCCTGGTCCGCGACATCCCGATGTACTCCACGTGTGAGCACCATCTGGTGTCGTTCCACGGCGTCGCTCACGTCGGCTACATCCCCGGCCCGCACGGACGGGTCACCGGTTTGTCGAAACTGGCCAGGCTGGTCGACCTGTACGCCAAGCGCCCCCAGGTGCAGGAGCGCCTGACCAGCCAGATCGCCGACGCGGTGATGCGCAAGCTGGACCCGCGCGGCGCCATCGTGGTGGTCGAGGCCGAGCACCTGTGCATGGCGATGCGCGGCATTCGCAAGCCGGGCGCGAGCACCACCACGTCCGCGGTGCGCGGACTGCTGCAGTCCAACGCTGCCTCGCGCGCCGAGGCGCTCGATCTCATTCTGCGTAAGTGAGCGGGCCGGCGGTGTCTGGACTGAGGAGCGACGAAAGCGCAGCGACTGGAGCGACGAGGGAAGACACCGCGAGGAGCGCCGAGGACGGGCGCACGGTCACGGACGCTCAGATGCTCGGGCCCGGAGGTATCAGGGCGCGCGGTGGGCGGTCCTGCGTGGTGATGGGCGTGGTGAACGTCACTAGCGATTCGTTTTCCGATGGCGGCAAGTATCTCGATCCCGAACTGGCCATCGCCCACGGCATCCGGCTGTATGCCGCTGGCGCGGACATCATCGATGTCGGCGGCGAGTCCACCAGGCCGGGCGCGGTCCGTATCGACGCGACGACCGAGGCGGCTCGGGTTGCGCCCGTCATCCGTGGACTGGTCGCGGCGGGCGTGCCGACCAGTGCGGACACCATGCGCGCCGCGGTAGCCGAGGCGGCGATCGAAGCCGGGGTCTCGGTGGTGAACGATGTCTCCGGTGGCCGCGCCGATCCCGGCATGGTGCGGGTGGTCGCGTCCGCCGGGGTCCCGTGGATTCTCATGCACTGGCGGGCAGGGGCCGACTACCGGCACACCGGTCCCGCCGACCACTACGACGACGTGGTCGCCGAGGTGCTGGCCGAATTGAGCGCGCAGGTGGGCGTGGCCGTCGCCGCCGGAGTCGATCCCTCCCGGTTGATCCTCGACCCGGGTCTGGGTTTCGCGAAGAACGCCGAACACAACTGGGCCCTGCTCGGTGCGCTGCCCGAACTGGTCGGGCACGGACTGCCGATCCTGATCGGGGCCTCACGCAAGCGTTTCCTCGGCGCGCTGCTCGCCGACGACGCCGGACCGCGTCCACCGGACGGCAGAGAGACAGCCACCGCGACCATCTCGGCGCTTGCCGCGCTGCACGGCGCGTGGGGTGTGCGCGTGCACGACGTGCGCGCCTCACTGGATGCCATGGCTGTCGTCGACGCGTGGCAGAATGCCGCACGGCAGCGCGCCGCAGAGCACGACACCGTCCGCCCGAGTGCGCGAGGAGCTCACCGATGAGCCAGTCCCCGGTCCACGCCGAAGCCGGTGCCGTGTCGCCGAACGCGCCGGTCCGCCGTGGCGCCGACCGGATCGAGTTGCGCGGCTTGCGCGCCTACGGGCATCACGGGGTGTTCGATCATGAACGCCGCGATGGCCAGGAGTTCCTGGTCGATCTGACGGTGTGGGTGGATTTCGCGGTCGCCGCGGCGTCCGACGACTTGGCGGCCACGGTGGACTACGGTGCGCTGGCCGAGCGCGCGGTGCGGATCATCCAGGGCCCGCCGCGCAATCTCATCGAGTCGGTGGTGTCGGAGATCGCCGACGACGTGATGACCGATCCGCGGATCAGCTCGGTCGAGGTGGTGCTGCACAAGCCATCCGCACCGATCCCACACACCTTCGCCGACGTCCGGGTGGTCACCTCACGCCGCCGAGGGGAGCACCCCGCATGATGGCCTGGCGGCGGCAGCGCAGCGTGACCACGCAGGGCCCTGCTCATGCGGACAGTGGGCACAGCATGAGTGAGCGCAATCCGGGCGCGGTCCTTCCGCGGACCGAGCCGAGCGCCGCGGAGGCGTGCCGATGACTCGTGCGGTGCTGTCCATCGGCTCGAATCTGGGTGACCGGCTCACGCATCTGCGGAGCGTGCTGGACGGGTTCGGCGACCGGGTGCTGGCCGTGTCCGCGGTGTATTCGACCGCGCCATGGGGCGGTGTCGCCCAGGAGGACTACCTCAATGCCGCTGTGCTGGTGGCGGATCCGGCATTCGACTGCGCGGACTGGTTGCGCCGTGGCCAAGAGCTGGAGCAGGCCGCGGGGCGGGTCCGCGACGCGCGCTGGGGGCCGCGCACGCTCGACGTGGACGTGGTGTGGTGCGCCGAACTGCGCAACGGCGAGCCCGTGGCTTGTCGCAGCACCGACCCGGATCTGATCCTGCCGCACCCGCAGGCGCACCGCCGTGCCTTCGTGCTGGTGCCGTGGCTGGACGTCGTGCCCGACGCGGTGCTCGAGGTCGACGGCACGCCGTACGCCGTCGCGGAGCTGCTGGAGCGGCTCGATCCGGCCGAGCGCGCCGGGGTGCGCCGCACCGCGTTCTCGCTGACGGGCACGGCGTCGTGAAACTGAAGCCGACCCGCGTTCTCGACCTGGTGGCGAACGTGCTCATCGCCGCGCTCGTCGCGTGGATCGCCACCAGGGTGGCCTACGATAATTTCCCGCCGATCTCGATCTTCGCGGGCGCCTCGCTCTATCCGGTGGCCGCCATCGAGGCTGTGCTCGCTTTCGTGATCCGGTCCAGGGTCAACGACCATCAGGTCGGCGATGGCCGCCACCAGCTGCATCCGATCACCGCGGCCCGCGCCGTAGCGCTGGCCAAGGCGTCGGTGCAGGTGGGTTCGATCGCCGCCGGCATCTGGCTCGGTTTCCTGTGCTGGGTCTTCCCGCAACGCGGGACGTTGCGCGCCGCGGCGGCCGACAGCCCAGGCGCGATCGTCGGGATGCTGGCGGGGGTGGCTTTGGTTGCTGCGGCGCTCTGGTTGGAGTACTGCTGCCGCGCCCCCGAGGACCCCACCGACGATGCGGCAACTACATAGCTAGTTTCACGAGTGCGTTCACGAAACCGGAATCTGGGCGGCGGACCATGTTTTAGCTACCCTGGCTGCCATGGCTTCACCCTCCCGTAGCAGCACTTCCCGTCGACGACGGGACGACGCGGGAAAACTGTTCACCGGCGTCCTGATCCTGTTGGGTCTGGTTGCCAGCGTTTTCCTGGTCTTCAGTAACAATGTGCAGTTCGTACGGGTAGGTCTGGTCGCAGCGCTGTGGGCCGCCGCGATCGGCGCGCTGGCCGCGACGAGGTACCGCAAAGAGGCCACGATCGACAAGGCGAAGGTCCGCGATCTGCAGACGGTCTACGAATTGCAGCTGGAGCGCGAGGTCACCGCGCGCCGCGAGTACGAACTCGGCGTCGAGGCGCGCGTGCGTGAGGAAGTCGGCGCCGACGCGGCCGAACTAGCGGCGCTGCGCGCCGAGCTCACCGTGCTGCGCCAGAGCTTGCAGCGGCTGTTCGACGGGGATCTGCCGATGGATCGGCCCGCGCTACGTGCCGACGCAACGCGGATTCAGGAGCTGACCAGCTCGAGCGCGGAATCGGCGAACAATAGCTCCGCGAATGCCGGAATGTGGTCGGTCTTCGCCGACCAGCAACCGCATAGCAGTATGACGCCGATCTTCGAGCCCGATCACCCCGAGCCACCGGTCTTCGCCAGCCCCTTCGACGAGCCGGTCACCGCGGAGACCGCGATCGTCTCCTTCGACGAGGACGACGACGAGCAGACCCGGTACGCCGAGGCGCGCGGTTGGGCCGACGCCTTCACCGAGACGGTCGACGAACCGCGCGACGAACCTCCGACGCAGCCCGCCGTGCGGCCCGAACCCCGCCCCGAGCCCGTTTCGGGGCCGAGCGTCGGCACGCCGAGCACGCGTAGGCGGCGCAGGGCCGAGGACGACGGACAGACGCCGTCGCGCCGCCTGTCCGTCGCGGAGATCATGGCGAACTTGCAGTCCGAGCAGCGCGAAGGGCACTGAACGCCGCCGCTGTACCAGCCGGGTAGTGCGGTCTAAATCACGCGGTCACCCCGTGGCATCGGCGAACCGCGTGCCGATATTCTCGTGACGTACCGTCCGGTACCCGCATGGCGGGACTGGAACGACATCGAGAGGACAACGTTGACCTCGAGAAGCGTGAATTCCGATAGCGCTACTTCGGGCTACGACCCCGCGCCCGCACGCCTGACGGTGGGAATCGTCTCGGCGGGACGCGTGGGTTCTGCATTGGGCGCCGCCCTCGAGCGCGCCGGACATGTGGTGTTCGGCGTCTGCGCGATCTCCGACGCCTCGGTTCGCCGTGCCCGTACCCGGCTGCCCGACTCGGAGATCCTGCCGATCGAAGAGGTGGCCGCGCGCAGCGAGCTGCTGCTGCTCGCCGTGCCCGACACCGAGCTGGCCGGTCTGGTGCGTGGCCTGGCCGGGGCCGGTGTCGTCCGGCCGAGCACCATCGTGGTGCACACCTCCGGCGCGAACGGAATCGGTGTGCTGGCCCCGCTGGCCGAGTTCGGCGCCCTTCCGCTGGCCATCCACCCCGCCATGACCTTCACCGGCCACGACGAAGACGTGACCAGGCTCGGCAACGCTTGTTTCGGCATCACCGCCGCCGACGAGGTCGGCTACGCCATAGCGCAGTCGCTGGTGATCGAGATGGGCGGCGAGCCGGTGCGAGTGCCGGAAGAGAACCGGCCGCTGTACCACGCGGCGCTCGCGCACGGCAGCAATCACCTGGTCACGGTGATCGTCGACGCGCTGGCCGCGCTGCGCGTCGCGTTGGAGGGTCCCGGCCTGCTCGGCCAGCAGGTGGTCGACGACCAGCCGGGCGGGCTGGCCGAGCGTCTGCTCGCCCCGCTGGCCTCGGCCGCGCTGGACAATGCCTTGCGCCGCGGCCAGTCCGCGCTGACGGGCCCGGTGGCCCGCGGCGACGCGGAAGCGGTCGCCGCCCATCTGGCCGCGCTGACCGCGGTCGATCCGCGACTGGCCGAGGGGTATCGCGCGTTGTCGCTGCGCACCGCGGAACGGGCGGGTTCCGCCCCCGCCGTTATCGAGCTGCTGGAAGGACGCTGATGTTCGATCCGAAGTTGCGCGGTGCCTACCGGCCCGGCGAGCTGACCGTGCACCACGATCCCGCGGCGCTCAGCGCGGTGTCCGGCGCCTTGCGCGGCGTCGGCCGCACGGTCGCGTTGGTGCCGACCATGGGCGCCCTGCACGAGGGCCATCTGGAGATCGTGCGGCTGGCCAAGCGGACCAATCAGGTGGTCATCGTCTCGATCTTCGTCAACCCCTTGCAGTTCGGCGCGAACGAGGACCTGGACACCTACCCCCGCACGCTGGACGCCGACGTCGAACTGCTGGGTGCGGAGGGCGTCGAGCTGGTGTTCGCGCCGAGCGCGTCCGATATGTACCCGGACGGTCCGCGCACCACCGTGCACCCGGGCCCGCTCGGCGCCGAGCTCGAGGGGGCCAGTCGGCCGACCCATTTCGCGGGCATGCTCACCGTGGTCGCCAAATTGCTGCAGATCGCGCGCCCCACCGAGGCGTTCTTCGGTGAGAAGGACTACCAGCAGCTCACGCTGATCCGGCAGATGGTTCGCGACCTGAATTTCGACGTGAAGATCACCCCGGTGGTCACCGTTCGGGAGGCCGACGGCCTGGCCCTGTCCTCGCGCAATCGCTATCTCGATCCGGTGCAGCGCGAATCGGCGCTCGCGTTGTCCGCCGCACTGTCGGCGGGCAAGCACGCGGCCGGTCTCGGCGGCGAGGCCGTATTGGCCGCCGCTCGCCAGGTGCTCGCCGCCGCGGCCGGCGTCGACCTCGACTACTTGGAACTGCGTTCGGCCAACCTTGGTCCGGCCCCGGCCACCGGCAACGCCAGGTTGCTGATCGCGGCCAAGGTCGGTGCAACCCGGCTCATCGACAACATCGCCATCACCCTCGGCGCTCCGATTGATGGGCACCCCGCCGTCTCCGGTTCGCGGCCCGCCGCGGATTACTCCCAGCCTGCCCCGGCGGTGTCAGATCCCGCCCTGCTCCCTCCCGCGAACTAGAAAGGGCGACGCAATGCTGCGCACCATGATGAAGTCGAAGATCCACCGCGCCACCGTGACGCACGCCGACCTGCACTACGTCGGCTCGGTCACGGTGGATCAGGCCCTGCTCGACGCCGCCGACCTGCTGGAAGGCGAGCAGGTCTGCATCGTGGACATCGACAACGGCGCCCGGCTGGAGACCTATGTCATCGCCGGTGAGCGGGGTTCGGGCGTGATCGGGATCAACGGCGCCGCCGCCCACTTGGTGCACCCCGGTGACCTGGTCATCCTGATCGCCTACGGTCAGCTGAACGAGCAGGAAGTCGCGGAGTACGACCCCAAGGTCGTGTTCGTCGACGAGCGCAACCGCCCGGTCGAGCTGGGCTCGGACCCGGCGCACGCGCCGGAGGGCTCGGGACTGACCTCGCCGCGCTCGCTGTCGTTCGTCTGAGAGCCGGCGACCGGGACATGCTGCTGACCATCGATGTCCGCAACACCAGTATCGAACTCGGTCTGTTCTCGGGGACCGGGGCGCATTCGAAACTGGTGCGGCACTGGCGAATGCACACCAATCCGCTGCTGACCGCCGACGAATTCGCCATGCAGGTGCGCGGGCTGGTCGGCGCGCAACTGGACGAGGTGATCGGCGTCTCCGCGCTGTCGACCGTGCCGCCGGTGCTGCGGGAACTCCGCGGAATGCTGAGTCAGTACTGGGGTCACGTTCCGCACGTGCTGGTGGAACCCGGTGTGCGGACGGGTATTCCGCTGTTGGTCGACAATCCGAAAGAAGTCGGCGCGGACCGCATCGTCAATTGCCTGGCCGCCTACCAGCGGTATTCCTCGGCCGCGATCGTCGTCGATTTCGGCACGGCGATCTGCGTGGATCTGGTGTCGAAGAAGGGGGAGTTCCTCGGCGGGATCATCGCGCCCGGCGTGGAGATCTCCACGGAGGCGCTGGTGGAACGCAGCGCGCTGCGGCGGGCCGAGTTGACCCGGCCACGGTCGGTGCTGGGGAAGAACAGTATGGAATGCATGCAGTCCGGCGCGGTATTCGGATTCGCAGGCCTGGTGGACGGACTGATCGATCGGATTCGCGACGAGTTCGACGCCTTCGCCGGCGACGACGTGGCGGTGGTGGCTACCGGCGCGACCGCGCCGTTGATCGTCCCGGAATCCGAGACCATCGAGGACCATGACCCGCATCTCACGCTGAACGGCCTGCGGCATGTATACGAACGCAACCAGCGGCGCAAGGGAAGTGTCTGATATGCGCGGTGTTGGCTTCGTCGCAGGACCGGCACTTGCCGACACCGCACACCGTGCTGTTAAACTCGCATTCGTGTTTTTTAGCGTGAGCACCCAGGAGTGTTGTCGAGGCTGACCTGCCTCGACCGATCGAGGCTGCATACCCGCCCTCGACCGATACCTTCCTCCTGGAGATTCGCTCATGCGTTCTTCCGTACTTTCCGTTTCGTCCGCGCGTACCGCGTTGTCGGCCACCCCGCCGCTGGATCGTTCGGTGGCGCCCGCGCTGCCGACGCGGCTGCGCCCGGCCGATCTGCTGCGGCTGACCGACGAAGGTGCCGAAGACGTGCTGGCCGGGCGCTACGACCATCTGCTTCCCGCGAACGGCGAGTGGCCGATCGACGAGCGCTGGGCGACCAGATTGCTCGCCGACGACGAGGTGGACGTCTGGCTGATCAGCTGGACGCCGGACAAGTCCACCGAGTTGCACGACCACGCCGGATCGCTCGGCGCGCTGACCGTGCTCAGCGGCGCGCTGTCGGAATTCCGTTGGAATGGAACGGAACTGCGCTGCCGCATGCTCACGGCGGGTGATCAGGCGTCGTTCCCGATCGGTTGGGTGCACGACGTGATGCGCGCGCCCGACGCCGTGCCGGGCGCCGCCGCATCCGCGGGCCCGCTCGATCCCACGCTGAGCGTGCACGCTTATTCCCCACCGCTTACCGCCATGTCGTATTACGAGGTGACCGGCCACGGCACCCTGCGGCGCACCCGAACCGTCCTCACCGACCAGCCCGAAGGTGATATGTAATGACCCGTTTGACCGTCGATCAGATGCTCGAGAACGCGCGGGCCCAGCTGAACCGGATCTACGCCTTCGAATTGCCGGAAGCGATCGAGCGGGGCGCCATTCTGGTGGATATCCGGCCCCAGGCGCAGCGCGGGCGCGAGGGCACCTTACCCGGCGCCTTGGTGATCGAACGCAATGTGCTGGAATGGCGGCTGGATCCCTCCAGTTCCGCCCGGCTGGCCTTGGCCGCCGACCACGACATGGAGTGGATCGTCGTCTGCTCCGAGGGCTATACCTCCAGCCTGGCGGCCGCCGCGCTGCAACAACTGGGACTGCACCGGGCGACCGACCTGGTCGGCGGCTACCAGGCACTGAAGGCGGCGGGCCTGCTGAACGTCGCGGTGCGGACGCCGCACTTCGCCCGCGAGCTCGACGCGCTCGCCTCGCTGTAATTTCCCGCGATCACTTCCATCTCGAATTAGCCGGGCGCACAGGTGTTTGCGGGCACCTCATGGTGCGCGCCGGCGATTTTCGAGTTCCCTGAGGGCCCGCGGAGCAGCCCGGGTGGGGCGCCGGGCCGATACCGTTTCGTTACTACCGGCCGGAGCCCGGGCGGCCCGCAAAACGATTTCCGGTGCACGCTAGGGTTGTTCGATGTGAGCACCCCGAACTCTGCATCCTCCAGCGCATCGACATCGGATTCGCGGCCTGCCGTGGCGCCCGACGCCGACGACGCCCCGGAGCAGATACGGATTCGCCGGGAGAAGCGGGAGCGGCTGCTCGCGGCCGGTGGCGAGGCCTATCCGGTCGTCGTTCCGCGTACGCATACCCTCGCCGAAATTCGGGCCGCATATCCCGACCTGTCTGCCGACACGGCCACCGGCCAGCAGGTCGGTGTCGCCGGACGCGTCATATTCATGCGTAATACCGGCAAGTTGTGTTTCGCGACGCTGCAGGAAGGCGACGGCACCAAGCTGCAGGCGATGATCAGCCTCAACGGGGTGGGCGTGGACTCGCTGGCCGCGTGGAAGGCCGACGTCGACCTCGGTGACTTCGTCTTCGTGCAGGGGGAGGTCATCGCCTCGCGGACCGGAGAACTGAGCGTCATGGCCGATTCCTGGTTCATGGCGGCCAAGGCGCTGCGCCCGCTGCCGGTCGCGCACAAGGAGATGAACGAGGAGTCCCGGGTCCGGCAGCGTTATGTCGACTTGATCGTGCGTCCTGAAGCCAGGGAAATGGCGCGTACCCGCATCGCCGTGGTGCGGGCGCTGCGCGACGCGCTCGAGCGCCGGGGATTCCTCGAGGTGGAGACGCCGATGCTGCAGACGCTGCACGGCGGCGCGGCGGCCCGGCCGTTCGTCACCCATTCGAATGCCCTCGATATGGACCTCTACCTGCGCATCGCGCCCGAACTGTTCCTGAAGCGCTGCGTGGTCGGCGGCTTGGAGCGGGTCTTCGAGATCAACCGGAACTTCCGGAACGAAGGTGCGGACTCCACGCATTCCCCCGAGTTCGCGATGCTGGAGACATACCAGGCATATGGCACCTATGACGACTCGGCGCGGATGACCCGGGAATTGGTGCAGGAAGTGGCCCAAGCGGTGTTCGGCACGCAGGTGGTCACCCTGGCCGACGGCACCGAATACGATCTGCGCGGCGAGTGGGCGACCGTCGAGATGTACCCGTCGCTGTCGGACGCGCTGGGTGTGTCGGTCACGCCGGAAACGTCCGTTGCTGAATTACGGGCACTCGCGGATCGGGTCGGTCTGGAAATTCCCGAGGACAAGGGCTATGGCCACGGGAAACTCGTCGAGGAACTATGGGAACACCAGTATGGCGACAAGCTGTACGCACCGACTTTCGTGCGCGACTTCCCCGTTGAGACATCCCCGCTGACCAGGCAGCATCGCAGCCGAGCGGGCGTGACGGAGAAGTGGGATCTCTATGTGCGCGGCTTCGAGTTGGCCACCGGCTATTCGGAGTTGGTCGACCCGGTGATCCAGCGCGAGCGGTTCGTCGACCAGGCTCGGCTGGCCGCGCAGGGTGACGACGAGGCGATGGCGCTGGACGAGGACTTCCTCGCCGCGATGGAGCACGGCATGCCGCCGACCACCGGAACGGGTATGGGAATCGATCGGTTGTTGATGGCGCTGACCGGATTGGGAATCCGAGAAACGATACTGTTCCCAATTGTGCGTCCGGTCACCAGGTGACCACTCAGATTGCAAAGCAGCGACTCCGTCTTGGAATTTCCGGAATTCGAGGTATTCTTGCCTCGGGTAATCGGCCTAGTATGCGGGTCGCACGATTTCGAGAGGACGTTCATCTCATGGCAAAGAAGGTCACCGTTAGCCTGATCGACGATGTCGACGGTGAGTCCATCGCAGACGAGACCATCGAGTTTGCGATCGACGGTGTGTCGTACGAGATCGATCTGTCGTCGGCAAATGCGGCGAAGCTGCGCGACGGTTTGGAAGAGTGGGTTTCGAATGCGCGCCGGGTCAGCGGTCGGCGCCGGGTCAAGGCCGCCGCGACGGCGGCGGGTACGCCCAAGAGCCGGGTCTCCATCGACCGGGAACAAAGCGCCGCAATTCGCGAGTGGGCGCGTCGGAATGGACACAAGGTGTCCGCGCGGGGTCGAATCTCGGCCGACATCACCGACGCGTACAACAAGGCCGCGAAGGGATAGTTCTATTTCGGCCGCCGTCCCGGCGAATCGTGCGACGTCGGGGCGGCGGTCTTGTTTGTGATAGGGCTTCGATATAGCAGCAAGACCAGATCACACGGTGGCCCGTGACGGGAGGCGAATCGATCTTGCTCGAGGTTCCCGAACGGGGCACCATGGAAACGTGCGACGGTCACTGGCGGTATGGAAAGGCGAGGTATCGGCGCAGTGACAGGATTCGTCGGATCATTCTTACGGTTCACTGATGACGACGGTCGCCAACAGGAGTTCACCCTGACGCCTGACCGCGGCCGTGTCACCATCGGTCGTTCTCCGCATGCCGATCTGTCGCTGAGCTGGGACGCGGAAGTCTCCCGGCTGCACGCGGCGGTCGAATACCTGGGCGCGCACTGGACCATCGTCGACGACGGCATTTCCCGCAACGGCACGTTCGTCAACGGTGACCGGCTGGTCGGCCGGCGCAGGCTGATGGCCGGCGACGTCATCCGGGTCGGCACCTCGAAGGTGTCCTTCCACGATTTCGGCGGTGTCGCCGACGACATCACCCGCACCTCGACCGGCTCGATTCCCACCGCGCGTTCGCTCACCGAGACGCAGCGCTCGGTGCTGATCGCGCTGTGCCGCCCGTACAAGCACGGCGCCGGTTTCGCTACGCCCGCGTCCAATCAGCAGATCGCGGAGGAGCTGTTCCTCAGCGTCGACGCGATCAAGACCCATCTTCGCGCGCTGTTCGCCAAGTTCGGCGTGGAGGATCTGCCGCAGAACCAGAAGCGGGTGCGGCTGGCTGGACTGGCCATGCAGAGTGGGCTCATTTCCGATCGGGACCTGTGAGACCTACACCGTAGACGCTCGCTTAGCCGGTCGAGCTTCTCGGCCATGGAGAGTGCCCGCGTCAGGCGCTTGACTTGGAGGCACGCGTCGGCGGCGATTCTGCTCCGGCCGGGTTTTCGAGCAGGAGGAAATCATGACCGCCACACGTCTCGCCGCACTGGTGCTCGCCACGCTGGCGACGGGCCTGATCGCGGGTCTTTTCTACGCGTACGCCAATTCGGTGATGCCCGCCCTGGCCCGCACGGACGACCGCGCGATGATCGACGTGATGCAGAAGATCAACGTGGTGATCATCAACCCCTGGTTCATGATCGGGTTCCTCGGCGCGGTCGGGTTCACCATCCTGGCCGCGGCGCTGCACCTGGGGCGGGAGCACCGGAGCACGCTGATCTGGATCGTGCTCGCGCTGGTGCTCAACGTGATCGCCTTCGCGGTGACCTCCGGGTTGAACGTCCCGCTCAACGACCAGCTGGCCGCCGCAGGTGATCCCGCCTCGATCACCGATCTCGCCGCAGTCCGCGCCGATTACGAATCGGCTTGGGTCCGTTGGAACATCGCGCGCGGCGTCTTCCACACGCTGGCCTTCCTGGCGCTGTGCGGCGCGCTGTTCGTCGCGGGCGTCCAGCAGGGGAAGTCGACCGTCGTGGCAGGAACGGCGGGTCAGGTGATCGCGGGCCAGTACGCGGCGCCGAACCAGCCCGGAGTGCCCGCTCTCGGTCAGCGCTAGTTTTCTCCGGCAACCCGCCGGAATTTCCCCCGCCTGGGACACTCCATGCGGTAGCTTCCCGGAACACGGTCGATACCTGGAGGCTATCGTGCGACGTGTCTCAGGCTTTTCGTTGGTCGTCTCGTTGGTCGTCGTGCTGCTCGCCGTGGTCTGCGCCGCCATGGCGGGCTCGACGCACGCGCAGGAGCGATATCCCGTCGACTACAACTTCTTCGCCGGAATTCCCGCCGAGCTGGCGAATCCCGGTGGGTCGCTGCCCGGCACCAACGACTGGTCCTGCCGGCCGAACCCCGCGCGCCCGAACCCGGTGGTTCTCGTGCACGGCACAGGTGGTGGCGCACAGACGAGTTGGGGCGTGTATGCGCCACTGCTGGCCAACGAGGGCTACTGCGTGTACGCGGGCACCTTCGGCAACTACGACGTGCCCTGGCCCGGGTCGGCCATCGGCGGCATGCTCCCGATCGAGCGGAGCGCGGCGCAGCTCGGCGCGTTCGTGGACCGGGTACGCGCCGCGACCGGCGCGGCCCAGGTCGACCTCATCGGCCACTCCCAGGGCAACTTCATCGGCAACTACTTCGTCAAGCGGCTCGGCGGTGCGGCGAAGGTGGACAAGATGGTCGGACTGGCCCCACCCTGGCTCGGCTCGAACGCGGGCGGCATGGCGGAACTGAACGATTTCGGCACGCGGCTGGGTCTGGGCCCGGTCTTCGACGCGGTGGCCGGATCGCCGTGCCAGGCATGCCGCCAGGTGTTGCAAGGATCGGAGTTCGTACGCGCCCTCAACAAGGACGGCGTCTACCACCCCGGCGTGACTTATACGAATATCGCGACCGTGCTGGACGAGCTGGTCGTGCCCTACACCGCCGGACTGGTCGCCGGGCCTGGCGTGACCAATATCGTGGTTCAGGACGGCTGCACGCAGGACTACTCTGGGCATACGGGCATAGCGGGCAGCCCACGAGCCGCGACCTACGTGCTCAACGCGCTCGATCCCGCGCATCCACGCCCGGTGCCCTGCGGTTTCGTCGCTCCGTACACCGGGTAGGTAGCCGGGGTCATACGTGTGCGCCGGAGATCCGGTCGTCGGGCAGCCTGTTCGCTGAGGGCAAAACCTGGCCGGAAACGAATCCCGCGATGCCCACGTTATGAGTGAATGACCGTGCTGTCGCCGGTCGGCAATAGGGTGGACTGGCGACGGCGGCATCCCCCGCCAACTAGAGTGGAGGCGGGGGCCGCAACCCCCGGGCTTCATGGCAGTCTGACGCCCACGGTTGTACACAGCACACTGCGGCGTCTGTTGCCAGAATGTCGGAGCAGGAGAGTGAGGGAGCGATGTTCGAGAGGTTCACCGACCGCGCGAGGCGTGTCGTTGTCCTGGCCCAGGAAGAGGCCCGGATGCTCAACCACAACTACATCGGCACCGAGCACATCCTGCTGGGGCTGATCCACGAGGGTGAGGGCGTCGCGGCCAAGTCGCTGGAGTCGCTCGGCATCTCGCTGGAAGGCGTGCGCAGCCAGGTGGAGGAGATCATCGGCCAGGGCCAGCAGGCCCCGTCCGGGCACATTCCGTTCACCCCGCGCGCCAAGAAGGTGCTGGAGCTGAGCCTCCGCGAGGCACTGCAGCTCGGCCACAACTACATCGGCACCGAGCACATCCTGCTCGGCCTCATCCGCGAGGGCGAGGGCGTGGCGGCGCAGGTGCTGGTGAAGCTGGGCGCCGATCTCAACCGCGTGCGTCAGCAGGTCATCCAGCTGCTGTCCGGGTACCAGGGCAAGGAGCCGGTCGAGTCCGGCTCGCGCGGTGAGGCGGGCACCCCGTCCACCTCGCTGGTGCTCGACCAGTTCGGCCGCAACCTGACCCAGGCCGCGCTCGAGGGCAAGCTCGACCCGGTCATCGGCCGCTCGAAGGAGATCGAGCGGGTCATGCAGGTGCTCAGCCGCCGCACCAAGAACAACCCGGTGCTGATCGGCGAGCCCGGCGTCGGTAAGACCGCCGTGGTCGAGGGTCTCGCGCAGGCCATCGTCAACGGCGAGGTCCCCGAGACGCTGAAGGACAAGCAGCTCTACACCCTCGATCTGGGCTCCCTGGTCGCGGGCAGCCGCTACCGCGGTGACTTCGAAGAGCGCCTGAAGAAGGTGCTCAAGGAGATCAACACCCGCGGCGACATCATCCTGTTCATCGACGAGCTGCACACGCTGGTTGGTGCGGGCGCCGCCGAGGGCGCCATCGATGCGGCCTCGATCCTGAAGCCGAAGCTGGCCCGCGGCGAGCTGCAGACCATCGGCGCGACCACCCTCGACGAGTACCGCAAGTACATCGAGAAGGATGCCGCGCTGGAGCGCCGGTTCCAGCCGGTGCAGGTGGGCGAGCCGACCGTCGAGCACACCATCAACATCCTCAAGGGTCTGCGCGATCGCTACGAGGCGCACCACCGGGTCTCCATCACCGATGGCGCGCTCGTGGCCGCCGCCACCCTGGCCGACCGCTACATCAACGACCGGTTCCTGCCGGACAAGGCGATCGACCTGATCGACGAGGCCGGTGCGCGCATGCGCATCCGTCGCATGACCGCTCCGCCGGACCTGCGCGAGTTCGACGACAAGATCGCCGAGGCGCGCCGGGAGAAGGAGTCCGCGATCGACGCGCAGGACTTCGAGAAGGCCGCGCGGCTGCGCGACAAGGAGAAGCAGCTTGTCGCCAAGCGGGCCGAGCGCGAAAAGCAGTGGCGTTCGGGCGATCTGGATGTCGTGGCCGAGGTCGACGACGAGCAGATCGCCGAAGTGCTGGCCAACTGGACCGGTATCCCGGTGTTCAAGCTCACCGAGGAGGAGACCACCCGTCTGCTCCGCATGGAGGACGAGCTGCACAAGCGGATCATCGGCCAGGAGGACGCGGTCAAGGCCGTCTCCAAGGCGATTCGCCGCACCCGCGCCGGTCTGAAGGACCCGAAGCGCCCGTCCGGCTCGTTCATCTTCGCCGGTCCGTCCGGTGTCGGTAAGACCGAGCTGTCCAAGGCGCTGGCGAACTTCCTGTTCGGTGACGACGACGCGCTCATCCAGATCGACATGGGCGAGTTCCACGACCGCTTCACCGCCTCGCGGCTGTTCGGTGCCCCTCCGGGCTACGTCGGCTACGAGGAGGGCGGCCAGCTCACCGAGAAGGTGCGTCGCAAGCCGTTCTCGGTCGTGCTGTTCGACGAGATCGAGAAGGCCCACCAAGAGATCTACAACACCCTGTTGCAGGTCCTGGAGGACGGCCGCCTCACCGACGGCCAGGGCCGGACCGTGGACTTCAAGAACACGGTGCTGATCTTCACCTCGAACCTCGGCACGTCGGACATCTCGAAGGCCGTCGGCCTCGGCTTCACGCAGAGCAACGCCGAGGGTTCGAACTACGAGCGGATGAAGCTCAAGGTCAACGACGAGCTGAAGAAGCACTTCCGGCCCGAGTTCCTCAACCGTATCGACGACGTGATCGTCTTCCACCAGCTCACCACCGAGCAGATCGTCGAGATGGTGGACCTGATGATCGGCCGCGTCGCGACGCAGCTGAAGAACAAAGACATGGCGATCGAACTCACCCAGAACGCCAAGAACCTGCTGGCCAAGCGTGGCTTCGATCCCGTGCTCGGTGCCCGGCCGCTGCGCCGCACCATTCAGCGCGAGATCGAGGACCAGCTGTCGGAGAAGATCCTCTTCGGCGAGATCGGCCCTGGCCAGACCATCGCGGTCGACGTCGAGGGCTGGGACGGCGAGGGCTCCGGCGAGGACGCCAAGTTCACCTTCACCGGTAAGGCGAAGCTGACCAAGGCCGCCGCAGAGGAGAAGCCCGAAGTCGTGCTGACCGGCGCGTCGGAAGGCTCCGCGGAGGCCGCCTCCGGCGAGTAACTCCTGAGCACAAGAGGCCCGCATCACCGGTAGACGGTGGTGCGGGCCTCTTGTGTGCCGCGCGGGGTTCCGGAGGGCGAGCAGCCCCCTAGTTGGTCGGCACGCTGAAACGCCTCGCCGATATCGGAATCGACATGGTGATCGGCAGGGTGGCCGGAGTGGATGCGATCACCGCGCTGGACGTCATCGCCGAGAGGTGATTCCGGCCGTCGCCGAGTTATGAACCGTGGCGGCGAGCGTTACGCCGGGTGTGCGGTCGGCGCACGGCCAGGGTCCTGCGGCGTAATGGCGCACAAATTGCCGACTCCGGCCGATTCTTTCCTGGCCCAGGTCGAAAACCTGACCTGGTGACCAGACAAGTCCCGCCGCCCTATCGGAAGGCTCTGCGCACTGGTCTGGCGTGACCAGGTGGAACACCGTGTCAGTGGCCGTGTCAGGCGGGCGTCAGAGTGGTGTCAGGCCAGACGCCGAGAGTGGTTGCCATGACGAACAACAGCATCTCCTCGACCGACTCGAAGTGGACCGGCATGGTGCCGGTCGACGATACGGCCCTGGCTGTCACCGATACCGGCGGTCCCGGTATCCCCGTGGTCTACCTCAATGGCCAGTTCGCCACGCAGGGTTACTGGCGGAAGGTCATCGCCGACCTTGGTCCCGGGTTCCGGCACATCACCTACGACGAGCGGGCGCGCGGGAAGGCGCGGCGTTCGGCGGACTATTCCTTCGAGGCCGCCGTCCGGGATGTCGATGCCGTCCTAGCGGCCAGGGGTGCGGACCGGGCGCTGCTGGTGGGCTGGTCCTACGGGGCCGTCGTCGCGGCACACTGGGCCGCCCGGAATCCGGACCGTGCCGTGGGCGCGGTCCTGGTGGACGGCGCGTTCCCGTACGACTGGCTCGACGAGGCCATGGAGCAGCGGATCCGCACGCTGTACAAGCGGCTGAGCTGGTTCATTCCGCTGCTGCGCCCGACTGGGTTGACCCCGCGGATGAGCGCCGCGCAGCAGGCCGAGAGCAACATCGAGCTCGGCAGGCTCTCTCGCGAGCGCGAGCTGGGCCCCGTGCTGGACGACATCACCGTGCCGGTGCGGTATGTGGTTGCTTCGGGCACGTCCTTCGGAAGCCGCGGTGATGAGCAGGAACGGATCCGCGCCGGTCTCGATGCGGTGACCGCCCGCAACCCGAACATCCGCATCAGCGCCAAGGTCGCCAGCAACCACGGCGCCCTCCTGCGCAAGGACTTCCGCGCCATCGCCGCGGCCGTGCGCGAGACGGCAGCGGCCCAGGACCAGGGGGGTTCGCCGAGCCGATAACCGACGGGCTCACCATCGCACGGACGGCCGCGTTCGCCGCCGCAACGACGTACTCGACCCACCCCGGATACCTGGGCACCAACCCGGCCGCATCCACCATCCATCCGTTCAATCGCATTTCGCCCCAACAAATTCGAAGGAGCACACCATCATGTCCATCACCCTGACCGACCAGGACAAGGCCACCGTCCGGACCGCCACGTACGGCGCCGTCTCGCTGATGGCCGCCGCCGATGCCACCGGCTCGCCGCACAAGGCTTCCACCGACGGCACCATCGCCCTGGCATCGGCGACCGGCCTGGTCGGGCACGTGCTCGCCGCGAAGTCCAAAGACATCACGCTGAAGGGCAAGACCGTCGCCGAACTCGCCGACCACGTGCTGCCGGCCCTGACCGCAGCCATGAACCTGCTCGGAGAGAAAGATCCGGCCGAGGCCGAGAACTTCCGGAGCACCGTCATCGTCGCCATCGACGCGGCCGCCCGGCTTCACAAGGGCACGCCCAGCCCCGCCCTGGCCGGTATGGCCCGCAAGATCACCGCAGCCCTCGACGCCGCATGAGGGCGAAGAATCCGGCCGGTACCATCCGGCCGGATTCCACTCTCGGCGGCTGCGCCGCTGGTCAGACGGGTGCCTCGACCGGCGCCAGCAGCGCTGGGGCCGACCCCGGACCCACGCCATCCCAGCCTCACCGGTGAAGGTGGTGGTCAACGCGCCGGCTGAGGCGATGTCCTCAGCTCGTCTTGATGGTCCCGCCGTCGATGACGAGGTCGGCTCCGACGATGTTGGCAGCCTTGCCCGAGACCAGGAACGTCACGAGGGCCGCGACCTCTTCCGGTTCGGAGATTCGGCCCGAGGCGATGCCGAACTGGTCCGGCAGCGCCGCAAGCAACTGTTCGTGCGAGATGCCCTGGGCGGCGGCCAGCTTCGCGCCGACCCATTCGGAACCGCGCCAGATCCGGGTGCCGACCACGCCGGGGGAGACCGTGTTGACGCGGACCCCCTGCGGACCGAACTCCTCGCTCAGGCGCTTGCCGAAGGCAGTGAGCGCGGCCTTGGCCTCGCTGTAGCCGACCGGCCCGGCGGACGGCAGGTGTGCGTTGATCGAGGAGACGTTCACGATCGCGCCGCGACGGTCGAGCAGGCTGGGTAGGGCGGCGCGGGTCGCCCAGACGGCGCTGAACAGGTTGACATCCAGGAAGTGCTGCCACTGATCGTCGGTGCTGTCGAGGAACCCGCCCAGCGTCAGCCGGTCGGGGTTGCCGCCACCGACGTTGTTGATCAGGATGTCGATGCCACCGAGTTCCTCCAACGCGGTCTCCACGAGCGCAGTGGCGCCCTCTTGCGAGCTCAAGTCCACCGAAACGGTCGCCACGGTGGCTTTTTCGAGTTCGGGTGTGATGGTGCGGGCGGCGCCGACCACACGTGCGCCCGCGGCGGACAAGGTCTCGGCGACGGCGAGGCCGATGCCGCGGCTCGCTCCGGTGACGACGGCGGTCTTGCCGGTCAATTCGAGATCCATGGAGATCTCCTTTCTTGAACTACAGGTCAAAAATCGGGGTATGCGAGAGCCGCCGCAATGTGGCGGATCGGTCAGAGGGCGGTGAGGGCGACGTCGATGATGCGATACAGCGCTTCGGTATCGCGGGTTTTGGCCATGATGCGCAGACCGGCGGTGGTGTTGAGCAGGAACTCGGCCGTGGCCCGCGCATCGACGTCGGGACCGACGTCGCCGTCGCGTCGGCCCTGTTCGATCCGGGCGGCCAGCACCGCGACGATGCGCTCCTCGATGCCACGCAGGGCTCGGGTGATCTCCTCATCGTGGCCACCGAGCTCGGCGGCCGTGTTCACGACCATGCAGCCACGCCGAACCGGCTGTGCGACATCGGAATCCACGGTGTCACGCAGGTAAGCGCCGACGCGTTCGCGGGTGCTTCCCGGTTGGAACAGCAGCTCCTCGGCGTGCTCGACGCCCATCCGCCCGTAGCGGGCCAATGCCTGGTCGAACAGTTGCCGTTTGCTGCCGAATGTGTGGTACAGGCTGCCCTTGCCGACGCCGGTGGCCTCGGCGAGTTGCGCGGGAGAGGTGCCGCCGTACCCGTGGGTCCAGAACTCCTCCATCGCGCGCTCGACCACGATATCGGTTTCGAAGTTCCGCGGCCTGCCCACGGGAAGGACTCTAAATGTTCTTGACCTACAGGTCAAGAAAGCTGGTGGCGGCGGCGGTTCGTGGTCAACGCACCCGGCCGTGTCTACTCGAGCCTGGAACCCGGGTGGCTCCACACGGACCGCCCATTCCGCTTCCCGTACAGCCGACCCCGCTTCCCGTCCAATGGTGAACTCGAGATGTGGGAGTGGTTCCTGACCGATCAACCCACCCCATTCTTCGTCGAGATTTCCGTATACGACCCGCCCGGCAAAGCAGGCCGCACCCTGGACGTCGCGATATACCCTCCTGTCGGAAAGCAATTCACCGCTGCGCAGGCCACACAACTCGCCGAACGGCATCTCCCCTACTTGGCCCAGCCCGGTGCCGTGGACGACTACACGATCGAAACACGCAACGGCCCCGTTTTCGCGGTCTTCATCGGCGGTTGCCAGCCATCCTGGCGCGATGTCTTACCGGAGTCGTAGCCCTACGCGCGTCAGCATGAACGCTGCTAGTGCGAGTGAAGGGCCGGGCTGAGAGCGTCGAAGCGGCGGCGGAATCGTTCGGCGGCATCACCATTTCTGCGTGCGGCGGCCAGGCGTACCGGCCGCAATTCGGCCACCAAGCGTGGGGAGTTGACCGGACCTTCCAGAATCGATAGTGCGGAATGGCCTTCGGTGACAGCACTGCTGGTGTCCCCGAGGCCGGCGAGCGATGCTGCGAAATAGGCGCGATACGACGCCTCGTCTCGCGGTAGATTGCCGGGGCGTCCAATGCTTTCGCGAAACAGCTCCACCGACTGACTGTGTTGCCCAAGTATCTTGCGGCCCTTGGCCTCATGGACCTGAAGCTCGGCCACCGTGACATGGTCGAGCCAGGCAGGGTCGTCGGTGCCTTCGAGACCGCGATCCGCTTCGCGCCACACTCGTATCAGTGCCCGTTCGAACTCCCTGCGGTCTCCTATGGCTGCGTGTGCGGTGGCTTCTTCTGCCGCGCGCAGTGCGTTCAGCCGGATCGAAGGGAGCTGACGGACGAGTTCAGTCGCACGGTGCGCGAGCCGTATCGACTCCCGGCCAGGTTCGGTTGAGCCGACGCCGACATTTGCGAGGTCACCGAGCGCTGCCGCCAACAGCAGTGTGTCGCCGCATTGTTCTGCCAGCAGGACCGATCTCATCAGGCAGTGCCGCGTGATGTCCGGTCGTCCGCAGTCACGTGCCAACCACGCTGCGGTATTGGACAACCAGCCGACCGCATTCGCCAATTCAGCACCGGTGCGCGGACCGTATTCACCATGGTCGAGCAGGCGACGCGCCAAGCGGTACTGCTGAAGAGCGTACTGCGCGATACTGCCACCGCCGAAACGATTGTCATGCTCCCACAGCCGTTGCGTCAGGGTCTGGATATATGTGATGTGGCCGGTGCCGACGCGTATCGAGTCCGCCGCTGCTGCCGGTGTCGCAGTGCTCCCGACGACGGCTGCCATCGTTGTTGCTGCTAGGCCGAACTGTCTGCGGTCCACGTTCTCGGCTCCTTCACCCTCCCCGGTTTCGATGGTCCTCGGATCGGAGGGTTCGAGCAAGATCGGGTCAGCGCCGAGCGTGGGATACCGAGTGCGTCGGCGGCGCGGGTCAGTTCCCGAACATCGAAGATGGTGGCGACTTCGCCGCGTTCCACCCAATCCGTGCGCTGGCTCGCAGATTGGGCTACGACCTGGCCCGAACGCTGACTCTCGGGCCCGAGGTGGACGCACCGGTCATGCGGCTGCGCATACTCGTCGATCGCCTCGGTGCGGCCGCGGTCATCACGCCCCACCTGGAACACCTGCAAGCCGCCGAACAGCAAGTCATCGCTGTATCCGATCTCATCACTCTTGACCCAGAACGGATCTGGCGACACAGCCCTGCGGCTCACTGGGGTTCGGCCCATCCCGGAGGCTCGTCCGCGCGACCGACCCGCCCGTGTCGAATCGGTGCAGTGCGACGACCGGTGAGCGCCGCCGCGGGCCTCACGCCGACCATGCCCGATGTCGGTGGGCAGTCCCGCTGCCGCCCGACAAGTTGTTGCGGCGTGTGCCACGTGCGCTCATCGGGGATGTGCGGTTCATCGCCCACCGTCGAGTGGAGTCCGTCCGGCCATTGTCAGAGGGCTGCCCGCGCAGGCGGGTTTCCTCTGCGCGGGAGGTCAGCGAGCACCGTCGGTGTCCTGAGCGCTGGCGGATTCGGCGGCCCGATCGGTAATCGGGGCCAAGGCGTGTTGGGCTTCCCTGCGCACCGCGCTATTGCCAGCCCGGGCGGACCAGGCCGGATTCGTAGGCCATGACCACGAGCTGGGTGCGGTCTCTTGCGTTCAGCTTGGTGAGGATGCGGCTGACGTGGGTGCGCGCCGTGGCGGGGCTCATGAAGAGACGGTCGCCGATTTCGGCGTTGGTGAGACCCTCGGCGACCAAGGTCATCACCTCGCGCTCGCGGTCGGTGAGTTCGGCGAGAGTTGCGGCCGGTGGTGTCTTCGCGCGTGCGGAGAACTCCGCGATCAGCCTGCGGGTGACGCCGGGGGACAGCAGGGCATCGCCCCCGGCGACCACGCGGACGGCGCGCACCAGATCGGCCGGTTCGGTGTGCTTGACGAGAAATCCCGTCGCGCCGGAGCGCATCGCCTCGAAGACGTACTCGTCGAGTTCGAAGGTGGTCAGCACGACGACGCGCACGTCGGCCAGCTCGGCGTCCTCGGCGATCATGCGCGTGGCGGCAAGGCCGTCCAGGATCGGCATGCGGATGTCCATCAGCACCACGTCGGGGCGCAGGCTGCGGGCCATGCGCACCGCCTGTTCACCGTTGTCCGCCTCGCCGACCACTTCGATGCCGTCCTGGGCGTCCAGGAGTGCGACGAACCCGCCGCGCACCAGAGCCTGATCGTCGGCCACCAGGACGCGGATGCTGTCGTGCCCGGCTGCGCCGTCGTGGTCATGCATCGAAGGAGACTCCTCTGCGCCGCCCGGTTCGTCCCCACCGGACGCTACGGCTTTCCAGCGGATGTACTCGGCTGCCCAGCAGTGCCGGCATGCTGCAACTGCCGTAAGCGCGCCGCCCAGTGTGTGGGCCCGCTCGCGCATGCCGATGATGCCGTTGCCGCCGCTGCTGCCGGAACGCGACGGGACGCTGGTCGAGCGGGTGTTGTCGACGGTGATGTCGACCGAGTCCGCCGCGTAGCCAGCCGACTGCCCCGTGCGGTCGTGGTCGGCGGCGTGTCGACCGAAGGCGCGTCTCCCCTCTGGGTGTCGTCGTGGGGTCGTACATCGCAGCCTCCTCTGCCATCGGAAGGAGCTAGCGCTTCACGCGTCCGGCGGATGTGCTCGGTCGGTCGGTGGGTTCGTTTTGCGAACCGCCTGATGGGGCCGTAGTCGTCCCGGGGATGCCTGATGCGGCTGTGCTCGGGGCGGCCGTGCGCGGGGGCGGGGCCGTCTTGGTCGGCACATCGCTGCTCGGCGCCGTATCGGGTTCGGCCGCCCCCGGCGTGGATGCGCTTGTTGCCGCGTTGCCACGGACGGGCGTGCCGGAGGTGGCCGTGCTCGATGCTGCGTCGATCGGTCTGGTGCCGGGCGGCGTCGTTCCTGGCGTCGCCGTGCTCGGCCCGGCTGCTTCCTGATCGGTTGCGGTTGTCGCCACGTTGCTCCGTGCGGGCGTGCTCGGTGCTGTGCCGATCGGCGTTGGTCCTGGTGACGTCGTATCCAGTTGGGCTGCTCCCGGCTCAGGGGCTCGGGCGGGCAGCCGCGCCGCGACTCGGAAGCCGCCGCTGGGACGCGGGCCTGCCGTGAGCGCGCCGCCGAGTGCGTGGGCCCGCTCCCGCATGCCGATGACGCCGTTGCCGCCGCTGTTGGACCGTGACGGGGCGGAGGTGGGGCGTGTGTTGTCGACGGTGATATCGACCGAGTCCGTCGTGTAGCGCACGGTCACCGTCGCGTCGGCGCCCGGCGCGTGGCGGAGCACGTTGGTCAACGACTCCTGGATGATCCGCACCGCCGCCGCGTCGATGACGCTGGGCAGCTGCTGCGGGGTGCCGAGCACTCGGGTGCCGACGGTCAAACCGGTCGCGCGCGGGCGCTGCAACAGCTCGTCCAGGTCGCCGACGCTCGGAGCGGGAGCGCGCGGGGCGGGCGGCAGCTCGGCGGCATAGGCCTTCCTCGCGGAACTGTCGCTCGAAGCAGGCTCGGCAGTGGTCGAATCGCTGTCGTCACGCGAGCCGGGCGTGTGGCGATGGCCGGCCTCGTCCTCGGTGTGCGCGGCGGCCGGTTCGTCCTCGGGCGTCGCGACCGTTCCGGATCGGATCGTGTGCAGCAGCGCGTGCACCTCGGCGAGCGCGTCGCGGCTGGCGACTTTGATCGCCGTCAGCGCCGTCTCCGCGTGCTCGGGCCGCTTGTCGAGAAGTTCCAGCGCCACCGAGGACTGCACGTTGATCATCGAAAGGCTATGGGCGAGCACGTCGTGCAACTCGCGGGCGATGGCCAGGCGCTCCTCGCTGGCTCGCCGCTCGCGCTGCGCCTGCTCGTCCCGGAGCGCGGCTTCCGCCCGCTGTCTGCGGGCGACGAGCACGGCCTTGCGCTGCCGGATCCCTTCGGCCACCGACAGCAGCACGGCCAGCCACGCCATCAGCGCGAAGATCTGCCACAGGTCGGCGGGACGGCCGAGCAGCGCGGGCACCGGCCAGACCAGGGCGAGGTAGCCGAGCGGGACGAGTGGATAAGTCCACCAACGGGATCCACTGCTCGCGGCGGTCAGAAAGGCGATGACCAGCGAGACGAAGACGGGCCCGTACCCGTAGCCGCGCAGGGAATACGCCAGGCACGCGGCCAGGACGACGAACAGCACCGGCACCGGCTGCGCCCGCCGCCAGATCAGCGCCACGGGACCGGCGAGCAGCAGTAGGTACCCGAGCACATCGAGGGAGTGCACGCCCGTCTGCCGCATGTTCGCGAAGGTGCCTCCGACCACCTGAACCGCGGCCACGACGAGCGCGACGCCCCAGTCCAAGCCGACCGAGCTCCGATCCGTAAACGCTGCCACCCGCACGCACGTAGCCTATGCGGCTGAGCCCTGATTCGACGTCCGCCTGTGAACGTATTTCCCGAATACGGCCGATCGGCATTCGAAATATGCGATGGGCGCGGGCGAAGTTCCGCCGTCGCGGACGCGGTGAATCCGTCGTCGAGTGTGCCGTTGCGATCGGCCGTAGGGCTGCAGGTGGCGGTGTTCGTAGTAGTGCTCCGTACGTACACCGAACGTCGCTCCGCGACGGATGTCCTGGCCGGGTCGGCGGCGGATTCTCGGTGCATGACAGATTCGATCGTGGTCACCCGAGGGTTGACCAAACGCTACGGGGAGCACACCGCGGTGGCCGGTGTCCACATGAGCGTCGCATCCGGCGAGATATATGGGTTTCTCGGCCCGAATGGAGCCGGCAAGACCACCACGTTGCGCATGCTGGCCGGGCTGATCCGTCCCAGTGCGGGCACGGCCCTGGTGGCGGGGCGAAGCCCCGGCGATCCCGCGGTGGTCCGCCGGATCGGTGTGCTCATCGAAGGCCCTGGTTTCTATCCCTACCTCTCCGGCCGGGACAACCTGCTGGTGCTGGCGAAGTACCGCGGCCTCGGCCGGACCGACGTGACGGACGCGCTGCACCGGGTCGGCTTGACGCCCCGCGCGGACGACAAGTTCCGCACCTACTCGCTGGGCATGAAACAGCGGCTCGGTGTGGGCGCGGCGCTGCTCGGCGAACCTGATCTGCTCATTCTGGACGAGCCGACCAACGGCCTCGACCCCGCGGGCACGGCGGAAATGCGGGAGCTGATCTCGGATCTGGCCGCCGACGGCCACACCGTGTTGCTGTCGAGCCACCTGCTCAGCGAGGTGCAGGAGATCTGTGACCGGGTCGGAGTGATCTCGCGCGGCAGGTTGCTCACCGAAGCGACGGTCGCGGAGTTGCGCGGGGCCTCGTCGCTGCTGCTGCGCGCCGAGCCGCTGGAGTTGGCGTTACCCGCGGTGCGCCGATTGGTCGGCGAGCGTTCGGCGTTGCTGACCGCGCGGGGCATCCGGATCGAGTCGCAGACCGTGTCCGCGCCTGAGGTGGCACGTGCCGTCGTGGCGTCGGGCGCGGATCTTCTGGAACTGCGGGTCGACGAGAAATCCCTGGAGGAAGTGTTCTTCGAAATGACGCGACTGGAGGCGGTGCGATGAATACGTTGCGGCTGCGTGACCTGGTGGCCAGCACGAAAGCGGAAGCGCTGCGGCTACGGAAGTGGCCCGCGTTCTGGATAATCCTGGGCACCTGGATTCTGCTGAATCTTACGTTCGCCTATCTGTTCAACTACCTGGCGTATACCTCGGGCGAATCCGGCCGAATGTCCAATGGGCTGCCCCGCGAGGCGCTGCTGCGGCAGATGTTGCCCGCTGCGGTGCCGGAAGTGTTCACCCAGGGCATGGCGATGTTCGGCGGTGCGCTGCTGCTCATCCTCGGGGCGCTGACCATCGGCAGTGGATATGGCTGGGGAACTTGGAAAACCGTGTTCACACAAGGGCCTTCCCGGGTGCACGCGGTCGCCGCGGTGGTGGTGAGTCTCGCGGGCGTGGTGGCCGGGCTGGTGTGTGCGGCGTTCGTCGCGGATATCGCGGTGGCCGGAGTGATCGCCGTATCCGAATCGCAGCCGCTCGCACTGCCGGAACTGGACCGGACGTTGCTCGGAATTGTCACCGGCATCGCGATTCTCGGCATGTGGACGCTGGCAGGTGCCCTCATCGGCGCGATCGCTCGCGGCCCCGCACTCGCTGTGGGACTCGGCCTGGTCTGGGTGCTGGTGGTGGAGAACCTGCTGCGCGGCGTCGCGGGCATTTTCCCGCCGATCGAGGTGGTTACCGATCATCTGCCCGGCACGGCAGCGGGGTCGCTGGCCGGGGCGATGCGGACGGTCGACGGACCGGCCACGCCGGGTGTGCTCGATGTGCTTTCGAGAACCGAATCACTGGTCGTGCTGGCGAGCTACCTCCTGCTCTTCGCGGGCGGCACGATCTGGCTGATGCGGAAACGCGATCTGGCGTGAATCGCCGAGAAGCGTTTCCGCGATTGTGCGCAGCGCGTCGGTGATCTGCGCGGAGGTGAGGCCGCGCTCCCGTTGCCGCCGATAGACCTCCGCTGCCAGCGGCGCGAGAAGCGGATCGACCATCGCGTCTGGTTCCCGGATTCCCGCTGCTACCAACAGTACTCGCACGTGCGCGTACCAGAAGCCGTACGCGCCGGTCGCGAAGCGGGCTCCGCCGATTTCGGTGCCGAGCACCAAATGCGCGTGCTCGTCCAGCAATTCGACCATCGCGGCGTAGAAAGCGGCCAGCCGTTGTCCGGGTTCGGCTCCCGGGCCGAGCGGCGGTGGTCCGGAAAGCAACTTTTCTTGCAGGCCGTGCTCGTATTCGTCGAGCAGTGCCACCGCGATCGAGTTGATGTCCGGATAGCGCCGGTACAAGGTTCCGCGACCGACACCGGCCGCCTTCGCGATGTCATCCATCGTCACCGTACGGGGGTCCCGGTTGGCGAACAGTTCCGCTGCCGCCGCCAAGACCTTGGCCCGGTTGCGCGCCGCATCCGCGCGCTCGGGCGATTTCGCCCGGCCGGTCTCGGTACCGGTAAGCAGGTCGGCACGGGGTTCCATGCTGCGACTCTAGCCGACGCCGGAATAAGTGGACAATATGTCCGGTTAAGGCTAGCGTCGTTCGGAACTGAACCGGACGATATGTCCAATTAATTGGAGGTTTGGTCATGAGCACCTTGTTGCATCTCGATGCCAGTGCACGGCGTCGGTCGATCAGCCGGGAGCTGAGCGCCGCATTCGCCGGCGCATGGCGTGCGCGGCACCCCGACGGCGACTACCGCTACCGCGATCTGGCCGCCGACCCGGTGCCGTTCATCGGGGAAGCGTGGACCGAACTGTGCGATGCGGTGCTGGCCCTGCCGAGTACAGATCCGGAACGGCTCGGTGAACTGGTCCGCACCCCGGAACAGGCTGCCGCGTGGGGGATCATCCGGCCGCTGCTCGCGGAACTGCTCGCGGCAGACGTCATCCTGATCGGCACTCCGATGTACAACTACTCGATCCCAGCCTCCCTCAAAGCATGGCTGGACCAGGTGACCTTTCCTCGGATGTCGTTGGGCGAGCGGCGGTTCGTCGTGACGACCGCACGTGGTGGCACGTATTCGCCGGGCGCGCCCAAGGCGGCGTACGACTATCAGGAACGCTTTCTGCGCGACTTCTTCGCAGGCCATTTCGCGGTTGCGGACACGGTTTTCGTGCACGCGGAGCTCGCCAATTCCCGTCAGGACCCCGCGCTCGCGCATCGGCGCGCGGAGCACGACGTGTCCTACACCCTCGCGCTGGCGACGGCGCGCGATCTGGCCGAGGAGTACTGAGATGAACTGGGTGGTCCTCGGTATCGCCGGACTGGTGGAGATCGTCTGGTCGCAGAGCATCAAGCCGACCGAGAACTTCACCAGACTCGTGCCGACGCTGGTCTGTTTCGCCCTCGGCGTCACCGCCGTGTACCTGCTGTCCAGGGCGATGCAGACGCTCCCCGTCGGCACCGCCTACGCGGTCTTCACCGGCATCGGAGCCGTCGGCGCGATCACCCTCGGCATCGTCGTCAACAAGGACCCGCTCAGCGCGGGCCGCGTACTCGCGCTCGCACTGATCGTCGGCGGCATCGTGCTGGCCAGGATCACCAACGCGGAGTGACCTGCCGTTGTCCACCGGGCGAGCGACGGTTCCGGGCGCTGGATAGATGCCCGGCGGGCGCGTCCTGTCGCCGAGGCATCCTGGCGGTCCAGGTGTGCGTTCGGGCGTCGTCGATCGCTCGGTCGAGGGAGCGTCTCTTGGTTTGGGCGGCCATACCCGATGTGCTTGGCGCATCTGGGATTCCAACGCGCTGGACTTTGACCACAGCGCGAGTGCGGACCGGACGACGGCGCGAAACTGATCGGCGAAGCGGTGGGCTGGGGCGAGGCAGCCGGGGTAGGTTCGTCCTGAATCGTCAAACGATCATCGGCGAAAGGACCGTGATGCCCACACGTACCGCGCGTACCGCCTGGACCGGCACCCTGCAGGAGGGTTCGGGACAGGTCGAGCTGACCAGTTCGGGGGTCGGCAAGTACGACGTGTCGTTTCCGAAACGTTCCGCCGAGGAGGCCGACGGCACCACCAGCCCGGAGGAACTGATCGCGGCCGCGCACTCCTCCTGCTACGCGATGGCGCTCTCGGCGCAGATCGGCAACGCGGGCGGCACGCCGGAGAGCCTGGACGTCACCGCCGACGTGACCCTCGGCCCCGACCCGGCGGGCGGCTTCCGGATCACCGGCATCAAGCTGACCGTCCGCGGTCGCGTCTCCGGCATCGACGCCGACGCCTTCCAGGCCGCCGCTGCGGCCGCCAAGGCGGGCTGCCCGGTCAGCAAGGCGCTGGCTGGTGTCGACAACATCACCCTCGACGCGGCCCTCGCGTAGTTTCGCGCGGCCGCTTTGTTCCCCGCACACCGCGGTGACGTGTGCGGGGAACGAGGCGGGTGCCTGAAGAATCACCGCCTGCGGAGTCAGCCGCAGGGGCGCGGGTTTGGAGCGCGGCGGGTGCGCCAAGTATCAGCGTCTGCACGGGTGGCGCGGGTTTGGCGAGGCGGGTGCGCGAAGGATCAGTGCTCGCGGAACCATCGGCGGGCGGAGCGGGTGTAGAGCGCGGGAACTGCGATGAGTACGGCGGCTATGTGGGCTGCGCGGAAGACACCGAGCGATACGGACACGGCGGTGACGTCGGTGAACAGGTCGCGCAGTTCCTTCGCCGACATGGCCGCCGCCAGCGGCTCGCTGATCAGCGAGAGCAGACCGAACACGCCGATGCCCACGGTGATCAGCAGACGCGCCCAACGGTCGCCATGCGTCATACGTACCGCGACGGCCAGCACCACGAGGTAGATCACGATACGTATACCGAATCCGGCCAGCAGGTCCGCGCGTTCGGCGTCGAACGCACGCGCAGTACGCACGAACCCTTCGGCGACGCCCGCCAGCAAAGCGACGACAAGCCCCACGAAGGCGACACGAACAGCGCTTGGTGCGGGGACCCGCAGTGAGGCGGAAGGAAAGGCAGTGCCGGTCATAGGATCGACACTGCCGCAGCGCTTCCGGACGCGAATCAGTCCGCGGTAGCAGCCGTTACCCGTACCGGGGTATCGGTACGCGCCGCGAACTCGGTGAGTGCCGCGAAGCCAAGGGCCAAGCATGTCCACAGCGTCGCCGTCTCGGCCAGTGACGCGATCCGGAACTCCCACAGCAGGGTGGCCGGGAAATCCACACTGACTTCGTCGACGCCGGGCAACAGGACGTAGCCGAGCGCCGTCACCAAGACGAACGCGGCAACACCGCCGATCAGCCGGATCGTGGACAGTTGTGCGCGCAACACGGTGAACACCGCCACCGCGGCACCGACCGCCACGATGCCGAGCAGCACCGCCGCCAGCCACAGCAGGGTGCGGTCGTTGATGGTGTCGGGATCACCCACCGCCGGTGGATTGGCCGGATACTTGAAGAATGGCACCGCGACGATCGCGGCCCAGCCGGCTACGCCCAGCACCAATGCGAGCCGCGGCCCGGACAGCGTGGTGTAGCGGCGCGCGACATGCGCGACCGAGGCGTAGATGGCGCCGAGCGCGACCCCGGCCAGCCCGAGCGCGAGGAACTGCCCGAACTTCTGGCCGGTGCGGCTCACCAGGGGTTCTTCTTCGTCCCCGTGCGAATGCCCGGCCGGCGACTCGGCGTGCGTGTGCTCGGTGGCGGAACCCGCTTCTTCGATGGCGATCGCGGCGTCCACCTTGGGTTCGCCGACGAAATAACCGACTGTCGCGGCCAGCAGCCCGGCGATGAGGCCGGCCAGCAGGCCGCGAAGCAGCAGTGTCGTGAGCGATCCGATCAGTGGCACGGAAGCCCCAGCAGGTGGCGTCCGTCGTGCATCAGCTCATGCAGGTACATCCCGCTGCGCGAGATGACGCCCTGGTCGAATCCGACCAGGTAGAGCGTGAGTAGTGCGAGAAGAACGACACCGACCGTGACGAGCACGGTGGCCAGGGAATCGGTTGCCCGGCTGGGTGAATGCGCGATGGCCATTCGAGTCCTCCTTGGGATACGCGTCCCATCGGGTGGTGGCGCGACGGTGCCGGTGTCTGGCTTTCCGGCACCGGACTCGGTGCATGGAACACAGTGGCGCGACCGCTCCGGAATCTCACCGGAATTACCGCATCACCTTCGCGTTTGTCCTTCGAACTGTGACACTCGCACGCACCCGGCGTCAACTATGTCCGGCACGGGCGTACCACGGTGTCGGGCGAGTCGCCGGGCAGGCAGGCCTGCCCGGCGATAGGCACCGAGGTCAGTTCGCGGGCTTCCCGGCGACGTCGAGCACGACCTCGAACTCGAGCAGCGAAGCGCCCGTCGCGACCGGCTTCTGGCGCTCGCCCGCGTGCGCCTCGCGCGCGGGCCCGTCCCGCCACGCGGCGAAGGATTCCTCCGAATCCCACTGCGTGACAACGAAGTACCGGCTCTCTCCGGCGACCGGGCGCAGCAGCTGGAAGCCGAGGAAGCCGGGCGAGTTCTCGACCGCGTGCGCACGGTGGGCGAACCGCTTCTCCAGTTCGGGGCCGGCGCCCTCGGGAATCTCGATCGCGTTGATCTTCACAACAGCCATGCGTCCAAGCTAGCGGTTGCCGCCGAGCAGGTGTTCGGTGCCTCGTATTGTCGAACCGATGTTGCACGACGAAGGCGGGGCAGGCGCGCCGATTCTGCTGCTGCACGGACTGATGGGCAGCGCGCGCACGTGGCGCGATCAGCTGGACTGGCTGCGCGAACACGGCCACGTCTACACCTTCGACGCCGCCGGGCACGGCAGGCCCGCACCGGCGGAACTGACGACCGAGGCGTTCGTCGACGACCTTGCCATGAGCACGGCGGGAATCACCGAGCCCATGGTGGTGATCGGGCATTCGATGGGCGCGCTGCACGGTTGGGTGTTCGCCGCGACCCACCCCGAGCGGGTCCGAGCGCTGGTGATCGAGGACATCGCACCGGACTTCACCGGCCGCACCGCCGCGCACTGGGCCGCGATGATCGAGGCATGGCCGCAGCCGTTTCCCGACGCCGAGGCGGTGCTTTCCTTCTTCGGACCGGTGGCCGGGCAGTACTTCCTGAACGCGTTCGAGCGCGGACCGGAGGGTTACCGGCTGCACGGTTCGGTCACCACGTTCCGTGACATCTCCGAGGAGTGGGGCACGCGGGACTTCTGGCGGCAATGGCACGCCGTGCGGATGCCTACCCTGCTGCTGGAGGGCGAGCACAGCATCACCCCACCGGGACAGATGCGGCGGATGGCCGCCGCGCATCCGGAAGCCGACTACGTCTTGGTCCCCGGCGCGGGGCACCTCGTGCACGATGACCAGCCACAGCGTTACCGGGCGGAAGTCGAGCGCTTCCTGCGGCGGGTGCTCGGCGGTTAGGCGTGCCTCCGCCTTCGCTCCGGCCGAGCGCGGGCTGACGACGGACTACGTCCGGCAGCGCCCATCCGGGACGGCTTCCGCGTCGTGGCCGCCGCCCTCGCCCGCGAGCGCGAACAAGCCATCGGCGGTTTGTTCGATCAGGCCGTCCACCAGTAGCGAGTCGAGCGCCCGATCGCGTTGTCCGGGGTCGCGGGTCCAGGCCAGATCGAGGCGTATCCGCTCGACCGGCCCGCTGGCGTGGCGCAGGACGTCCAGCAGGCGACCGCGGGCTTGGCGGTCGGTGCCCTCGTACTTCTGGGTGCGGCGGACCAGGTCGGTCGCCGGCCGTCCCGCGGTGATCCACGCGCAGCTCGGCAGCGGACACCGCGAGCAATCCGGGGTGCGCGCGGTACACACGGTCGCGCCCAGTTCCATAAGGGCCGCGGAGAATACGGCGGCGCGGTCGATCTGGTGTGGCAGCAGAGCTTCGGTCTCGGAGAGATCGCGCGAGGACGGATTGCCCGCTTCCGCGCGCCCGTGCACCGCTCTGGCAACCACGCGGCGGACGTTGGTGTCCACCACCGGAACTCGCTGACCGTAGGCGAAACACGCGACGGCGCGCGCGGTGTAAGCGCCGATGCCGGGCAGGCCGAGCAGCACCTCCACGTCGGCGGGCACCTCATCGCCGTGCTCGGCCGCCAGTACTCCGGCGCACTCGTGCAGGCGCAGGGCGCGCCGCGGATACCCGAGCTTTCCCCAGGCCCGCAGCACTTCGGCCGGCGAGGCTGCCGCCATCGCCGATGGGACCGGCCAGCGCGCCACCCACTCGCGCCAGATCGGCTCCACGCGCACGACCGGGGTCTGTTGCAGCATGATCTCGCTCATCAGGATTTGCCACGCGGTGACGCCCGGCCTGCGCCACGGCAGGTCGCGCGCGGTCGCTCGATACCAGTCCAGCAACGTGTCCGCGTCGATGCCCTTCGGTGCGCCGTTCCGCACTGCCCTCACTATCCCTGTCCTATCGCCGCAAGGCGGTATTTGCCCACCCGTAACCAACCAAACTCGCTGGTAACACAACCGGCGTGCACAATGGTCGGTATGCCGGATTCCAACCCGATCAGTGCCTGGAAGTCCCTGCGAGAAGGCAACGAACGCTTCGTCAGCGGTACGCTGCTGCATCCTAGCCAGGGCGCCGCGGACCGGGCCAAGCTCGTCAGCGGCCAGCACCCGCACGCGATCCTGTTCGGCTGCGGCGACTCCAGGGTCGCGGCCGAATTGATCTTCGACCAGGGCCTCGGCGACATGTTCGTCGTGCGCACCGCGGGCCATGTGGTCGACAGCTCTGTACTCGGCTCGATCGAGTACGGGGTGCAGGTGCTCAACGTGCCGCTCATCGTAGTGCTCGGCCACGACAGCTGCGGCGCCGTGAAGGCGACCATCGACGCGCTCGACGGCGGCGAGGTCCCCGGCGGATTCATCCGCAGTGTTGTGGAGCGGGTCACGCCGTCCATTTTGATCGGACGCCGCGAAGGTCTGTCCACCGTCGACGAGATGGAGGCCAGGCACGTGGTGGAGACCAGCCGCCTGCTCATGCAGCGGTCGATGATCATCTCGCAGCGGGTCGCGACCGGCGAGTGCGCGATCGCGTGCGTCACCTACAAGCTGGCCGAGGGCAAAGTGCAACTGCACCGGGTCGTCGGCAACATCGGCGAGGTGGTCTGAAACCGCGGCGCGCCCAAGGTTTGCCCAGCGTGCCGGCGGAATGTACCTGCCGCCAACGGGTGCGGGCGGCCGACACGCCGTGCCCCTGAGACGCTGTGCCCGATCGTGCCCTTACCGTTGAGGCGTGCTGGAACCGAATGGACCGCTGCCACCGGAGATCTACTGGCGTCGTCGCGCATTCGCCATCGGCATCCTGGTGGTCGCGCTGGCGCTGGTGATCTGGGTCGTGCTCGCGGTCGTGCGCGGCGGTGACTCGCCGGGCGACACCAAGGTCGCCGGGTCCAGTTCGGTCGTGGCCAAGCCCGCCGACACCGGGGCGGCCAAGCCGTCCGGCGCCGGTGATTCCGGCGCACCGAAGTCGTCCGCCGCCGGCGTGGCGGCGGCGGCCCCGTGCCCTGACCAGTCGCTCGCGATCAAAGTGACCGTCGAGCAGCCCACTTACCGGACCGGCGAGCAGCCGGTGTTCGGGATCGTCATCACCAATATCTCGTCGGTGGCCTGCACCCGCGACATGGGCTCCGGTCTGCAGCAAGTGTCGGTGCATACGCTCGACGGCCAGCGGCGGCTGTGGTCGAGCACGGATTGCTACCCGGACGGCCAGCCCGACGTCCGCACGATGAATCGCGGTGAGCAGGCGGCGTTCACGGTGACCTGGTCGGGCTCCACCTCGCAGCCCAACTGTGCGGGCGAACGTGTTCCGGTGCCGCCGGGCGCGTACAACGTGGTGGCGCAACTGGGTTCGGTGCGCAGCGCGGCCGAGCCGTTCAACATCGCTTGACTGTGCCTGTTTTGCAGCGCCTGCGGCGCTGCGTGTTCGCGGCCCCCTTGTGGCTCGCGTCCGAGCGACCGCCGCTTGCGACTTCGTCGCTTGCGCATCGGCCACTCGGACGCGAGCCGGGCCGCGAACGGGCAATGTTCGGTCTCGCTGCGCTCGAAAGCGGGGCTCGGGCCGGTGTGGTCGCGTTTGTGGTGAGCGTGCGCTAGCTCGCAGCCTCTTCAGGTGCGGCACGCAGTTTGCGGAGGCCCGCTATGCGGATGGCTGAGCGGAGGTCGCTGACCTCGTGGATTTTCATAGTGGTTTTCGCGGGGGCAAGGCCGGGAGGTATCAGGGCGGTGGTGAAGCCGAGGCGTTCGGCTTCGGCCAGTCTGCGGCTCACGCCGGTCACCTTGCGGACCTCGCCCGCCAGCCCGACCTCGCCGAGGATCACCCAGCCCGGAGGGATCGGCACATCGGCTTCGGCGCTGGCGATGGCCAGTGCGATGGCGAGGTCGGCCGCGGGCTCGACCAGGCGCATGCCGCCGACCGTCGCGGCGTAGACGTCGCTTTTGCCGAGGAATACCCGGCCGCGGCTCTGCAGGACGGCCAGCACCATGGCGACCCGGTTGTAGTCCAGCCCGCTCACCGCGCGGCGCGGCTGCGGGATCTCGGTCTTCACGGTGAGGCCCTGCACCTCGCCCACCAGGGGTCGTTTGCCGTCCATCGCGACGGTCACCGCGGTGCCCGGCACCGAATCGGTCCGGTGGTGCAGGAACAGGCCCGACGGATCGTCGACACCGGCGATACCGTCCTCGTGCAGTTCGAAGCAGCCCACCTCATCGGCGCTGCCGAAACGGTTCTTGATGCCGCGCACCATGCGCAGCGTCGAGTTCTTGTCGCCCTCGAACTGCAACACCACGTCGACAAGGTGTTCGAGCGTGCGCGGACCGGCCACGTTGCCGTCCTTGGTGACGTGCCCGACCAGCAGCACCGCGACCCCGCTCGCCTTGGCCAGCGAGGTCAGCGCGGCGGTCACCGCGCGCACCTGGGTGACGCCGCCGATCACGCCGTCGGCGTCCGGAGCGAGCATGGTCTGTACGGAGTCGACCACGAGCAGCGTCGGGCGCACCTGCTCGATGTGCCCGAGCAGGATCGACAGATCCGATTCCGACGCCAGATAGACCCGCTCGTGCACCGCGCCGGTGCGATCGGCGCGCAGCCGGACCTGGCCCGCTGATTCCTCCGCCGTGACATAGAGCGATTTCTCGTCGCGCTCCCTCGCCCACCGATGGGCGACCTCGAGCAGCAGCGTCGACTTGCCCACCCCCGGTTCGCCGGACAGCAGCACCACCGAACCGGGCACGACGCCGCCACCGAGCACCCGGTCCAGCTCGCTGACTCCGGTCGGCCTGGCCTTGGTGACCTTGGCGTCGATTTGGGAGATCGGCGCGGCCGCGGTACTGGGCAACATCGCCTTGCGCCCAGGGGCACCGACCGCACCTGCTCCGACGGCGACCTCGTCGACGGTGCCCCAAGCCCCGCACTCGGGACACTTGCCCACCCATTTGGCGACTTCGTGCGAACAGGCGGAACACCGGAAGATCGGCTTGGTCTTTGCCACACGGGCACCTTACGCACCAGCACCGACATGGTCGGATTGCTGCGGCACCGCGTGCCGGACGCGATATACCTGTGCCGAGTCATGCACAGGGGCCGATTCCCCAATACCTGCGGCGCGCCGTGCCGGATGCGTACAGACCACTACACCTGGCCGAATCATGGCACCGCTGCATACGCCAACTCTGGAGTCGGAGGCACTACCGGAAGGCCAGCGAGCGCTACCCGCAACTACACCGGCCCAACCCCCAGTTTCGAGCGAAGCTTTCCAGGAGTGCTGCGCTCCGCCGTGGGTGAGGAAAATTCGCTGTGTGTGGCGGTTGGGTGTGTGGCTGCGGGTTGTGGTCGGTGGTTGTGGCGGGTGATGCTGGGTGGGTGTTTCGGTCGACCCCGATGTCTCGGTGTTGCCGGTGAGCCCGCAGCGAAGCTTGGGGCGGAGGGCACCATCTGGTCCACGGGTACCGTGGAATGTTGTCTTCGAGCACGAGTGTCAGACTTCTGTTCGACCCCCGCCCTCCCCGAAACGCGTACCCACACAATCGAACACAGGTATGTCAGGATCGGTGGTGCGTGATGGATGTGGTGCACGCGCGGTGCGCGGGGATCGATTGCTCGAAGAAGGACGCCAAGGTGTGTGTCCGGGTGCAGGGATCGGGTCGGCGCGCGAAGTCGGCGGCGGTCACGACGTGGGGCGCGACGACGAGCCAGATCCTCGCGCTATGTGAGCATCTGGTCGCGGCGAGGGTCACCTGTGTGGTGATCGAGTCCACCAGCGACTACTGGAAACCGTTCTATTATCTGCTTGCCGAGGA
>NZ_JBFAYO010000027.1:0-107361 GCF_040681325.1 Nocardia sp. NPDC051787
AGTGACGCTGCCCTCTACACGTTCGTCCCAGCGCCGACCCTCGCTTCGGTCGATCCTGACGCCGGTCCGGAGGCCGGTGGCAACACGGTCACGCTGACCGGCACCGGATTCACCGGGGCCAGAGTGGTCGATTTCGCTGGCACAGCGGCGATTTCCGTCACGGTGGTGTCGGATACCGAGATCAGCGCGGTCGCTCCCGCGGGAACCGGCACAGCCGCGGTCACCGTCACGACCCCGGGCGGAACCAGCAACGGCGTCTCCTACGTCTACGTTCCGGCACCCACACTGGTCTCGATCGTCCCGAACTCCGGCCCGGACACCGGGGGCACCACGGTCGTCCTGACCGGCACGAATCTGACCAGCGCGACCGCGGTGCGTTTCGGTGCGGTGTCCGCGGCGTTCACGGTCGTGTCCGACAGCGAGATCAGCGTCACCGCTCCTCCTGGAAGCGGGACGGTGGGCGTCACCGTCACCACCGCCGGTGGCACGAGCAACCCGGTCCTCTATGCCAACGTCCCGCCGCCGACACTCGCCTCGGTGGTCCCGAACGCGGGTCGCACGACAGGCGGCAACACCGTCACCCTGACCGGCACGGGATTCACCCACGCGACCGCGGTGACCTTCGGTGCGAACGCGGCGGCTTCCTTCGTCGTGGTCTCGGATACCCAGATCAGCGCCGTGGTACCCGCCGGGGGCGCCGGGACGGCTACCGTCACGGTGACCGCGACCGGCGGCGCCAGCAATGGCGTTCTCTACACCTACGTCCTGGCGCCGACGGTTACCGCGGTGGTCCCCAACTCGGGGCCGACCACCGGCGGCAACACCGTCACCATCGACGGCACCGGATTCACCGGCGCGACCGCCGTCCTCTTCGGCGCTACACCGGCGACCTCCTACACCGTGGTCTCCGGCACCCGGATCACCGCTGTGGCGCCCACCAGGTCCGCCGGACCGGTCACGGTCACCGTCACCACCGCGGGCGGCACCAGCAACGGCGTCGTCTACACCTACATCGCCGCGCCCACCCTGGCCGCGGTGGTCCCGAACACGGGTCCGGCCACCGGCGGCAACACAGTCACCCTCACCGGCGCCAACCTCACCGGAACCACGGGCGTGCGCTTCGATGCGACGGCGGCTGTTTCCTTCACGGTGATATCGGCTTCCCAGATCGGTGCCGTGGTGCCCGCCGGTACCGCGGGAACGGTCGCGGTCACCGTCACCACCGCGGGCGGCACCAGCAATGGCGTCGTCTACACCTACGCCGCCGCGCCCACACTGGCCTCGGTGGTCCCGAGCTCGGGTCCGGCCGCGGGCGGCAACACCGTCACGCTCACCGGCACGGGATTCACCGGCGCGACCGCGGTACGTTTCGGTGCGACGGCGGCGACATCGTTCACCGTCGCCTCCGACACCCGGATCAGGGCCACGGTGCCCGCAGGGACGGGCGTACGTGCCGTCACCGTCACCACACCGGGCGGCACCAGCAATGGCGTCTCCTACACCTACACCCATACATAAACGCTCACCACGACGGGTCAGCCCGTCGGGCGATAGTTCGAGCACGTCTCCAGGCTTGGTGCGTAACACCCGGTTCCCGTTGCGCCTGAGGGCGATCGCATCAGGGTGAGCGCACACGGAGTGAAACTTCGGTAGCAACGGCTCCACCAGACCGCACAGTTCGCCGGGCACGAGACAGCTTCGATGACGAGTCGAACATCATGCCGCACAACTGGTTCGACGATATCCGTTGTGCCACCGAACAATGTCGGTGCCCTGTGCGAGTATCTGGCGGCAACATGACGCGAGGAGTTCGGTATGGCGACTGATTTCTCGGTGATCTCGGATGACTTCTTCCGATTCACCTCCGACATCATCTGGTGCACAGTCACCACGGTGGGCAGCGACGGGAGGCCCCGATCGCGAATTCTGCACCCGATCTGGGAATCTGTCGACGGCCGCCCGGTCGGCTGGATCGTCACCGGCAAGACGCCGGTCAAGGTCGGGCATCTTGCCGCCAACCCGGTGGTGGCGTTCTCGTACTGGTGCCCGGATCAGCATGCCGTGCAGGGTGAAGCGATCGCCACCTGGGTCGAGGACCCGGAGGAGAAGAAGCACGTGTGGGACCTGTTCATGACCACGCCGCCGCCGCTCGGCTACGATCTGCGCGCCTTCGGCGTTCCAGGGCCGGACAGCGTCACCGCCCTGCGCCTCGAGCCGGACCGGATCCAGGTGCTCGACGGCACCCAAGTCCCGAAGAATTTCACCCCGCGGGTAGCCGCACTCTGAGCGAGTGTTCTCCCGGCGCTGCTCAGCGAATCGGCTGGCGATCAGGTCGGTGTATACCCGCGGGGCGGCGATCCGCTGATCTGCTCCGGTGGAACGGTGCATGCGCTGCCCGAGCGCACGCGCACGGATCTCGGCCGACCGGTCCCGCCGCAGTCGTGATCCCGACCCTACGGTGTCCGTAGCTGGGCTATAGCGGCGTGGTTGCGGTCGGGGTCGAGTGTTATCGCCGCCGCCCAGGCGTGTGCCGCGACGACACGTTGATCGAACAGGTCGATCCAGGTGTCGGTGTTGGTGCGGGTGTCGTTCACCCAGGTGGGTGTCGGTCCGAGTTCAGGGAGGTGGGTGTAGGTGAGTGAGATGTAGGAGCGTGCACGGGCGTCGAAGATCGTCGCCGCGCACATCTCGTCGGCTCCTGCGCGTCCGTGCAGTTTGCCCGATGTCGCCGCCCGTATCGCGTCGTCGGGGACGCCGCCGGGTCCGGTGAACATTTCCCCGATGGTGCGGTAGGCGAGCCCGAATCCCCACAGGCGACCCGGGAATCTGCGGATCAGCCATTCGGCCGCATCGAGGATGGGGGAGCGTTCGGCGTCCGGCTCGAGGGCGATCACGGTGTGGGCCGTCTCCTGGGTGGCCGGGTGGCCGGCGCTGGCGAACCCCCAGAAGTGAATGGTGTCGGCACCCGGATCTGTCCGGTCGGTGCCGCGTTCGGCCATCATGGTGGCCAGCAGCGCATCGATAGTGGTGTCCGGCGGGTAGCGGATGCTGGATGCCGTCTGCGGTTGCCGAAGTGATTTTGCCTTGTACCGCGACCGGTTTCGTCGTTTGGACATTCTCTCTCTTCGATCAAAGGCGACCCACAAGGTCGAATTCACCCGGCGCGCGCGGCGGCCGGAAGGTCTGGCACTTCTGGCGAGTGGCACACCGTGAAGGGGTCTACTCGCGTTTCGCCGCAGCCATGTGCCACTCGCCGCAGTGCTGTGTGCGTCGTCAGCCCGTTGGGTAGGGCGGCTTGGGTGGGATGGGTAGGTCGGTGGTGCGTGGGCCGTTGGCGGGCAGCAGCAGGTGCCAGTAGTGCTTGCGGACGGCGTCCCAGAGCTGGAAGTGGCGGGGGAACCATTCGCGTACCTGCGCGAGATCCGGCAGACCGCGCTCGTCGAATGCGATAAATCCGCTCTGCCCCAACGGGATCGGCACGGTGTCGCCGTTGTTGCGCAGCCGGTAGGCGGGTGTGGGGTCGCGCTCGTCGCGCAAGAACAGGATTTCGATGCGATGACCGACCAACCGCCATCCAGCGTGGGTGTCGCCGACTGTGGTCCGATGCAACCGCCGTTCACCCCCGCGGCGGTTCCGCTGGTACGGCCAGTTCCGACAGCCGTTCCAGCACTTCATGCAGTGTGCGCGCGGCCGGTCGCGGGTCGGCGGCACCGGACCAGTCATGGGCCGGGAACGGTATACCGCGTGCGGCGGCGCGTTCGCGTGGGCTGAGTGTTTGCGGTGTCAGCCGACCCGCTGCCACCAGCGTGTGATACGCCGCCGCTTTCCACACGCACCGTTGCACGCGGCAGGTGCGATGCGCCCGCATCTGCGCGTGTGCCAGCCGCACGTCGGCCCGGCGACAAACGTCGGGTGGGGTGAGCAGGGAGTACTGATTCATCGCCCCGCCACCTCCTTGATGGTCGGAGCCGGTGCGGCGACACGTGTCCACTTGGTATGCGGGCACACTGCTTCCAGGTGGACCCGGCTAGCAGGCGTGGTGCGTTCTGCCAGTCGGGAATTCGTCATGATCTCGAGTTGTCTTCCGTGTTGCTCGGGCATGCGCATATGCTGCGGGCGTACTCACGAAGCGAGGCTCGAAACGGCCGGTGCGCGGCAATCGGTGTGTATGCCCTGAATGCTTCCTGAGTTCGGCGCACGGGGTCTCTCGCCGTGGGAAAACACAGGTCACAACGTGGGAAGCAGGGGAGGAACGCGGAATGGTGGGTACCAAGTCAGACCGCAGCAGGACGACGTTGGCGCATCGTCAGCTGGGCCGAGCGATGCGCGACGCGCGCCATGCCCACGGCTACACCCTCGAACAGGTGGCCGAAGCCCTGGAGTTCAGCCGCTCCACACTCAGTCGGCTCGAACTCGGCCAGAATGAGAAGGTCAAGGTTCGGGATGTGGATTACATCTGTCAGTTCTATGGGCTGCCGAGGGATCAGACCGAGTATCTGAAGTCGCTGGTAACGCAATCCGATAGCAAGGTTTGGTGGCAGGACTTCCGGAGTCTTATTCGACCAGGATTCAACACCTATCTCCAATTGGAGGTGGTAGCAACAGGATTGCACTTTTTTCAGTCACTCGTCATTCCTGGTTTGCTGCAAACCGCCGACTATGCACGAAACGTGGAAGCCTATCGGCCGACTGATACGAGGGAAGAGGTGGAGCGGCGCGTGGCTCTGCGAGTACAACGATCCAGAATACTCACTCGCCGACACAGGCCAGTCCCAGCTGAGTTCCTGCTGCACGAGTCGGTGCTGCGTACCGTCGTCGGGTCTGAGCGGATCATGTCCGCCCAACTTCGCCACATTGCCGATATGGGGACCCGAGACAACGTTTCGATCCGAATCGTTCCGTTTATCGCGGGCTTCCCTGCCGGTTTGGCAATACCACCGTGCATCCTAATTGACTTTCCGCACGAGGAGCCCTCCGTCGTCTACACCGAAAGTGCCATAGGAACAGTAATTTTCGAGGAGAACGACCATGTAGAGCGCTATCTCGACATATTTGACGCCCTCCGGGGGGCTGCACTGGAAGAGCAGCCATCGAGAGATCTGCTCAGGAACATCGCAAGGAGTTACCAGCATTGACCATCGACCTATCCGGCGCGCAGTGGTTCAAGTCGACCCATAGCGGCGGCGGCGAATCGTGTGTCGAAGTCGCCTGGCTCGTCGACGATCACGTCGGTGTCCGTGATTCGAAGAACCCGGCCGGCCCGGCACTGCTTTTCACGCCGGGCGAGTGGGAAGCCTTCACGACAGGTGTGATAAACAACGAATTCGCCTGGCCAGCCTGATCAGTCGAACGATGTCACAAGCAGACGGCGTCCGCGATTCCGGTGTACAACGGTCGAGGCCACCGTCTGCTATTGTTGGCGCAACCTGCGTCGTCACGGGTCGAGAGGGTGGGGAATGGGCCGTCGAATCACATTGGTGCTGCTTGGTTTCCTGTCTATCTCGGGTATCGCGGCGTGTGGAGACGACACGAGCGACTCGCCCACCGCAAGCACCACCGCTGCGAAGGCCCTGTTCGACCCGTGCACGGGGATTCCCGATGATGCGTTGCGGGCGGCGGGGGTTGATCCGGCAACCAAGAAGCCCGGTATCGCCGGAGTCCATCAGTCCGGCTGGGAGATCTGCGGCTGGAGGGGGCCCAAGTACTTCATTACGGTGTATTCAACCGGCCGCACGGTCTCGGAGGTCGAGAGTAAGCCCGGCAACGTCGAGTTCAAGGATGTCGCGGTCGCGGGCCGTCAAGGACGGCAGTTCAGGGTCGAGGGCGCAGCGAAAGATCTGGAGTGCGATGTCGTGTTCCCCGCGTCCCAAGGGGTACTGCAATTGTCCATTTCGAATCGGGCTGGTCAGGACGATCTCGAAGAGCCGTGCACAGTCTTGCATCGGGTTGGCGAATCGATTGTGCCTGTGCTGCCGCGTTGATCAGAGGGGGATCACATGAGCGAGGACAATGCATCAGTGTGGAGTCGGCTTGCCAGCCAAGCGCGAGCAGGAGAGCTGTACCTCGACGACGAGAACGCCGCATATCACTGCGCGAAAGCATGTGACCAGCACATCGCCGACCTAGAAGAAATACTCATCGACGCTCGCAGAACTCAGCGTGTTTCCGGTTTCGGCGATTTCAAGATGGCGCACGACCTGGAAAAGAAGTTCCTGAAACAGGCCACCGGCGAAGCCAATTCAATCGACCAGGTCATCCTCGAGCAGATCGAGACCGTGAAGAACATGCGCGAGGTCATGGCGATCTCCTTCAAGCGCATCACCGGACAAGACATCGAGAACGCCACCCAGATCGCCAATACCACCGACCAGCCGGGCTGATGTGCAGCCGCGCTCAGTCGATCGGACATCGCAGGAGTCCGAAACTTCTGTCTCTGAGCGCCGGTAGCTCGAGCCTTGCTCGGGCGCGTACAACTCCGCCATGAACAGGCTGGCCGCGATCGACAGCTCCACGCGGACACTCGCTAACTGCCCGGGATCGGCAGCACGTCGAAGCTGATCACGACCCGCGGTTGTTCGTTGCGTTCGGCGAGCGTGACCGCGCCGCCGGGCGGAATCAGTGATGCGCCGCCACCGCCGGCGCCGGGTGGGGTGTCCGGGTCGCCGCGCCCGTCGTCGCTGCGCCCGCCGACCCCGCCTCCACCGCCGCCGCGCCATCCCGCGCCACCTCCACCGCCGCCACCGATCCCGCTGCCGGTGCCCGCGACCCCGCCGCCGCCGAAGCCCCCGTATCCGGGGCCGCCGTCGCCGCCCGCATGCGATTCGGGACCGAACACGTCCCGGCCGCCGCCCGGTGCCAGCGCGGTCTCCGGACCGCCCGCCGCGCCACCGCGGGCACCGGCACCGGGCATGCCCGCGTCACCACCCGGGGACAGCCGCCCGTCCCAGGTCGCCGCGCCCCCGCCACCACCGGCGGCAGTGGCGAGTTCGACCGTGCTGGGGACCGTGCTGGGCGGGAGCCTGACACCGAGGTCCAGCCCTACCGACGACGCGCCACCACCATTGCCGCCCATGACATTCGGGTAGGCCGCGGGATTCGCGCCCGGATATGGGCGCGTACGCCCACCACTGCTGCCGCCCGCGGGCTCGGCAACCCGGATGATCAGCCGCGCCCCGGGCGGGACCCAGACGTCGCCCGTCACGCGGGCGGCGCGTCCACCCGGGGCGATGGTGTGGCAGCAGCTGTCCTCGCCTGAATCGCCGACGGCATCGATGCGCACATGGACGACCGTCAGGGGCAGCGGCAGGAATGTGCCGCTGCCATAGCCGACCGGTAGCGGCTGGTTGGCGGTGTAGGTGCAGGTGACGTGATGACCCTGCGCCGTGCATTCCGGCGGCAGCGGTGCTGCCGCCGCGGGGCCGGCGTTGCTTGTTGCCGAGCCCACGGCCAGGACGCCGACCACAGTTGTGGCGACGGCAGCGGAACGTATCTTCATCGAGTTCCTCCCCGCCCTAAGCCGGGATGCGTCCCTTCTGCAGCGACCATCGGCTCGGGATTTCACGATCAACGTGGTTGCTCGAAACGCCACCCTACGCGCGGCCCATACAAGTCCTTAGCCGCTATTCCCGTATCGGAGAAGGATTTTGATTCGGCAGCGACGAAGCCGGTCTATTGCTCGCCGAGCGTGCTCCTCGGTGGTCTTCTTGATATCGGGCCCCAAGGCCGCGTCTCCTGCCGGAGAAGGACTTCGAGGAGCGAAATGCGGCCGGACTCCGCGGAATCACGCACGGGGATGCCCGAAGCGCAGGTGCGCCACGTACAGTGCGCAACCCTGGCCCCGAATCCGGGACCACGGTCGCGCCGACCATCGCGCCCAGTGATGATGAGAATGCCCGCACAGCAACGGCTTTCGATGTCATCGGCGGGTAATTCGCTGGTGGACGCGGCGTCGCTCCACTACTGTGACACCGTAGTCGGACCGGGCAACCGGAGAGGAACCATCGTGACTGCCAAGCTGAACCAGCTCATCGCTATCGAGAAGGGTGCCAAGTCTCAGGCGAATGCCGACCTCGCCACCGCGTACCAGCGGGTGGGCAAGACCGAGCTGCTCGCCGGCATTGCCCGTGCCTACCGGCCGTTGGACGACGAGGGTGAGGCGCTCCCGCCGGAGTCGAAGCGGGTTCAGGTCCGGGTCAGCGAAGTGATCGCGGACGTCAAGACCGCCCTGACGAGGCTGTTGGACGTCACTGCCACGAAGGACGTGGCCAACTGTTCGGCGAAGGCCGACCTGGTGGTGGACGGACACACCCTCGCCACGGACCTGCCGGTGACCTACCTGCTGTTCCTGGAGAAGCAGCTGGGTGAATTGAAGTCGTTCATCGCCAAGCTGCCGACTCTCGACCCGGCCGAGGCCTGGTCTTTCGACGATGTGGCCGATTGCTTCGCCACCGAGCCCAGCCAGACGGTGCGGACCAAGAAGGTGCCGCGCAACCACGTGCTGGCCGAGGCCACCGACAAGCACCCGGCCCAGGTGCAGGTGTACCACGAGGATGTGGTGGTGGGGCGCTGGACGACCACGAAGTTCTCGGGGGCGCTGCCGGCCAAGGAGGTCAGTGAGATGCGGGCTCGGCTCGCGAAGCTGACCGATGCGGTGAGGTACGCTCGGGAAACAGCGAATTCGACCCCGGTGACCGACGTCAAGCCGGGCGAGGCAATCCTCGGCTATCTGTTCGGTTAGCCCGGGGCCCATAGATTCCCCCTTCGGGGGGATGGAGCACAAGTTGAAGTTGAAGGTCAAGCTGACGGCGGGGCAGTGCCCAGCCGATGAGACTCAGACTCTTGCTCCAAGCTCAACAACTCCATCGACCTCGAGCTCATGGGTGCGGACGCGACGCACCCCCGAAATCCCGGTTCGAGTCCGGGCAGCGCCTCTACGTGGCGCTGTGGCGTAAAGGCAACGCGCGGGGTACATCATGATGAATCGCACTCGCGGGCGCAGTGGTCACAGGTGGTGCAGCGATAGCTCAATGGAAGAGCATCGGGCTGTTAACCCGAGGGGCGCGGGTTCGAATCCCGCTCGCAATACAGGAGGGCCGGGCAGGGCATAGCCCGGCCCTCCGCCTCACCTCGGCCGTTCACCAGGGCAGGGCTGTTGCCTTGCTCACCGCTCGGCGCTTATGTTTTCGTTGCCGTCGAATTCTGTTGCGGGGCAGGGTCTACCGGTTATCGTGATGTGACGCGCGGCAGCCGTCGACACTGACGTGACACGTGCTCGCCGGGCACGTGTGTCACCTGTTGATTGCTTTCCTGGAGAGGGCATGTCCGCGTCCGTCGCCCAGCCGTACACCGGTACCGCCGGGTTCTACGCGGTGACGGTTATGGATGGTGTTGGTCGGCGGCTTGTCTTGTGGCGGTTTGTGTTCTCGGCAACGACCCGGCCATGGACTCGACGCTCGAGTTGCCGACCCGAGTCGTCGACCGCGCGGAACCAGCTTTTCGTACGTGGAATGTTGCAGACGAGGCGGTGCTTGCTGTGAAATACTATGACTTTACCGTCGACGATTCGAAACTCTGGACGGAAGTCAGCAACAGCTTCGTTCCGATGGAGCAGAAGTACCGCGAACCAGAGCGATGGCATGCGACGCTGGTGGCCCAGGAAACGGCAGCCTATAACATGTTGCACTGGAATCAGCGCGGTGAGCGGATTTCGTACCGCACCCCGTCGAATGTCCGCAAGGTTCCGCTCGATGAGATCTACTGGATAGTTCTTCCCGAGCGCGGCCCTTTTTCGCTCCGGTATGGCGACGACACTATTCGAGTTATGCCGGGCGGATTTATGATGATGCGGTTCGACGAGGTAGTTCAGATTCACATGCCGTCTTCCGTGAGCTACGCCTTCCAAGTACCGCGTGTGGAAATCGACCATCGAGTCGAGCCGTGCGTCGCGCCGGCGCGGGTGCATGACCTGAATTCCGGGCTCGGGCGGGTCGTATGGGACATGATCCGTCGCGTACACGCCGAGCGGTCGAATCTTTCCGATCGAGAATTCAATGCCGTCTGTGAACGGATCAGTGAACTGTTGTGCATGCTCGCCGTCGGCGATATGCACCCGCAGCAGGCTCACCTGAGCGAGACAGTCGAGGCCATCCGGCGGTATGTGCGGGAGAACGTCGGCGTCGGCGACCTCCGGTTGCCTGCAGTTGCGCGCGCGCTCGGATGGTCGCCGCGCAAATTGCGGTCCGTGCTGCGGCAATCCGGAACGACATACCGAGATGTGCGTCAGGACGAGACACTGCGTGCGGCTCGCGATCTGCTGGCGAACCCCGGACGTGATGCCATGTCCATCCGGCAGGTGGCGGTCAGCAGCGGCTTCGCTCCAACGTGGTTCGCTTCTGCGTTCAAAGCGCGCTACGGCGAAACTCCGGGCGAATTCCGGCGGCGGAGGCTGGCCGAACTTGCCGACCAGCCGGTGCCGCGGATCGGTGCTCGACAAGAGTTCGAACATCGCCCTTGAGGGGGCCGGATCTCGGTTCATGTGATCCGGCCCCCGCGTGGTCACACGGTGGGAGCGAGGCGAACCGGAACGGTCAGCGGGCCGACGGTCAGAAACTGTGGCCCGAATGGAACATCTTCCGGGTCGCAGGCAAGGCTCAACCGGGGGTACCGAGTGAATAGCGCGGAGAGCGCGATTCGGCTTTCCAGTCGCGCCAGCGGGGCGCCGAGGCAGAAGTGCGGCCCTCGGCCGAATGCCAGTTGGTCGCGGTGGTCGTGATCGAGGTCGAACGTATCGGCATTCGGATAGTGCTCGGGGTCTCTTCCGACGCCGCCGTACCAGAACACCAAGCTGCCCGCGGGGATTCGGGATCCGGCGATCGTGACATCTTCTTGTGCGTACCGCACGAAGGGGATGGTTACCGACGAGCGATAGCGGAGCATTTCCTCTACGACGTCGGACCATCGATCTTCGGCGAGCGCGATCGCTCGTTGTTCGGGATGGGCGCACAGCGTTACCACCGCGTTGCTCAGTAAGTGGACGGTGGTCTCGTGGCCGGCGACGAGTACCAACCACAGCATATTGACCAGCTCGTCGGTGGACAGGTCGTTCTCCGCATTGGCCTGCAACAACGCGGAGGTGAGGTCATCGCCCGGTTCGGTTCGTTTACGTTCGAGCAGTTCGGCGAGGTAACCGAACATGCCCTGCACCGCGGATTGCATTTGCTGGGCTGTGCTCGTATGTGACACGACTGTAGTGGCCCATTGCCGGATCTGCGGACGATCGGATTCCGGCACACCGAACAGTTCGCAGATTACGTGGACCGGGAGTGGTGTGGTGAAGGAGTCGACTATATCGATCTGGTCACCGTCGGGAAGGTTATCGATGAGGCTGGACGCGATTTTCTGGATCCGCGGCTCGAGCGCGGCTACCCTCCCCGGGGTGAATGCCTGGCTGATCGTCTTGCGCAGCCGCCGATGCTCGGCGCCGTCCTTGTTGAGCATATGGTCGAGGTCGGTGAGTGCGCGCAAGGGCCAGTCGGCCGGGATTGTGCCGTCGTGCAGCGCAGGGCAGTTCTTCGCGTTCTTGCTGAACAGTTTGGCATCGCAGGCGAGGACTTCGCTGACCGCTTGATGGCTGGTTGCGATCCAAGCCGGCACACCTCCCGGAAGTTCGATCTGAACGACCGGGCCACGTTTGGCAATTCGGTCGAATGTCTTGAAAGCGAGCTCTCCGGGTGTGGGGAGCTGGATGACTGACTCGGTCACGACGGCACCTCTACGAACAAAGGGACTGGATCGGTACGCCGACCAGCATCGGCCAACCAGGCCCACCGGAGCAGTAACACCGGCTTCTCGTGCCCCGCAACGGTACGAATCGCGAAGAAAACATAGGTTCTGGGCCGGTTTCGTGCCAACGTGTGCCGACCACGGAGTTGGTGACACACCATCGCGACCATCGCGCCCGCGCCCGAACCAACGCGTCGTGACCTGAGGCCGGCCGATCCGGGGGGCCGAAATCGGATCCTCGATGTCGGTGATCGGGTTTTCCGCCGGATGCGGCAGAGTGTTGCCGGTGGAGCACGACCGACCCCATGCCGGCGGAGCTGCCTCGGCCGGTTCGACAGCCGGCACGCCGTGCCCTCGTCGCAACGGCTTATGATCGACTTATCGGGACCAACAGGTTTTCGCCTCCAGAGGTGAGTACATGAGTCTCTCATGGTGTGGTCGGGGTGGCAGGTCGGCGCAGACGCGAGTTTCCGGGAAGTACGCGCCGGTGATCGAGCGTGTCCGAGGGTAGGACCGAGGGGACGCAACGCGACCCGACGTTCGGCATCGTGGCGGAGCTGGCCGCGGCCGGGTTCGCCGATGCCGAGGAAATCGGCCGCGGCGCGTTCGGCATCGTGTACCGGTGTACCGAGCCCGCACTCGATCGGGCCGTGGCGGTCAAGGTTCTCGGCTCCACGGTCGACGCTGAGGACCGCGCCCGCTTCCTGCGCGAACAACGTGCGCTGGGGAAGTTCTCCACTCACCCGAACATCGTCCAGGTGCTGACCTCCGACATCACCGCGACCGGACGGCCGTTCCTGGTGATGCCCCTGCACGCCCGAGGCTCACTCGACGCACGGATTCGAACCGACGGACCATTGCCCTGGCAGGAGGTGCTGTCCGTCGGCGTGAAGCTGGCGGGCGCGCTGGCGACCGCGCACGCCTGCGGCGTCATCCATCGCGACGTCAATCCCGCCAACGTGCTGATCAGCGACTACGGCGAACCGCAGCTGGCGGACTTCGGTATCGCGCGGGTCGGCGGCGCGTTCGAGACAGCGGCCGGTCTCGTCGCGGGGACCCCGGCCTACACGGCTCCGGAGGTGATCCGCGGCGAACCTCCGTCGGTACGCTCCGATATCTACGGGCTGGGCGCGACGCTGTTCGCGGCTCTCACCGGCCACGCCGCGTTCGAGCGCCAGGCGGGCGAGTCGATGGTGGCGCAGTTCGTGCGCATCACCTCGGAACCCGTCCCCGACCTGCGATCGGCCGGTGTACCGGCAATGGTGTGCGACGTCCTCGAAGCCGCGATGGCCACCGATCCCGCCGACCGGCCTGCCACTGCCCGGGACTTCGGCGAGCGGTTGCGCAGCGTGCAGTTCTCCTGCGGGCTGCCGCTGGACACGATGGCCGTCCCGGAGCACGACGGGTTCGCCGAAACCCGGTCGGTCGTCGGCGGCCGCCCGATGGCGCCGACAGCGTCGGCCGCCATCGCGTTGCGCCCGCAATCGGCCCCGAAGACCCGATTCCGTCCACCGACGACGCTGCGCCGACTGGTCGCTCGCCCACGGTTGCTGGAGACCTTACGGGAGGGACAATCCAGGCGGCTGGTCCTCATTCACGGCCCGGCCGGTTTCGGCAAGAGCACCCTGGCCGCGCAGTGGGCGCACGCCCTCGACGCGGACGGCGTCCGGACCGCCTGGTTGGCGATAGCGGAGGACGACAACAATGTCGTCTGGTTCCTGAGCCACTTGGTGGAGGCGATTCGGCAGGTTCGCCCGACGCTGGCGATCGAACTGACGCAGATTCTCGAGGAGCGTTCCGCCGGCGCCGCACAGCAGGTGATGACGGCCCTGATCAACGAGATCCACGACAGTGGGGAGCCCGTCGCCGTCGTGATCGACGATTGGCACCAAGTGACCAGTCCGGCGACACTCGCCGCGATGGAGTTCCTGCTCGACAACGGGTGCCACCATCTGCGGTTGATCGTCACCAGCCGCACCCGTACCGGTCTTCCCTTGGCGCGCATGAGCGTTCAGGACGAGCTGGTGGAAATCGATGAGAGCGCATTGCGCTTCGATTCCGGGGAAGCGGCGGATTTCCTGGTCGGTGTGAAGAGATTGCACCTCTCCGACGCCGACGTGAACCGGCTGCGCGAGTCGACGGAGGGCTGGGTGGCGGCGCTGCAGCTCGCCTCACTGTCACTGCGCGGCAAGGATGATCCCGGGGTCCATCTGGACCAGATCTCGGGGCAGCACTATGCCATCGGCGAATACCTGATGGAAAACGTGGTCAGCGCGCTGGAACCCGCGATGCTGGACTTCGTCACCCGGACCGCGGTCACCGACACCATCTGCGGTGATCTCGCGGAGGCGCTGACCGGAGTGCAGTCAGGGCAGGAACGGCTCGAGGAGGTGCGGCGTCGAGACCTGTTCCTGCGTAGCGTCGACGACGAGCTGCGCTGGTTCCGTTACCACGGCCTCTTCGCGGACTTCTTGCGCCGCAGGCTGATCCGGCAGCATCCCGGCCGGCTCGAACAACTGCACCTGACCGCGTCGACCTGGTTCGCCGGGCATGAAATGCTCACCGAAGCCGTGGATCACGCACTCGCGGCAGGCGCCGCCGAGCAGGCGAAACAACTGGTGCAAGAACACGCTGACACGCTGATCGAAGATTCCCGCATGGCCACCTTCCTGGGGCTGGTGAAGAAACTGCCCGCTGCGATCACGGTGGCCGATCCACGGCTGCAATTGTCGGTTGCCTGGGCCAACATCTCACTGCAGCGCCCCGCCGCCATCCGGACCGCGCTGGATCGCGTGGACGCCGCCCTGGCAACCGCCGCAGCGGACGATTCCGGGACCGCGGACCTGCGCATCCAGGCCGATGTGACGCGAGCCGCGGAATACCTCGTGACGGACCGATTCAAGGATTTCCCGGATGCCGCGGCGGCATGGCTGCGGCGGTCGGGACGGTCGTTCTTCGCCAGCCTGGCGGCCACCACCGCGGAAGCGGCCGCTTTCTATCGTTTCGACTTCGCCGACGCCCGCCGTTGGCACGCATGGGCCGCGCCCTACCGGACCCGCACCAACGGCCCGGCCGGCGTGGTATACGGCGCCAGCATCGCCGGCGAAGCCGCCGCAGAACAGCTCGATGTCGCCGAAGCAGAGGCGATCTTCCGCTCCGCACTCGACCTCGCCCGGCATACCGGCAGCCAGTCCCACGCGACCAGGCTGGCCAGCGGCCTGCTCGGCGAATTGCTCTATCAGAAAGGGCAATACACCGAAGCCGCCGAGCTGCTGGCCCCCGGTCCCGGCGTCGATGCCGGTGCTATGGAATTCCTGGTCGCCACCTACGGAACCGGTGCCAGACTGACAGCACTGCGCGGCGACCTCGATGCCGCACGACGACGGTTGGACGAGGGACAGATGGTCGCGGAGCATCTCGCGCTGCCGCGGCTGACCGCCCGCATCGTGAACGAGCGGGTACGACTGGGTCTGCCGATCACCGACGAAGACCGGCACAGGCTCGAGCACCTGCCCGCGTACCACCGGCAACCGAACCACCCACTCGCGGTCACCGCCGAACTCACCCACGAGTCGGCCATTCGCCTCCTGCTCTCCCAACAGTCACCGGACGCCGCCGAGCGTGCCGCCGCCGCCGCCGAACGGATCGTTGCCGAAATCCGTACCCAGCCTCGCCCCCGCGCGCTCTTGCAGGCTCAATTGCTATACGGCGGTTGCCTTTGCGCCGCCGGACGGATTGATCAGGCGGCTACCTGCCTGACTCCAGCGCTGTCTCGGTGTGCCGAACTCGGTCTCGTCCGAGTTGCCGTGGATAGCGCCCCTTCGATCGCGCCGGTCCTGGAAACCCTGCTCGACGCCCCGGAGGGGGCCGGTCGGCCACCTGAGTCCTTCCTGCGGCAGGTGCTGAAGGAGATCGATGGGATCGGCGAGCGGCGATATCACAGATGAACGAGCACGGCCGAGTGTGCTCTCACAGCTGTTCGGCCACGCGTGGGCGGTGCCGTGAAGAACATGCGTGAGGTCATGGCGATCTCGTTCGAGCGCGTCACGGGTCAGGACGTCGAGAACCCGGCCACGATCGCGAACGCCACCGAGCAGATGCGCTGATGGGCAATCCATTCAGTGGCCTACAGGTCCTCAACTTCGATCTGGGTTCGACGGTGCTCCGCAACGTCACCAACTGGATCTCCGGCGAAGAGCTGCGGCCCGATGTCGATCCGTTCGCTGTGCAGGACAGATACAACCGACAGCGCGACGGCGTGCGCAGTGGGGCTGCCGGCCTGGGCTTTCAGGGAGAATTCCGGCCCAGGGAAGTGCTCGATGCGGACGAGTTCGAAAAGTTCGACGTTGCCACGCTGCGTCACAAAGTCGATCAAATCGGGTTGGCCGCGGTCAATGACCTGATCGCCAGCTGGAACAACATCGCTGACCGCAACCATAATTCTCTGACCGAATTCACCACCGCAATGGCGCGCGGAACCGACGAGAGCGTCTGGCGCGGAGCGGCGCGTGACGCGGCGGCGAGCGCGGTCCGCGACTACGCCGCCCAGGGCGAGCAGGTCACGAATGCGGCTCGTCTGACCAGCAGCAAATTGGCCGAATTGCGGACCGGGTTGGAGCCCACCGTGCAGCTGGTCCCGCACGCACCGGAACATCGCAGCGGCGTGGACAACGTGCGTGCCTGGGTGGCCGGGCGTGGCTGGCGCAACGACGATGTCGCCCAGCACAATGCGAAGGCCGAGGCGTTGCGCGTGCTACGTACCGTGTACGCGCCGGTTGTGATGGAGTCCGATACCAATGTGCCGGTGATCCCCCGTCCGACGCCTGTCACGAATCCGGGCGGCACCGACCCGGGCGGTACCAATCCCCGTGGGACCAATTCCGGTAGCGGAAACCCCTCGGGCACACCGTCTCCCGGCTCCAACCCGCCCGGCACCGACTCGCCCACCGACTCGACCACTCCCGCGGGCACCCAGCCCACGGATAACCGGGCGGGGACACCGCAGTCGACCAGCACCGATCCGGCGTCCACGACGCCGGCTTCGACCACACCCGCCTCCACCACTCCCAGTACCCCTGGCACTCCCGGCAGCCCGAATCTCAGCACGCCGGGCAGCCCCGGAAGTCCCACCGGTCCCGGCGCGCCGGGTGTTTCCGTGCCCCCTGCGGGGCGTCCGGGCACACCGAACCCGACCGGAGCCGTCCCGGCCGCCTCCCGGTCGGGTAGCCCGTCCGGACGGCCCGGCATGGGCGGTATGCCGGGCGGAATGGCGCCCGGTGCGCGCGGCGGCAAGTCCGATGACGAATCCAGCAAGGGCGTTCCCGACTACCTGATCACGCAGGAACACGGCAATGAGCTCACCGGGCTGGATGACCTGCCGAGGACGGTGCCGCCGGTCATCGGTGACAACCCGGCGTCGTAAGGACCTCTCCCATGCCTGACGTGCAGAGCTGGCGGTTCAGCGCGCTCGAATTCCGGATTCTGTGGGAATCCACCGGACGGGACGTGCTGCCCTATCCACTGCGGCACCAGTACACGACCGAGTTCCAGTCGGAAAGTCTGCGGTTGCGGCGGGCGGCGGCGCAGTCGTTGCGCCCGCGCATCGATGACAATCTGCTGCGTGCGGTCGAAGTGCTGCTGGCGCCGGAGGCGCGGGTGGAACTGGCCGCGTTCGCCGGCGCCCGGCGCGACCGCAGGTTGCGTGCGCATGCCGGAGTGCGTGTCACCTTCGGCACCGACACGCTGACTGTCAAACCCACCACCAATGAACGCATCGCCACCACCTTGCAGCAGATGATCAACCGCACCGTCACGGAAGTGCGCGACAGGGTCCACCTACCTTATTGACCATCAGTGGGGGCCGGGACGTATCACCTATTCGAGCGATACTGCGCCCAATTGAACCTTTTGGCGAGCTACGTACTTGACGTACCGCAGGCTCGTCGGCATGCTGGTCACAGCGAATGGAGGTTGCCATGTCCGCCGTGCATTACGAGAGCTACACCGAAGCCCGTGCACATCTGAAGGACCTGCTGGATGCCGCGGGACAGGGGCGAGTTGCCACTGTCCGTCGTGACGACGAATACACTGCGGTCGTCGATGCGGAACGCCTACGTTATGCCCTGACCAAGCTGTGCGCCGCCAACGCCCAGGTGGTGGCGGAGAACGGGGGGTGGTCTGTGTTTTTGCCGGGACTTCCCGTCGCGGCAGACGGCGCCACCTTCGACGAAGCTGTGGACGAGATGATTCTCGCGCTGCGTGAGTACGCCGACGACTGGCAGAGTCGACTGCGTGCCGCGCCGAATCATCGGGAGAACTGGGGGTTGGTTCAGTTGATCGGGCTCAGCGACGACGCGCAGCTGCGCGACTGGTTGGTCGGGGCCGCCTGATGGCATGGCCGGAACCGACCCGGGAGCGGCACGAGCGGTTCTGTAAGACGGAGGGTTGGCAACAGGTGCGCGATGCGCGCGGCCGTACCGGAACGCACCACGTGACATACGAGTTCGATGCTCCGGACGGCAGAATCCTGCGCACTCGTATCTCCCACCCAGTCGATCGCACAGGTTATGGTGATGCCCTGTGGTCCCATATCCTTCGGGACCAACTCGATGTCACTGAGGAAACCTTCTGGCAGTGCGTGCTCGACGGAGTGGTACCGAATCGGGGCACCGTGGAGCCGCCACGCGGGTCTCTCCCCGCCGATCTTGTGCACCTGCTGATCCATCGAGTGGGCTTGGGCGCTGATGTGGTCGCGGCAATGAGCAAGGACGAGGCGATCGCGCGTCTACAACGTTTCTGGACCGAAGGGGAGTGACCTGACAACGACTCGACACGTCAGGCCGAACATCCCACAGATGAAGGCGTGCGGCGCGGTTGCCTGTCGAGTCACGGGGGCATCCGCGTCTGCCTGCCGCCAAGTGTGGACGGATTGTGTTCGTGGGCCTGAGCGGGCCAATGTGAGGATCGGCGCAAGGCGGCAGTGCGATGGATCGCGATCGAGGGCATTGCCAGGTAGCTGTCGACGTGGGTTCGAGCCCCACTGCCGATCAGTTTCCGGGTTGCTGCCGGAGGTCTTCTTCGCGGTAGCGGCAGCCTGTTGAGCCTCCGATGACGGCGGCCTTACGGGTGAGGATCTTGATCTCATTGCCGTTGTCGAGGGAGTGCAGTATCGCGTCGTGATCTCCGGGCTTGTCGACGCGAACGGTAAGTGACGTTATCCCGTGTGGTGCTGCGATGTCGCGCGCGAGATTCAGGACGCTGGACCACGCGCTGTCGGCAATCGGTGCCGACGAGACGAGGCGGTCGGTTGACATCGACACTCCGTCGGTCTGCAGGTACGGAGGTGGGCAACCCTGCGTGTCCTGTCCGCGATTGGCATCGACACGCCAGTCCAGTCCAGGTGCAACGGTTTTCGCGGCATCCGCGATCTGCTGGATTATCGCGGCGAGTTGTCGCTCACTGGCTTCCACAGACGGCAGCTGTCGCATCTTGGCCTCAGCTTGGGAAATCTCGTCTTTGGTCACCGGGTGGTTCGGGTCGTCCAAGTTGCTTCCACATCCGCTCAGGATCGCCGCGGCGACGATCGGCGCAAAGATTCGCGCAGTTGTCTTTGTCGCCATGTCAGCGCACCGCCAGGTGCGGCAGTCCCGCGACGATTACAGCCATGTTGTATCCGGCTGTGCGGAGTTCGCCGTTCGCACTCGGCCTTGGGTACTCGCTGTGGCCATTCGAGTCTTCGCGATGGACGCCGTCTTTCGTCGTAGCCTCGGCAACCGAGAGTTGCTCCAGATTTGTCGTCACAGGATCGGGGCCGAATATGCCGGTGCCGTCAGCCCAGGTGATCGGGTCGTCCGGTGCGCGCATCACATAGCCACGGCCCTGTGGTAGACCGAGATCTGGTTCGTCGTCGGCATTGATACCGGGTGAACCGTAAAAGACAACGTCGTCGACCGGCTGGCCAGGGCCTGGATCCTGCAATGCGAGCGCCGTCGTATAGGACCCGTAGGAGTGGCCCAAGGCCGTGATATGCGGATCCGGTTTGTTCGAGGCGGCATCGAGACCGTTGAAGAAGTTCGCCAGCTTGGGTGCACCTTCCTTCGCTCGGTCGGCGTTTGCCGCCTCCGGTCCGATTTCCGGCGGGGGCTCGTACCCGAGCCAAGCAATTGACGCCACCCGCTCGCCCGGACGGTTCTCGGCTCTCAATTGGTCCATCGCTTCTTCCTGCACGGATGCAGCTTCGCGGGTCATGCCTCCCAATGACTGCACCGTTGTGGAGACGCCAGGCGTGGTAACCGAGATATGGTCCGCGTTGTCAGGATCGCCGACGGCAATCGCGGCCATGCCTTTCTCTCCCGAGTGCATATCCAGCAACAGCAGGCGGGCACCTTTGTCCGGGTTGGCCGGGTCCAGCGGACGGTCTTTCAAGATGCCCTCGATCGCGTCGAGATCCTTGAGCTTCGCCTCGACGCCGGCCAGTTCCGCTTTCTCCTTGGCATACGGATCAGGCGCGTTCGGGTACCTTGACCCGTCGGGCGCGTCTTTCAGCTGCTCGCGCAGTCTGTCGCGCTCCTGCGTCAATCGAGTGCGTTCGTCATCGATACGATTGACGTTCGCTTCGTGGCGGGCCATGGACGGTATGCCGTCCCGGTTGCCGATCCATTCGGGGTGCTGCTCGATGACTTCGCGGCGCTGTTGTTCGTCCATCGCATCCCAGTACTCCTTGTTCTGCTGTGGAGTCGCGTTTTCCGGGGGAGCGGGGGCGGTCACTCCGCCTTGGGATGCGCCAGCGGTGGAGGCCGCGGCCACGTCTGCGGCGTCCTTGTCGTCGATCTGTCCGTCGGCGGCTTTGTTCAGAACCGCGGCCGCGTCGGCGTTGATGTCGTCGGCTTGGCGCATGACCGCGCGTGCCGCGTCGATCAGCTCTAGGCGCAAGGCCTCCACCGACGCCGGGTCGGGAGCGCCGGGCTGGTCGGCGATGGTGACGTGGCCGTTGTCCCAGACTTCGAGACCGTGCGCGGCGGCGGTCTGGTCGATCGTGGCCAAGGTCGCCTTCAGGTGCTTGACGGCTTCCCTGGTCTGTTTCGTCAGTTCTCGAACGGCGCCGAGCGCCGCGGCTTCGTCGGTGAGCTGGTCGGCGGTGAGGGTGAACCTGCGGTGCGCCGCGTCCGCTGCTTCGCCTTGCCAGCCAGGGAGTTTGCCGATGTCCGCGAGCTGTTTGTCGACGTCCTCCAGCGTGGTGAGACGGCGGGACAGTGACGTTTCGAGCATCTCCAGTGCGAGTTCGTTCCACCAACGGATGTCCGGTAGCAGCATCGATCTGCGTCCCCCCCAAGAAATCGCATTGCTTGCGCTGACCGGTATCGTAGCGGTCGATTACGTGTATTCGCTAGACACAGGGGGGCGTTGGTGGCTGATTCCGTATCTGTCGATCCTGAACTGCTACGCGGTGCGGCCGGTCGGCTCGATGTTCTGTTCAACGACTCGGGCACGAAGCTTCGAGAGGTCGATCAAGCGATCGCCGACAGCGGCGACGGATGGAAGGAATCGGCGGCAAGCGCGTTCGGGCGATTCACCGGGTATCTGGAAGGCCGCCGGAACCTATTGCAACAGAATCTCGGTGAGCTGTCGGAATCGCTGACCACCGCGGCGAGCAACCTCCAGTCGCAGGACCAATCGAGGAGCACCCAGCTGACGTCGCAATCGTCCAGCCTCGACCTCTGAGCCGGCGGGGCGGCACGACGAAACCGAACGTCCGCCCGTCGTCCCGGTGCAGGCCGGGATCCGTTGCCGGACCCGGGATTTCACCCGGTCGATGGGGCGGAGGTTCGGTCTCTTGCGGTGGGCGCGGGGGCAGCCGGAGGGGAACGGCGGCCGCCGCGCCCGTGTCCCGCGGGGTCCGGACCGCGGGACACGCTGTGGCGGTTACACGTTCGCGTAGGCGAGCGAGGGGACGCGCTGGATGGCGAACGAGGACCGCAGGTAGAACCACCAGGTGACGCCCGCCATGACCAGGAAGGTCGCGGCGTAGGCCCAGAATGCGGGGGCCATGGTGCCGAAGTTGATGTTCGACAGGCGCAGAGCCTGCTGGAGCAGGTAGCCGCCGGAGGCGCCGATCGCGCCGATCACGCCGATGGCCGCGCCGGCCTGACGCTTGGCCGAGGCCACCGATTCGGTGAGGTCGAGGCCGTGTTCGGCGGCGTACTTCTTGGCCTGCGCGCTGAAGATCATCGGGATCATCCGGTAGGTGGAGCCGTTGCCGATACCGGTGAGCACGAACAGCAGCAGGAACGCGGTCAGGTACAGCGGGAAGCTCTTGAGCTCCAGCGCGACCATGATGAGCGCGACCGCGACCGACATGCCGCCGAACACGAACGCGGTGATCTTGGCGCCGCCGACCTTGTCGGAGACCCAGCCGCCGAACGGACGGCTGAACGAGCCGACCAGCGCGCCGAGGAAGGCGAGGTTACCGAGCGTGGTGATCCAGCCGATCTTGGCCAGGTCCGGGAAGTTGGCCTTGATCAGGGTGGGGAAGGCGAAGGAGAACCCGATGAACGAGCCGAAAGTGCCGATGTACAGGAACGACATCACCCAGGTGTGCCGGCTGGTGAGCGCCAGCTTGTAGGACTTGCCGTCGGATTTCGCGGTGCTGATGCTGTCCATGTAGCGCAGCGCGCCGAACGTGGCGACGAGGATGAACGGGATCCAGACCAGCACCGACAGGGTGATGCCGAACCGGTAGCCGGCGGGGTCCTTCGCCAGGATGTGGGTGCCGAGGGTGATCAGCAGCGGCAGGACGAGCTGCGTCTGCGCGACGCCGAGGTTGCCGCCCGCGGCATTGATGCCGAGAGCCGCACCCTTCTTCCCTTCCGGGAAGAAGAACGAGATGTTCGCCATCGACGAGGAGAAGTTACCGCCGCCGACGCCGGCCAGCGCGGCCAGCAGCAGGAAGACCCACATGGGCGTGCCGGGCTGGTTGACGAAGTACGCCAGGCCGAGGGTCGGGAGCAAGAGCATGGCCGCGCTGAACGCGGTGAACGCTCGTCCGCCGAATTTGGGGATGGCGAAGGTGTACGGAATGCGCAGCGCGGCGCCGACCAGGGTGGGGGTCGAGGTCAGCAGCAGCGCGTTGCTCACCGCGACGGGGTTGCCCTTGCCGAGGCCGGCGAGGAAGTCGAAGCCCGCGGCGCCCATGCTGGTCACCACGGTGCCCCAGATGACCCACACGCTGAAGCCGAGATTCTCGGCGAACACGGAGAAGATCAGATTCTTGCGCGCGGTCTTCGCGCCGCCGGATTCCCAGAATTTCGCATTGTCCGGATCCCAGTGGTCGATCCAGCGTCCGCGTTTCTTGTGTTCGAAAGTCGTTGGCTGCGACTGCTGGCCGGTGGCTACGGCGGTCATCGGCTTCCTCTCGATTCGGCTCGACCGGCCCTCATCGCGGCGCATTGCCGCCGGCGGCTGTCGAGTGCCTAGCTACGGTCGAGACAAAGGTAAAAGCCGGTTGTTGCGTCCCCGTGGCTTTCGATGACGTTCCCGGCAATTCCGACTCACATTGGCCGGATACCGATGGTGACCACTTGGTTACCTCCGCGGTCTCTCGATTACCGCACGTCCGGATATTCGGCAATGAGGGAATCGAGGAAGCATCGTGTCGCTGAGGCGGCCCGTTCGGGATCGCCGTCGATCACCGCGTGCACCAAGGCCGCGTGCTCCTCGGGATAGGAGTCGTCGGACTTCGCCGTCCGTGCCCGGATCACCTGTTCGATGATCGGCAGCAGCGAATCGTAGAACTCGAGGTAAACCGCGTTGTGGCTCGCGACGACGATCGCGCGGTGCAGCTGCACGTCCGCCTCGATCGCGGCGGCCTGGTCTTCGTCCCACTTCTTGTCGCGTTCGGCGAGCAGGCGCAGCAGGTTCGCGATGTCGGTGTCGTCGCGGCGGCGGGCCGCCAGCGCGGCGGCGGTGGTGTCCAGCGCGAGGCGCAGCTCGAGCACGTCGCGTTCCTCGGCGTCGGCGAAATACTTGCCCAAGGTGCCGCCGAGGTCGGAAGCCGCGATCACATAGGTGCCCGAGCCCTGGCGACGTTCCAGCATGCCCGCGTGCACGAGGGCCTGGACGGCCTCGCGCACGGTATTCCGCCCGGTGCCGGTGAGCTCGGTGAGCTCCGGCTCGGTGGGAATGCGGGAGCCGATCGGCCAACGGCCGGAACGAATTTCGGCCCGCAGCTGCTCGGTGACCTGGGCGATGAGGCTGGTGCGCCGGACGGGTTGCACCTCGACAGAGTACCGCCCATCACAAATTATTGCCGCTCATCATCCGGTCATCCTATGATTTCTCGGTGACTGCGGCCCTCCCGGAAATCGTGCCTCGCCAGGAATCCGTCCTGATCGAGCGTCGTCGACGTGCGCTGACCGAGGGCCGCCTGCTGGTACTGGCCGCGATGGTGATGTCCGCGCTCACCCTGCGCGTCGCCGTCACCGCGTTCAGCCCCCTGGCCGAGCAGATCGGCGGCGAAATCGGCTACGGCACCGCTGTTGTCGGTGTTTTCGGCATGATCCCGACCGCCATGTTCGCGCTGTCCGGACTGCTCACCCCGATCCTGGCCACCCGGCTCGGGCTCGAGCGCACCGCGCTGACCGCCATGCTGATGGCCGGTACGGGCATGCTGATCCGGGTGCTCATGTCGGGCACCGTGGAGCTGCTGATCTTCTCCGCCCTCGCCCTCGCGGGCATGGGCATCGGCAACGTGGTGATCCCGCCGCTGGTGAAGCGGTATTTCCCGGATCGCCTCGCGATGGTCAGCTCGCTGTACATCGTGATGGTGCAACTCGGCACCGTCGTGCCCGCCTTCACCGCGGTGCCGGTCGCCGAGGCGCACGGATGGCGCGTCTCGCTCGGGGTGTGGGCCCTGCTCGGCTTCGCGGCGGCGGTGCCGTGGCTGATGGTGCTGCGCGGACGTGACGACGCGGATCGGACCGCCGCACCGGAGCAGGCGCCGCGCGCCGGACGCGTGTGGCGTTCGCCGATCGCCTGGGGCATGGCGGGCATGTTCGGTATGACCTCGCTGACCACCTATGCGATGTTCACCTGGCTGCCGAAGATACTGCGCGAGGCGGGTGCGAGCGCCGGGTACGCCGGCGCGATGGTGGGGCTGTTCGCCGTGGTCGGCTTGGTCGCCGCGCTGACCGCGCCCACCGTGGTGGCCCGGTTCGGTAATCCGTTTCCCGTCGTGGTCGGCTGCGCGGTGCTGTTCTTCACCGCCTTCACCGGGCTGCTGATCGCGCCGATGGCCGCGCCGATCCTGTGGGTGGTGCTGCTCGGTCTCGGCCCGAGCACGTTCCCGATGGCGCTGACGCTGATCAACCTGCGCACCCGCACACCGGGCGGGTCGGCCGCGCTGTCCGGCTTCACCCAGGGCGTCGGATACGCGGTGGCCTGTGCCGGTCCTCTGCTGTTCGGCATGCTGCACACGGCGACCGGCGGTTGGCTTGCTCCGTTCGCGATGCTCGGCGCTGCCGTACTCGTCTTGCTGGCCGGCGCCTGGCAAGCCTGCAAACCTCGCATGCTCGAGGACACCTGGGGCTGACGCTCAGCTCTATTTCGCCGAATCTCACAACTCGGGTTGCGTGGGTGTGCGAACCGGGTAAGGATGTGGGCGACGCGCAGAGGCGGGTAGCGCGCGTCACACCTCACGGGCCGTCCGATTCGAGATCGGACATTTTGTCACGCGCGGAAACCGCTGTGTCACACGGCCGAAACATTCACTCGGAACTCACCCGCCGTCATGGGGAATCGTGAGCAACCGTTGATTTGACGGTCATTTCGCGCAGCATTTCGGCAATACCCATTTCCTACCGTGGGGCCAACCGACTTTGGGAGGCCCTGTTGAGCACGCTGACGCGTAACCGTTGGGAAGCGCTACGGACGACGATCCGCAGGCCGCGCATCGAGCATTGGAATGCCGAGGATGTCGCCGCCTGGGAAGCGGGCGGCAAGGACATCGCCAAGCGCAACCTGATCTGGTCGGTCGTCGCCGAGCACGTCGGATTCTCGGTCTGGTCGATCTGGTCGGTGATGGTGCTGTTCATGCCCACCGACAAGTTCGGCATCGATCCGGCGGGCAAGTTCTTCCTGGTCGCGATGCCCACGCTGGTGGGCGCGTTCCTGCGGATTCCCTACACCGTCGCGACCGCGCGCTTCGGCGGGCGCAACTGGACCGTCTTCAGCGCGGTCCTGCTGCTCATCCCGACGCTGCTCACGCTGTATTTCATCAACCAGCCCGGCACCTCGTACACGACGTTCCTGGTGATCGCCGCGTTCGCGGGCTTCGGCGGCGGCAACTTCGCCTCCTCGATGACCAATATCAACGCCTTCTACCCGCAGCGGCTCAAGGGCTGGGCCCTCGGCCTGAACGCGGGCGGCGGCAATATCGGCGTTCCGGTGATCCAGCTGATCGGCCTGCTGGTGATCGCCACCCTCGGCAACAGCTACGCCTCGCTGATCTGCGCGGTCTACCTGGTGTTCGTCGTGCTCGCCGGGCTCGGCGCCGCGCTGTACATGGACAACCTGCCCAACCAGAAGGCCGATCTGTCCTACATGATCACCGCCCTGAAGGTGCCGCAGTCCTGGGCGATCGCGTTCCTCTACATCGGCACGTTCGGCTCGTTCATCGGCTACAGCTTCGCCTTCGGCCAGGTGCTGCAGATCAGCTTCAAGGCCGGTGGCGACAGTGTCGCGCAGGCCACCCTGCATGCCGCGCAGATCGCGTTCCTCGGTCCGCTCCTCGGCTCGCTGGCCCGGCCCTACGGTGGCAAGCTGGCCGACCGCATCGGCGGCAGCCGGGTCACCCTGTACGTGTTCGGCGCCATGATGGGGGCGGCGGTGCTGGTCGCCGTGGCGAGCACGATGGCCGACCGCAACAACGGCGTGGCCAGCGGTGCGGTGATGACCGCGCTGGTCATCGGCTTCATCGCACTGTTCGTGCTCTCCGGTGTCGGCAACGGATCGGTCACCAAGATCATCCCCTCGGTCTTCGAGGCGAAGTCCAAGAGCCTGGACGCCACCCCCGCCGCGCGGGCCGCGTGGTCGCAGAACACCTCCGGCGCGCTCATCGGTTTCGTCGGCGCCATCGGCGCGCTCGGCGGCGTCGGCATCAACCTGGTGCTGCGCACCTCCTACGCCTCGACCAAGTCGGCGACCACCGCGTTCTGGGTGTTCATGGCCTTCTACGTGGCCTGCGCGCTGGTGGTCTGGGCGGTCTTCCTGCGCCGCCCGGTCGCCCGCGTCGTCGCCGACTCCGATGTCGTGGTCGAAGCCGAGAACTTCGTGCTCGAAGCCGAAGCCGGCCGCTCCCCGTCCGGAAGCGCCCCCGCCCAGTCCACCAGCTCGTCGGCCCGCGCCTGACACTCGATCCAGTCCAGGAGGACCAACAGATGAACCCCACAGTCGCTCGCAAGACCGCGGTGGTCGTCGGCCACGGTATGGTCGGGCACCGGTTCGTCGAGGCGTTGCGCTCGCGCGACACCGAAGGCCGTTGGCAGGTGGTCATCCTCAGCGAGGAGCAGCTGCCCGCCTACGACCGGGTCGGCCTCTCGGCCTACGTCGGCAGCTGGGACGCCGCCGCGCTCGCGCTGCCCGGCAACGAGTACGCCGGTGACGACTTGGTCGAGCTGCGGCTCGGGCAGCGCGCCGAGTCGATCGACCGGGAAGCGCGCAAGGTCACCACGTCGGCGGGCGACACCCTCGCCTACGACGCGCTCGTGCTGGCCACCGGCTCCTACCCGTTCGTGCCGCCGGTTCCCGGCCACGACCGCCCGGAATGCTTCGTCTACCGGACCATCGACGACTTGGACGGCATCCGTGCCGCCGCGGAGGCCGCCGGACCCGGCGCGGCCGGTGTGGTCGTCGGCGGCGGTCTGCTCGGCTTGGAGGCCGCGAACGCGCTGCGGCTGCTCGGGCTCACCCCGCACGTGGTCGAGTACAACGCGCGGCTGATGCCCGCCCAGGTCGACGAGGGCGGCGGCGCCATCCTGGAGGGGCTGGTCACCGACCTCGGCCTGCACGTGCACACCGGCGTCGGCACCTCCTCGATCGAGGAGACCGACACGGGACTGAAGGTCACGCTGTCCGACGAGTCCGTGATCGAGGCCGGGCTGGTCGTGTTCTCCGCCGGTGTCCGCCCGCGCGACCAGATCGCCCGGGACGCGGGCCTGGAGGTCGGCCCGCGCGGCGGCATCATCACCGATCTCGGCCTGCAGACCTCCGACCCGAACATCTGGGCCATCGGCGAATGCGCCGCGGTCGAAGGCGTGTGCTACGGCCTGGTCGCGCCGGGTTACAGCACCGCCGAGATCGTGGCCGACCGGCTGCTCGGTGGCGCGGGCGAGTTCCCCGGCGCGGACATGTCGGCCAAGCTCAAGCTGCTCGGCGTCGACGTGGCCAGCTTCGGTGACGCGCACGGCGTCACCGAAGGCGCGCTGTCGGTCGTGCTGCACGACGCGGCCAAGGGCACCTACGCCAAACTCGTCGTCTCCGACGACGCGAAGACCCTGCTCGGCGGCATCCTGGTCGGTGACGCCACCGCCTACTCGGCGCTGCGCCCGCTGGTCGGCCGCCCGCTGCCCGCCGAACCGGCCGCGCTGATCTCGCCCGCGGGCGCGGAACTCGGCGCCGACGCCCTGCCGGACGACGCGCAGATCTGCTCGTGCAACAACGTGTCGAAAGGCGCGATCTGCGGGGCGATCGCCGACGGCGCCTGCGACGTCCCCACGATCAAGGCGTGCACCACCGCCGGAACCTCCTGCGGCGGTTGCGTTCCCATGCTCAAGAAGCTGCTCGAGCAGTCCGGCGTGGAGATGTCCAAGGCGCTGTGCGAGCACTTCGAGCAGTCGCGTGCCGAGCTGTTCCAGATCGTCCAGGTCACCGGCATCCGCACCTTCTCCGGCCTGATCGCCAAATACGGCAAGGGCACCGGCTGCGACATCTGCAAGCCGACCGTCGCCTCCATCCTGGCCTCCACCTCGAGCGACCACATCCTCGACGGCGAGCAGGCCGCGCTGCAGGACACCAACGACCACTTCCTGGCCAACCTGCAGAAGAACGGCACCTACTCGGTGGTGCCCCGGATGCCAGGCGGCGAGGTCACCGCGGAGCAGCTGATCACCATCGGCGAGGTGGCCAAGGAATTCGGGCTGTATGTGAAGGTCACCGGCGGCCAGCGCATCGACCTGTTCGGCGCGCGCGTCGAGCAGCTGCCGTTGATCTGGAAGCGCCTGGTCGACGCGGGCATGGAGTCCGGTCACGCGTACGGCAAGTCGCTGCGCACCGTGAAGAGCTGTGTCGGCTCCACCTGGTGCCGCTACGGTCAGCAGGATTCGGTCGGCATGGCCGTGCTGCTGGAGAAGCGTTACCGCGGCCTGCGCTCGCCGCACAAGCTGAAGCTGGCCGTGTCCGGCTGTGCCCGCGAATGCGCCGAGGCGCGCGGCAAGGACGTCGGTGTGATCGCCACCGAGCACGGGTGGAACCTCTACGTCGGCGGCAACGGCGGCCTCACCCCGAAGCACGCGGTGCTGCTGGCCGGCGACCTCGACGACGAGACGCTGATCAAGTACATCGACCGGTACCTGATGTTCTACATCCGCACCGCTGATCGTTTGCAGCGCACCGCGCCGTGGCAGGAGGCGCTGGAAGGCGGCATGGATTACCTCAAGCAGGTGATCTGCGAGGACAGCCTCGGCATCGCCGGGGATCTGGAGGCGGCCATGGCTCAGCATGTCGCTGGCTACCGCGACGAGTGGGCGGCGGTGCTGGAAGACGAAGAGAAGCTGTCTCGCTTCGTGTCGTTCGTCAACGCCCCCGAAGAGGCCGATCCGACGATTTCGTTCGACGAATCCGGCGAGCGGAAGGTTCCCGTCCTGCTGGGACTGCCCGAAGTCCCGGTCGCCACGCAGGGGAAATGACCGCTTAACCGCCCGGAAACAGAACGTCGGTACCAATGAGTAAGGCGTTTGGAGGATGACACCGATGACCGTGATCGACACCCCCGGCATCGCCGCAGCTACCACCACTGGGTGGACGCAGGCATGCCGTCTCGACTATCTGATTCCCGGCCGCGGCGTTGCGGTGTTGCTGAAAGGTGGCCGACAGGCCGCCGTGTTCCTGCTGGCGAACGGCATGCTGTATGCCGTCGGCAATATCGATCCGATCGGACGGGCGGCGGTCATGTCGCGCGGGATCGTCGGCGATCGCGGCGGCGTGCCCGTCGTGGCCTCGCCGCTGCTGAAGCAGGCCTTCTCCCTGGTCGACGGGCGCTGCCTGGACGACGAATCGGCGATGCTGCCGGTGTACGCGGTGCGCGTGGACGACGGCATCGTTTCGATTTCCAACGAGCCGGTGACAGCCGGACTCGCGTCGTCGGATGGATGATCGGCATGACAACACCTGACTCGGGCGCGAGCCTGGCCGGATTCACGGTCGGCATCACGGCGGCCCGGCGAGCCGAAGAGTTCGCCACGCTGCTGGAACGGCGAGGCGCGAGCATCGTGTCCGCACCGGCGATCCGCATCATCCCGCTGGCCGACGACAACGAACTGGAACGCGTCACCCGGCAGCTGGTCACCGATCCGCCGCAGATCACCGTGGCCACCACGGGTATCGGCTTCCGCGGATGGATGGAGGCGGCCGAAGGGTGGGGCCTGGCCGAGGATCTGCGCCACACGCTGGGCAGCACCCGGATGCTCGCGCGCGGCCCGAAGGCCAAAGGCGCCATCCGCGCCGCCGAGCTGCGCGAGGAATGGTCACCCGCCTCCGAGTCTTCCGCCGAGGTGCTCGACCACCTGCTCGCCGAGGGCGTGGAAGGTGTCCGGATCGCGGTGCAGCTGCACGGGGCCACCACCGAGTGGGAACCGGTCCCGGACTTCTGTGAGGTCTTGCGTTGCGCGGGTGCGGATGTCGTGCCGGTGCCGGTGTACCGCTGGGTGCCGCCGGACGACCAGGGCCCGATGGATCACCTGATCGAGGGCATCGTCACTTCCGGCCTGGACTGCGTCACCTTCACCAGCGCTCCCGCGGTCGCGTCCATGTTGATGCGCGCCAAGGAAACCGGGCTGCTGGAAGGACTGCTGTACGCGCTGCGCGGCCGGGTGCTGCCGGCCTGCGTCGGTCCGATCACGGCTGCCCCACTGGAGGAGCTCGGGGTGCCCACCTCGATGCCAGGGCGTGCTCGGCTCGGAGCTCTGGCTCGCCATGTCGCCGAGGAACTGCCAAGGCGCGCCAATCGGATTCAGGCCGCCGGCCACAACATCAGCGTGCGCGGCGGGTGCGTGGTGGTCGACGGTCAGGTGCGTCAGCTGGCGCCCGCGCCGATGGCGCTGATGCGCTCGCTGGCCCGCCAGCCCGGCCGGGTCGTCTCCCGCGAAGACCTGCTCGCCGCGCTGCCCGGTGGCGGGGACGACACGCACGCGGTGGAAACCGCCATCGCCCGCCTTCGCGCCGGGCTCGGCACGCCGAAAGCGATTCAGACCGTGGTCAAACGTGGGTACCGGCTCGCGCTGGACCCGGCGGAATGCACCGACAACAACCCACGGCCCACCGCGACAGGAGGCCCGCAGGTGCCCGGCGTCGGAATTCCGACCCGGGCACCGCGGTACATCCAGGCTGCGGGGAGCTGGTGACCCCGCCCGCCCTGGTGCTGGTGGCCCACGGGACCCGCAGCACCAAGGGCGTTCAGATGATCGCGGCGCTCGCCGAGGCCGTGTCGAAGGAACTCGACGCCGGGGTTTCGGGGCCCGGCACCGAGGAAAAGCCATGGGTGCGTACGGCGTTCGTGGACGTGCTCGGTCCGTCGCCCGCGGAGGTGCTGCGCGATCTGGCGGCGCCGAGCGGGGAATCCGTGCCCGCCGTGGTGGTTCCGGCGTTCCTGGCTTCGGGCTATCACGTCTACCAAGACGTACCCCGCGAGGTCTCCGAGAGCGCCCATCCCGCGACGGTGGTCACCCCGGCCATGGGCCCCGATCCCGCGCTGGCGGGAATCATGAAGATGCGTCTGCGCGCCGCGGGCTGGACCCCGGGTGACGCGGTGGTCTTCGCCGCCGCGGGCTCGTCGGACGCCCGCGCTCGCCAAGACGTCCGGCGCGCGGCCGCGCTGCTGGCCGAACGCCTCGGTACCGGGGTCCGTATCGCCTACGTCGCCACCGGTGCGCCGCGCGTACCGGAGGTTGTCGCCGAACTGCGCGCCGCGGGCGCGCGCCGGGTCTTCGTCGCCTCGTATCTGCTGGCACACGGCCTGTTCCAGCAGCGCCTGCACGAGGCGGGCGCCGACGGCGTGGCCGAACCGATCGGCGTGCATCCCGCGGTGGTCCGGCTGATCGCCGAGCGTTACCGGGTCGCTGTCCGGGAGACGGTCCGCGCTCGCTGAGCGAGTCTCGCGGGACCGCTCGGCGCCGCGCTGGTCTCGCCTTGACCTCGAGTGCGGTTGAGTTCCTAGCGTCGTAGCCGACGAAAGGGCTTGACTGTGACAACACTGGTTACGGGCGCCACCGGGAACACCGGCCGCCATATCGTTTCGGAATTGGCGCGGCGGGGAGAGCGGGTTCGGGCGCTGACGCGAAATCCATCTGCCACAACGGGGATGTTCCCGGCTGGGGTGGAAGTGGTGGCGGGCACGCACACCGCGCCGGAGACGTTGGGCGCCGTCCTGGAAGGCGCCGACCGGCTGCACATCACTTTCACGGCGGGGCTCGCCGAGGTGGGTACCGAGTTGATCCGCCGCGCGGTCGATGCGGGCGTGCGACGTATCACCATGGTGTGGGGCGGGACGGTCGGGCCGGTCGAGGAGTCCTTGGCGGATTCGGGTGTGGAGTGGACGCGTCTGGAACCGCAAGAGTTCATGTCCAACGCCTTGACCTGGGTCGAATCGATTCGGACCGAGGGCGTCGTCCGCGAACCCTATGACTTCCCGAGTGCACTGGTACACGAGGCCGACATAGCGGCCGTTGCGGCCGTCGCGCTGCTCGAGGACGGCCACGCGGGGCGCGCGTACAACCTCACCGGTCCGCAGTCGCTGACGCCGAGTGAACGGATCGCGATCCTCTCCCGAGCGATCGCCCGGGACATCGCCTTCGTCCCGATCACGCATGAACAAGCCATCGACCGGCTGATGGCTGCCGGCGTATCCCGGGCGGACGCCGAATATGTGATCGGGTGGTATGCCGCCCCGAGCGAAGATTCCACGACGGTCGTCGACACTGTCGAGCGGGTGACCGGCCGCGCCGCACGAACTTTCGCGCAGTGGGTGGCCGAGCACGCGCACCGCTTCCAGGACTCACCCGTCGATCGTGTGGCCGCCACCTGATCGACGGTCGCCGGGTGCGGTCGGGCGGGACCTTGGGCGCGCGGCGGGTGCGTCCGCCTGTTCTCGTCGGTTCCGCTGTTCGATTGCTGAATGTTCGCAGATTGCCCTACTCGGGCGATGATTTCAGCAGCTAGCTGCGATTTCATTTCACTGTCAGAACACGCCAGGTGAATGCTGGGTGCGGCGTTCGCGCCGTGATAGAACTTCCGCCCATGTACCGGCTCATGCGATGCCTGGTTTCCCTCCTCGCGGTCGGCGCCGCCCTCGTCCCGGCCGCGATCGCCACCGCGGACCCCGACGCGGCCATTCTCGACGTGCGGCCACTGGGCGGGCGGCAGTTCGAGGTCGTGGTCCAGTCGGGAGCGATGGGGCGGCCCATCACCTTGTGGCTGTCCCATCCGGGTTCCGGCGCGCCCGCGCTGTACCTGCTGAACGCCGTGGACGGCGGAGAGGAGGGCGGGCCGTGGACCCGGCGCACCGACGTCGCCGAGTTCTTCGCCGACAAGCCGGTCAACGTGATCGTGCCGATGGGCGGGCGGGCCAGCTACTACACCGATTGGCTGCACGATGACCCGGTTCTCGGCCGCAACAAGTGGACCACCTTCCTGACCAGGGAACTGCCACCGCTGCTCGCGGCCAGGTTCGGGATGAACGGCCGCAACGCCGTCGCGGGAACTTCCATGTCGGCGACCTCGGCGTTGAATCTGGCGATCGCCGCGCCGGGGCTGTATCGGGCGGTCGGCTCCTACAGCGGGTGCCCACGCACCAGCGACGCGATGGGTCAGGCGATCGTCAACTCGCAATTGGCGGTGTTCGGCGCGAGCGCGGCGAACATGTGGGGCCCGCCGGCCGATCCGGCCTGGGTGGAGAACGATCCGACGGTGCAGGCGGAACGGCTGCGCGGTGTAGCGCTCTACGTTTCCGCGGGCACCGGCGCGCCGGGTTCCCGTGACACGCTCGGCGATCCCGGCATCGATGGCAACCCCCTTCGCCTGGTGGATCGGCTGTTGGTCGGCGGGACCATGGAGACAGTGATCGGCGGTTGCACCCGTCAGTTCGTCGACCGGTTGCACGCGCTCGGCATCCCGGTCACGACCAACCTCCGCCCCGCGGGCACGCATGCCTGGACGTACTGGCAAGACGACGTGCACCAGTCCTGGCCGATGTTCGCCGCCGCGCTGGACGTCTGATCGGCCATCGCACCCGGGAGGCGGGAGATCGCCTCGAACCGAGCAGGTTACGGGACCGGACCTGCTGGGCGCGCAGAGATCCCCTGATCACGGATTCCAGGGATCGAGTCCTCCCTCGGGATCCAGGTGATCGAGATTGGCGACGCGCCTGGCCGATCGCAGCAAAGCGTCCCGGTTGATATCGGTCGGGTTCGCGTAGTAGGCCTGGGCCGCGTCCCTGTGCATGGTCGCCACACGGTGTCCGATGTGCCAGCGGGTGTCACGGCCCGCGGCGTTCCACTCGTCCGGGGTGATCGCCGCCCGCAGTGCGCGGTCCGAATGCCAATTGTTCTCAACCCTTTGCACGAACGCCTGGTCGACCGCGGCGCCCGGGGCAGGCGCGTTGCTGTGCCGGACGAAGCTGTCCGCCGCGATGACCGCCTGGGCGGCGAAGGCCTCGTGCGCCTCGTGGCCGACATGGTTTTCCACGGCCCACGCTGTCGCGATCGCCTTCTGCAACGGTGCGAAGCCGTACGGATTCTGCGACACCGTCGATTCCTGGGTGGAAAGTGCGGCCAGCGAATGGTTGACCATCTCGTGGCTGGCACCCGAGGCGAGCAGCATGTGATGCACGCGCGATTCGGGAACCTTGTTGTCGCGCAGGGCTTTCAGGGCGCGGGAGACCCCGAGTTGGGTGTTCATGCCCCCATGCTGCCTGGCCGCGGCCACCGCGACGCCACGCCAGTTCGTCCGGGAGAGCTGATGCTCGATGTAGCCCTCCTCGCGGCTGGCCAAGATTCTCCTGGTGGACCGTTCGATCCTCTTGCGTGTGTTGGCCAAGGGATTCAACGGATTGATGGTTCCCCCGGCGAGCCACGCCGTCACGGGCGAGGTGTTGATGGTGTTGAGTGCGCCGATTGTGCTCAGGAACCCCATGCCGGACGAGGGTTTCCCGCCACCACCGCCCATGCCGAGGGCCACGCCGCTGCTGCTCGACGATTTACTCTGGCTGCCCTGGATCGCCAGGGAGAATCGGTTGGCGATCCAGTCGTTGCCGCGGGACAGGCCGCTGCTGAGTCGTTTCAGCTGGAAGACGGCGACGATCTCGACGGTGCCCGCGATGATGATCACCGCCATGACCTGGCCGCGAGCTTGCGCGAACAGGTTGCCCATGAACAGCACGTAGACACCGAGGAAGATGGTGTACGCCGTCATCCGTGCCGCTGCGACGAAGCCGTCCACGAGGTTGCGGACCAGGAACGTCTGGGTCGGGCCGTACACGAAACCGCCTGCCGCGAAGCCGAATATCGACATGATGCCGTGATAGATCGTGTCCAGCGCGGCCTTGATCACCTTGAGTCCTAGGTACATCGCGAATACCAAAAGGATGCCGCCACAGATCAACAGCATGAGCCCGGTGGCGACCTGCCCCATGGTGGGATTCTCTGCCTTCGCGTACGCGGCGGCGTCTCCGCATGACTTCATGCCGCTGATCACCCGGCCGTCGTCGCCGGCCGCCACCCCTGCCGACCATGCCGACCGGCAGCCGGGCCGCGCGTCGACGGTATGCCCGAAATTCCACACTTGCAGCGGCTGACGGGCGAAATTGTCGGCCAGATCGCTCTGCATGGTCGCCACCAGTTGGCTCGGATTCGGGTTGGCGTTCCCGTTCAATCCGGCCGCCACGGAGATACCCAGATCGCGGCCCTGCGCCAGTAACCCGTCCGAGGACAGCACATCCGCCAGAGGCTCGGCCAGGAATACCGGCCCCAGTACCGCCACCCCCAGCATCGTCACCACCTGCATGGTGGCCTTCGCGTGGTAGCCGCGCACGATGAACCAAGCGACGCAGAACGCGCCGATGGTCGCCGCGGTGACCAGCATGATAGGCGTCGCGATCTGCCCCGCCAGAGCATCGGCCACGCCACGCAAGGCCGCACTGAACATGTCCAGCCACCGGAAGCTCAACGCGTAGCCGATCAACCAGATCGCGGTCGTCACAATGGCTATGTAGCCGATGAATTCCAAGCCGAGCACAGCCCACAGGACGGTGGCGCGAGGCTTGAACAGGCTTTCGTCGCCGGTCGCGAACCGATAGTCGGACAGCGGAATCCCTGAGGAGTCGCGGATATTCATCCAGCTGAGTCCGTCGATCCCGGATACCTGGGTCGTCGTGCTCGCCGCGTCCTGTGCGACGGCAATCGCACCGACGAAGCCGGGAAATACGAAAAGCGCGAAGGTGATCAGAGCGAGCCAGGTTGCCCGCCGCCGAGCGCCCGCCGCCGAGCGCAACCACCGGCCCGGCACACCGGCGCGATGTGCGTATCGGGTTCGGCGGAACTTGCCCGAAACTCGAACCGAATACCGCTTGGATGAACTGCGGCTGACAGTGCGTGATCGCACCACCGGGGAGCAGATGTGCACGGAAGAGTCCTTCGTCCCGGTTCTGGGAGCGCGGTCGACTGTGAGTCCTGAAACTGGTTGTGCGCGAGCGGTAATGCCGATCCGCGCCACGGTCTCACGTCGTGTATTACAGACAGGTACGGAAACATCCGCTTGAACGTCCGGTGACATCCATGCGGCTCGGGAATGTACGTAAGCACCTTGGGCAGGTGTGCCAGAAGCGAATGTCAAATACATTGCCGTGCAGGCTGATTCGGATACCGATCGGCCGCTTGGTTCGGAGATCCGCGGGCAAGATCGTGCGGGTTCTCGGCCGGACAGGAGCGGTCCCGACTGCGTGGATTCGGCGCACACCCACCGAGTCCGGCCGCGTCACGACCGGACAGGCGAGTCAGCGGGCCTCCGCCTGCCTGTCGTACCGAGGGGGAACAATGCCGCTATGGCATACGACGAGGAGTTGGCCGAGCGGATCCGGGAACTGATCGTGCCGGGGCCGGAACTCACCGAGAAGAAGATGTTCGGCGGCCTGGCGTTCCTGATCGGCGGCAATATGGCGGTCGCGGCCAGCCGTCAGGGCGGCCTGCTGGTCCGTGTCGGCCGGGACGAGGGCGAGCGGATGCTCAGCGAGTCGGTCGAGCCCATGGTCATGGGCGGACGCGAGATGGTCGGCTGGCTGCATGTCACCGCCGCGGCGACCGACGACGACGAAGTCCTGCGGGAGTGGGTCGAGCGCGGTGTCGCCTACGCCCGGACCCTCCCAGCGAAAAAGAAGAAGTAACCTGCCTCAGGGCCGGACCAGGCGACGGAAGAGCACCCGGTCGAATTCGCGGCCGTACTCGTCGACCGCGACCACGTCCATCTCGCTGGCGAAGACGCCGGGCCGGACGTCGACGCGCAGGAACGAGTAGTCGCGGAAGCGGACCCGCGACCACGGCGCGGCCTCGTCCTGTTTGCCGCCGCCGGGCGTCCACACGTAGCTGTTCGGCACCGTGGTATCGGGTAACTCGTTGCCGCGGAAGGACTCCGGGGAACCAGGCTGGAATTCATAGCGTGGGCGTCCGCCGCCGCCCACGGTGTAATAGACGGTTCCGTCGGTCTCCGGGTAGACGATCGAGTTGTCGCCCGCGACCTTCGTCGCGTTTCCCGCACGGATCGGGTCGGTGCGCTCGTAGACGTGGTTGTGCCCCTGCAGCACCAGGTCCACCTGATAGCGGTCGAACAACCCGACCCAAGCGTCGCGCACGCCGCCGTCGCTGGCGTGCGCCTCGGTGGTCGAATACGCGCAGTGGTGGAAGAAGCAGACGATGAAGTCGATATCGGGGTCGGCGCGGTAGGCGGCCAGCGCGCGCTCCACCCAACCCGTCTGCGCCCCACCGGAATAACCAGCATTGGCGCGAATCTCGTAGGACACGTCGTTGGCGTCCAGCGAGAGCACCGCGACATTCCCATAGGTGAACGAGTACGCCGATGGACAGCCCGCGGGGCCGTTGCCGGGGAAGTCGAGCCGCGCCAGATGTCCGCCGTAGCCATGGTCGCCGTAGGTGGCTTCCATATCGTGGTTGCCGGTGGTGAACATCCAAGGGGTCTGGGCGGCGCTGGGCTCTATGGCGTTGAAGTAGGCATCCCACACGTACGGGTTGTACTTGTCGAACCCGCTCGACGGGTGCGCGCCGTGCGCGACGAACTGCCCCGGCTTGCCCTTGCCGGAGGGGTCGGCATAGGCGATGTCGCCTGCGAGAATGTGGAAATCGGGCTTGGCCGCGGCGATCTGGCGCAGCACGTTGGTCGCGTGCGGTGTGGCCGGATCGTTGTCGGCCTTGTAGTACTTGTCGTCGTAGTCGCCGGGTGCGACGCCGTCGGGCAGTGCGGGCGTCTCGTCGGTGCCCTGGTCGCCCATCATGGTGAAGCGGAACGGCAGAATCGCGGCCCGGCTGGTGGGCATCGCGGGCGCGGCGGCGCGGATGTCGCCGGCGAAACCGTCGGAGGTGCGCCAGCGATAGAAGTGCGGCACCCGGCCCGCCAGGCCGTCCACCGGCGCGTGGACGTAGAACTGTTCGGCCGCGAGCACTCCGCCATCGGCCGTGGGCACCTGGGTGAGCAGATTGCGCACCTCGGCCTCGACCGTCGCGCCCAGCGCCGGAGTGGGCCCGTGGTCGAGATACACCGTGGCGCCCGCTGGTCGCCGCGACAGCTGCGCCGCGAAACGCAGTTGACTCGCCGCGTCAGGCCCGAATGCCACCCGCCGTCCGCCGACCGCGAGCCGAGCCTCCTCGGCGTAGGCGCGACTGCCGAATGGCGCGGCGCCGACCGCGGCCACGGCCGCTGCCGCCGCGGCGCCACGCAGGATGTTGCGCCGCGACACCGGATGGCGGCGCAGATACGCGCGGTGCCATTCGTATTGCTCGGTCATCGTCATGTCGGTGGCGAGACGGCCGGGAATTCCGGTGTCCGGGATGTCGCCTGCTGGATTCAGCGGGGTGGACGGCATACCGCCGATGCTGTACGGGCAGGGCGCACCGAGGCAACTCGACACCCCTGCCGTGTGCGGGAACACTTCACGAGCGACCCCACCGTGGCTAGGCTGCGAGGATGACGCCTTTCCTCCGCGTCGCCCTCGCGCCGGTGGTGCTCGCCGGTGCGCTGGCGGGCGCGGCGAACGCCAACGCGACGCCGGGCACCGACGTCACCGCCGTCACTCTCGGCCAAGCGCAGATTCCCGCCGGACTACTCCCGTTCGTCGCGGGCACCGATCTGGTGGTCCGCAAAATCACCATCGGCCCAGGCGGTTCCACGGGCTGGCACTACCACGACGGCCCCGTCTTCGGCTTCGTCCGAGCGGGCACCCTCACCCATCCCGGCCCCGACTGCGCGGCCCCGGTCTACCGCACCGGCGATTTCATCTACGAGCCCGCAGGAGAATGGAACGTCCACATCGGCCGGAACCTGGGCACCGAACCCCTCATCCTCGACGTCGTCTACGCCCCACCCACCGGCAAACCACTCTTCGTCGACGCCCCCGCCCCGCCCTGCGCATAGGCCGTGTATCGGTTGCTGTCGGCCGCACCACCGGACCTGACCGGGACGGCGACGGAACATGCTCCCCGTTGACCGCTCCTGTAGCGGTGCCGGTGTGCCGACGGCGGTCGACAACGAACTAGCCACCAATTAGATTGGCGCACGGCCTATCTGAGGCCGCAGAAGGGGATCCATGCGTCGAACACGGCGAACTGTCCTAGTGTTGCCCATTCTGGCGGTCGGTCTGTGCCTTGTCGCCGGACATGCATCAGCCGACACAGGCGCCTTCAACCGCGAGTTCGAGCCGCCACCCGCGCAGCTCACCGACTATCCGTCAGGGCAAGCACAGATCCCCGCGGAGATCGCTACCCAGAGCTTGGACTGGAAGCCGTGCACAGAATCCGGCCTGGGCTCTGCGCTGCGCTGGAGCCTGGAAGCCGGAGTCCGAGCGCCCCTGCTGGACGGGTTGGACTGCGCGACCGTGCGAACTCCCTTGGATTGGTCGCGTCCCGACTCCGGCGCTGTCGTCACCTTCAGTATTTCGCGGCTATGTTCCCGCACGGTTTCGGATCGGCCGCGGCATCTGTTGACCAGCCCCGGCGGCCCTGGCGCCGGCACGTTACTCAATCCGCTCGAGTGGGCGACAGCTTTCCCCGGAATTGCGCGACACCTACGATCTCATCGGTTTCGATCCCCGCGGTACACGGCTGTCCAGCACCCACCAAGAGTGTGACAGCGAGGCATCCGGTGATCCGATGCTGCTCAGCGGTGGCCGCAACGACCGAACCCACGTTCTGGACTTCTCGGCCGAATCGATCCGGATACAGCTGAGACAAGCCGGTGATTGGGTTCGGTCCTGCATCGACCGAACTGCACGCACGCCCGCAGGTGATTCCACTGCCGGGACGATCACTTACTGGCAGACCGTCCGTGACCTGGATCTCGTGCGCGCATTGCTGGGCACCTCGACATGGAGCTTTCTCGGGGCAGGAACGCTGCTCGGACTCGAGCTTGCCCGGACCTCCCCGCTCGTATCGACCGTATGGTCCTGGACTCGGTGGGCAATCCCATGGTTTCGCTAGCCGATGGCTACACCGAACGAGTCTTGCGGCAGCAAAAGGTGATCGAAGACCATTTCGCGCCATGGCTCGCCGCACGCACTACCGAATTCGGTGATACCAGGGAGGATGTCCTCGCGGCTCTGACTACGCTGCGCGCCGACCTCATCGCCCATCCAGTCCCTCTGCCGTTCGACCGGTCCTTCAGCGGCAACGACCTCAACACTGTCCTGTTCGGGGTCGACAACAGCCCAAGTGTTGGAACGCAAACTGCTGACTTTGCGGACGGCCCTCGACAAGCCCTCGATCGCGACACAACTCACCGCCGCCGTGACGTTCCGGGCAACGCCGATGCTCGAGGAGATCGGCCAGAATGTGTACCTCGCCGGTTCCCGTGTCGGATGGTGGACCGCGCGCAGCTGCAACAGCGCGGGCTTCAGCCACGACCTCGACCAGAGTGTCAGTGCCGCAGAGCAACTGGCCGAACGCGCGCCGCTGACCTATCTCGGCATGGGATTCACCGCGGTCTGCGCGTTCTGGCCCGAATCGCACACGAGCACAAGCTCGGCGGGTTACGACCAGATCGGTTCCGCCCTGCTGATCGGTAATGAGAAGGACCCGGTCACATCGATTTCAGGTGCGCGAGCTGTTCGCGCGTCGATCCCCGATGCACGGCTGATCACGGTCGTCGGCAAAGCCGGACACCTGGTTTTGCCGCAAACCAAACCCAACGGCTTTCCCGGTACGATCCCCGGGACCAGCACATGCGCTCGCGCTCTCGCGGCGGGCTACCTCCTCAACGGACAACTCCCTGACTCCGACACCCCCTGCCCACCGAGCTGAAACCCACAATGGCCGAACGACGCAGATGCGGGAGGGCCTGTTGAAACGATGGAAGGCTGCCGCAGGTCTGTCAGCGTTCGTCCGGGTAGCGGGGGAGGAGGGTGCCGAGTGGGCCCAGGTCGATGTTGAGATCTTCCGGAGTGAGGCCGAAGTGGTCGCGTAGTTCGTCCATGCGCTGCTCGAGCAGCATCAACGTGGTGCCGATTCGCTCGATCTGGGCGTCGGTCAGGTCGCCTTCGTCCACGCGTCGCAGTGCCTGCCGCTCCATCAGTTGCCGGAGGAGTTCCACCAGGGTGAGGACGAGTTGGACGAGCCCGCGCTCGACTGATTCGGGGTCGGAGTCGATACGCGGTGGGATGCCGCCGAATTCAGTCATCTGGGGGCGGCTCCAGCGCGCGGTGTGTCGCGGAGTCCAGCGCGGGCGTGGACAGGGGGCTGATGGAGGAGATGAGGGCGCGCAGCGAGATCTGGACCATGTCGACGTCCGCGAGGGAGAGCCTGATGTCGCCGGTGATGACCACTCCACCGGCAAGCACCCGGTCCAGCAGGTCGACGAGCGCGACGCGGCGCTCGCCGTCGACATTCTCGGCGACGTGTTTCATGCGGGTTCCCTTTCCACGCCCGCGAACGAATACGGTGGCCACGGACCGGTGAGTTCGAGCCGGATACCGGGGAATTCTTTGCCGAGCTCGTCGACCATCGCCGCGAAATCGTCGGCGCGATCGTCGTCCACCAGATAGGTGCCATTGAGCACCATCCACTCCCGCCGTCCGGTCAGCGCCGGGTCCGTCGCCGGTTGACGGCGGCCCGCGGCGGCGTGCCGGACCAGGCGCGCATGGATCTCGTCGGCGCGCACCGCGGCGTCGCGTTCGACGGTTTCCTGCGCGGACAGCTGCGCGCGGCGGCGCGCCAGATACGCTGTCCCCCTTCCCTTTCCACTGCCCTCGTCGCGGCTCGCGGCTTCGGCCACCGCGGCGACGAGTGCGGCGCGGTCACCATACGCCTTCACACCCCACTCCGTCCGGCCGCTCACCAGGGTCAGCGCCGAATCGAAGTCCGCTCGCCGCTCGTCGAGCAGGTCGCGTACCCGGTCGTCGTCGAGGAAGACGGTGGCCAGGCGCAGCGGAACGGCCGGGCCGCGGCGCACCATGGCCGAGACGACGGCGTCGTGCGCCCGGGCCGTCGCCTCCAGCCAGTCCAGATCCTCCAGATTCCGGCGCAGCGGCTCCTCCCCGAAAACCTCGAGCGGCACCGAACCGACAACTGCTGCCAACCCGTCCGAGAACACGGTGCGCACCGGCTCACCGGCAACCCCGGTTATCTGGCCCAGCTCCTCCGCGACGCTTTCGGCGGTCGTCACCGCGTACAGCCAGACGCCGTCAGTCACGGTCCCTCGCTTTCCTAGGAGCGCGACGGCTTTCGAGTGATTTGCGGCGGTCGTCGGCTTCGGCAGGTTCGCGGCGACGTTCGAGGGATATGCGGCGCTCGTCCGAGGCCTCCAGTTCGGCGATCCGCTCGCGGAGTTGCCGGTTCTCCAGTTCGAGATCGTGATCCTGTCGCTGCAGCGCGCGTGCCTTGCTGTTGAGCCAGGGATCGGTCTCCCACCAGTCGATGCCCACCGCCTTGGCCGTCTCCAACGACGCGATGACCAAACGCAGTTTGATGGTGAGAAGTTCGATGTCGAGCAGATTGACCTGTATGTCGCCCGCGATCACCAAGCCCTTGTCGAGGACCCGCTCGAGGATGTCGCCGAGGTTCGTCGATTGACGCGCGGCCCCGTAGGGCATCGGCGCCGGCGCGCCGCCTTCTGGGACTACCGTCATGGCCGATCCCTTTCGCCGATGTCGGTGCTGCCGCGGCCGTAACGCCGAGTCCTACGGTAGGCCAGCAGATTCCCGTCCAGATCGATCTCCACCTCGTAGAGCGCCAGCATGTCAGCCGACGAGGGGATGCGGCGGGCCTCGACCACCTCGATCTCCACCAGCCAGCCGTCCTGCGTCGGCTCGATGGAGGTGACTCCCTCCGCCTCCTTCGATGTCAGCTCCAGCAGATGCTCGGTCGCGGCCGCGCCGGCCTGCTGCGCCTCCAGCTGCGGCCGACCCGATTCGGAGTGGACGTCCTCGGACTCTTCGGGGGAGGTGTTCCGGTTCACGCGGTCACTCCTTCTCCTCGGTCGGCGTGGTGCCGGTGGGTGGCTGGATCAGGGGGTCCAGGACGGCCTGCTGTGCTTGTTCCCGCTCTTCTTCGGACAGGTGACCGGCTGCCGCTGCCTCGTCGATCGCCTCGATCCGGCGACGAATGGCGGCAGGATCCCGCAGCTTCTGTTCGACCTGATCCTGGATCACCTCACTCAGCCAGATCACGCCCCGGACCGGGGCGATCGGCAGCGTGAAGATCGACGTGAGCAAGCCCATGGGTCAGCCCTCTGGGGCTCGCTTGGTCACGAAGTCGTACGCCGCCATCGGGCCGAGCAGGCTCAGCTCCACGCGCTCTTCCCATTCATCGGCGAGCTGACTCAACGTCGCCTCCAAGTCACTCTGCTTGGACAGTTCGAGAAGAATCGCGAAGTGGGCCGCGTCCTCTTCATGGGTGGGTTCGCGTTGGTTGACCAGGGATGTGAGCGGCTCGAGCAGGGTGAGCAGCTGGCGGGTGTCCTCCGCTCGTTTGGCCGTCACCGCCTGATTGACTATCTCGCCCAGCGCGATCCTGGCATTCCGGGTGGCGTCCTCCGGCTTGTCGCGGATCTCGTCCCGCAGCCGCGCTGCCTCGGCGTTCTCGTCGAGCACCTCCCGCAGGATGGTGCCCTCGACGTAGCGTCCCTTGACCACGAACTGCGCTTTGCCCTCTAGTTCCTCCAGCGCGGCGCGGAACTCGTCGTAGTTCGCCTCGAGCAGTTCCCTTTTCACCGCCTCCGGGTCGGACATGACCGCTCCGAATCGCAGCGGCAGCACCGGAGCGACGGCCGCCGCGCCGTCGAGCAGCCGCGCGTGGGCAGTCAGGTCATCGGGTGTGCCGAATTGCCGATCGACCGCGACGTTACTGACCAGCGCGGAAATCTCGTCGTGCCGCACCACGTCGATGGTGCTCGGGGGGTCGCCGACACCGGCGGCCTGCTCCTCGGGCTCCACGTCGGCGGGCACGATGCCGTAGACGTATACGCCGGTGCGCTGAGCGCTCTCGGTTTCCCGTGCTTCGGTTGCATGCTGCGTGGTCATCATTCCTCCTTGCGCCTCGGCCGGGATACGGGCTGGCGTTTGTCCTCGACCTCGTCGAGGAAGCCCAAGACCTTCTCGCCTGCGGCCTCGAGCGCGCCCTTCGTCTTGTGCTTCGCCGCGCCGCTGGTGACGTCGCCGACCAGGTCCGTAAGGCCCTTCGGTTCAGCGCCCATTTCGAGCCGGTTGACGGCATCGGCGAAGCGCAGATACGTGTCGACGCTGGCCACGACGACCCTGGCGTCGATGGTCACAAGTTCGATGCCGACCAGCGATACGCGCACGAACGCGTCGATGACCAGCCCTTTGTCGAGAATCGTATCGATGACATCGGCCAAGCTGGACGAGTTCGGCCGCGCCATTGTGCCTGCGCCACCACCTCCGCCGCCTACAGGTTCGATAGTCATGTCCGGTCTCCTTGCCTGTCACTCTGTCGGCGTGCGGCGGTGCTGCGGTGCTGGGTCGCGGGTCGACGGCGTCGCTCGGGTTCCTCGGCCTCGGCCTCTTCTTCATCCCGCACGTCGTATTCGGGTTCTTCGGTTTCGGTGTCTTCGTCTCCGGTGGTGGCCGCCTGCTCCTCGCGGCGGGCGGTCTCGTCGTCCTTGACGACCTTGCTGTCGTGGATCTCGCCGTGCCAGCCCTCGACGTCGTCCGGGTGCAGTGCGCTCTGGGTCATGACGTGCCGCTCGAAATGTTTGAGTTCCAAGCGAGCGCGGCGGCCGACCGCATGCCACAGATCGGCGGTCTTCTCGAACAATCCGCCGGGGTGGTACTCGAGCACCAGGATGATGCGGGTCAGATCCGGAGTGATTTCGTGGAAGGTCACGGCACCGTCGATGTAGCCCTTGTGGCCCTTGGAGCGCCAGACGATCCGTTCGTACGGCACCTGCTCGACGATCGTGGACTCCCAGGATCGCCGGGACCAGAACACCTTTGCGGTCCACGCGAGTTTCTCGTCGGACACCTGCTCGACCTGCTCGACCTTCTTCATGAACTTCGGGAAGTCCGCGAACTGCGTCCACTGGTCGTAGGCGAGCTCTATCGGAACGCCGACGTCGATCTGCTCCACGATGTTCGTCAATTTCAGTTTCTTGCCGCCGGCGCCCTTCCCCTTCCCACCGGCCAGGTTCTGCTTGACTTCGTGGAACGTGTCCTGGACGGTGTGCTGGAGCTGCATCAACCCGCCGCTCATGGCCGCCTTGAGCGGCGATGCTCCGCCTGCGAGCTTCTCGACACCGGTTATCGCCGACAGCAGGCTTCCCTCTCCTTCGGCGTATTCGTTCAAGCGGCCGGCTGTGTTCGACAACTTGCCGGAGACTCCCAAGAGAGCGCGGTCGACCACGGTTCCGGCCAGGGTCTGCAGCGAATGCTGAAGGTGGCCCGCCGGGGTGGCTTCCTGGACTGCCTTCTGGGCCGTCGTGCCTGCGCGGGTGGCGACTCCGCTCGCCTGGCCTGCGGCGCGGCCGGCGGTCGTGCCAGCCTTTCCCGCGGCGCGCCCAGCGGTCTTGCCCGCCCTTTCCGTAGCGCGGACGGCCGTCTTGCCTGCCTCTCCGGTAGCGCGGGCGGCCGTCTTACCTGCCTTTCCCGTAGTACGGACGGCGGTCTTACCCGCCTTGTCCGCTGCGTCCGACAGAGATCTCGATGCCATCGGACTCACCTCCTCGTGCGCCGTATGGGCGCTTCCTCGGCCTCGGCACGAATCCGGCGCCGACGCGGCGACGCGGCCGTCCGATCCGGTGCACCGGACTTCCGGGACCGGGGCTCACCGGCACGCCGCCGGGTGGTGGATGCCGTCCGGCGTGCCGCGGTAGGCGCCCGACTCTCCTCGGACTCGTCCTGACTCTCCTCGGACTCGTCCTCTTCCGTCTCTCCTTCTTCTTCCGGGTACTCGTCCTCTTCTTCCGCCGGGTACTCGTCCTCCATGTCCTCGCCGGCGTATCCCTGCTCGTCCTCGGTCGTCTCGCCTTCGTACTCTTCTGCGCCCGATGGAGGTTCTTCGACCGTCTCGGGTATCGCGGCCTGGCGTTGCAGGCGGGCGTTCAATGCATCGATGCGGTTGCTCGCGGCGGTGACCGCCGCGGCCCGCATGGCGCCCATCAACTCCTCGCGGACCGTTTCGGTGATCCCGGCCAGCTCCGGCGACGATTTGAGCAGCGACGTCCCGCGCTCCAGCAGTTCTTGGGTCGGCCCCCCGCCGGAAGACCCGTACCGCCTGGACATTGCCGCGCCCGCCAGTGCCAGCGCCAGGCGCATCTTGCGCGTGCGGCCCAGCAGGTACCCGGCACCCACCCCTACAGCTATCTTCGCTCCGCCCTTCATCATCACTCCTTGTGCTTGCCTTCGGCTGCCGTTGCGGGGAGACAGCAAGACAGTCGAGGCGCTGTTCGCCCCACGTGCGGGTTAGACCACATCGCACTACCCAAACCTGGTCAGCGCATGCCGGGTTACCGGAGGAGATTCCGGTGTTGCCTGCGAAGATTCCGTCAGATCCGATTGCGCGATGTCTACCAGCGACTTACGAGTGTTCAATGTCGCCGACAGGGGCGAAAATATTTCTCGAGAAAGTTCGCGAACTACGTCGAAACCGTGCCGTCGGCTCCGACCGAAGGGTGACAGCAGGCCACACAGCAACCCGCAAGGAGCACATCATGTCCGTCAACACGTTCTTCTGGTTCGAGAACGGCGCCGAGGAAGCGGCCGATTTCTACGTCTCGGTGATCCCGAACTCGCGGGTGGTCGACATCTCGCGCGACTCCGACGGGTCGGCGTTCATCGTCTCGCTGGATCTGGACGGCCAAGCGATCACGATCATGAACGGTGGACCGGACCACCCGCTCACGGACGCGGCGTCGCTGCAGGTGGTCGTGGACACCCAGGACGAGGTGGACCGCCTGTGGGACGCCCTCACCGAAGGCGGCCACCCGGGTCCGTGCGGTTGGCTCACCGACCGGTACGGCTTGTTCTGGCAGGTCGTGCCCTCAGTACTGCTGGATTTGATGAGCGGTGACGATCCCGCCAAGACCATCGCCGTCGGCACCGCCCTGCGCACGATGTCCAAGCTGGACGTCAAGACGCTGCAGGACGCCTACGACAACGCCTGATACACGAAAACCCGCCCGGACGACGATGGCCGGGCGGGTCTTCGCGTGGCGCGACGGCGTTGTTCAGCGCCAGCGCTCGGGTGTGACCGGCGCCTCCCAGGCGCGGGCGTAGCGGTGCTTGTCGGGTGCGTCGGATTCCTTGCTGCGGTAGACCACGTAGGGCCGGACCAGATAGCCGACCGGCGCGCTGAACATGTGCACCAATCGGGTGTAGGGCCATAACCCGACCAGCGCGAGCACGACCAGGCCGTGCAGCTGGAAGGTCCACGGGGTGTCCACCATGAGCTCGGGCTGCGGGCTGAGGGTGAACAGGCTGCGGAACCAGGGGGAGACGGTCTCGCGGTAGTTGTAGGTGCCCCACAGCAGGTTGCTGCCCCAGGTGTTGAGCAGTCCGTTGTCGTCCGCGTAGGGATTCAGCTCGTCGCCGCCTGACGATCGTCGCTGCCCTGCCTTACCGCTTCCCGAGAATCAGCGCAATCGTGCCCGATGCCACGTGTTGGACTGTCATTGAGCGCGGACTCGAGGCGGGCCAGCGCAAATATGACCTGCGGCAGGCGGAGGACGATTGCCACCGCCACACCAGAGGTGAGCACGACCAGCCCGCTAAGCATCAGCCACGGAACCCGGCCCGCGAGGAGTACCGCGATCACAATCTGTCCAGTAACCGCGGCTAGCAGAGTGATCTCCAGCCCTGCGCCCAGTGCGGTAAGGCGCCGTCCAGAATCCTGCCGGATCCGGAACAACATCAACTCGCTGGGGTCGGCGCTGACGATGAACCGGCGGGGGAAGATGAATCGACGGTAGACGATGAACCGACGGGTGCCTGGAGCGACTGTGCTCTGATGGATCATCACTCAGAGTGCCGGGCAAGACCAGTGCGTTGAGGTTGCACACCTGGACAGTGGCATGGTCGGCGTGCGCGACTCCAAGAACCCGACCGGTCCTGCGCTGATCTTCACCCCGAGCGAGTGGGATGCTTTCACCGCTGGCGTCGTAGACGGCGAGTTCACTCGCTCATAGCAGTACTGCCCGAGCAAGCCCTGTGCCCGCGAATCGACGCGGTGCGGGGCTTCGTTCTGTGTATAGGACAGTTCCGTCCGACGCCCGGTGCCGTCGATGCCTGTCAATCGGCAAGCTGCTGCTCCCTCCCTCTTGCCCGGCGCTCAGCCGATGACTGAGGCAAATTCGCCACGTCTGTGTAACATGTGTGACATGAGTACCTACAGTCTGAGGGACCTGCGGACAAGGCTTGGTGCCATCGTGCGGGAGGTCGCTGCGACCGGCGACGAGGTCGTCATCACCGACAGCGGCACCGAAATCGCGGTGCTCATCAGCATGGCCGACTACGAGCGCCTGCATGAGCACGCCGACATCGCCGACGCCCTTCGATTGCGGCGGATGCGGGAAGTGCCCTTCGAAACGATGTCGATGTCGGAAATGGTCGAGGAGCTGGGTGTCGACCTGGCGACGGTTCTCGCGTCGTGAGGATCGAGTTCCACCCCGACACACTGAAGCAACTGCAGAGGCTTCCGCGCGATGTGTTCGAAGCCGCGCTGCAGGCCATCATCGGGCTGAGTAAAGAGCCGCGGCCCGCCGGTGCAAAGAAGCTTGTCGGTAGCCGTGATGATTGGCGGGTCCGAATCGGCCAGTACCGCATCGTGTACGAGATCGATGACGAAGAACAGTTGGTGACGATCTACACGGTAGCCAAGAGGTCCGATGTCTACCGCTGAACCGAGTGGAGGGCTTTTCTCGGTCGCGAAATGCCGCAGCCATGTGCAGTCGAGTGCTGCTGGATTTGATGAGCGGTGACGATCCCGCCAAGACCATCGCCGTCGGCACCGCCCTGCGCGCGATGTCCAAGCTGGAGGTCAAGGCCTTGCAGGACGCCTACGACAACGCCTGACACACGAAAACCCGCCCGGACGACGATGGCCGGGCGGGTCTTCGCGTGGCGCGACGGCGTCGTTCAGCGCCAGCGTTCGGGGGTGACCGGCGCCTCCCAGGCGCGGGCGTAGCGGCGCTTGTCGGGCGCGTCGTATTCCTTGCTGCGGTACACCACGTACGGCCGGACCAGATACCCGACCGGCGCGCTGAACATGTGCACCAACCGGGTGTATGGCCACAGCCCGATCAGCGCGAGCACGACCAGCCCGTGCAGCTGGAAGGTCCACGGGGTGTCCACCATGAGCTCGGGCTGGGGGCTGAGGGTGAACAGGCTGCGGAACCAGGGGGAGACGGTCTCGCGGTAGTTGTAGGTGCCCCACAGCAGGTTGCTGCCCCAGGTGTTGAGCAGTCCGGTGATCAGCGCCGCGGCCAGCAGCACGTACATCATCTTGTCGTTGCCGGTGGTGGCCTTGCGGACGGCGGGGACCGTGATGCGCCGGTAGAGCAGGATGGCGACGCCCGCAAGCACGGCGAGACCGGCCACCGAGCCCGCGCCGACGGCGATGACGTGGTAGGCGTGCTCGGAGATGCCGACCGCCGAGGTCCAGGACTCCGGGATCAGCACGCCGAGCACGTGACCGCCGAACACCCCGACCATGCCGAAGTGGAACAGCGGGCTGCCCAAGCGCAGCAGACGGCTCTCGTAGATCTGCGAGGAGCGGGTGGTCCAGCCGAACTGATCGTTGCGGTAGCGCCACAGGTGCCCGAGCAGGAACGAGGTGAACGCGATGTACGGCAGGATCAGCCACAGCGAGATCGGCAGATTCGGGGATGCGTTCATCGTCGGCCTTCCGATCCGTCGAACAGGGAGGGGTCCATCGCGAAGGGCTCCAACCCGACCTCTTCCTCCGGCGGTCCTTGCGCCGCCAGCTCGGCGATGCGCCGCCGGTCGGCGGTAGTGGGCGGCGGGAGCGTCGCCCCTACCGCGGCGAGCACCCCGGCATACGGAGAACCACTGTCGGACAGCGAAAGTCGCAGCAGCTCCAGCACCGGAACGTGCTCGCCGAGCAGTCGCTCACCGCCGATCGGATCCACGGTGGCGGCGAACTCCAGCAGCACCGGCAGATGGTCGGGCAGTTCTTCGTCGCCGAGTTCGACACCGGCGTGCCGGTAGGCGTGCTTGAACCGCAACAGCGCCATCCCGCGCTTACGGGTGTCGCCGTAGGCGTAGAAGGTCAGGTGCAGGCTGGCGCGGCGGCGCATGTCGAAGGTCTCGACGTAGCGGGCCGCGAGTTCCAACGGCGGGGTCATGCGCAGGTAATCGAGGCATTCGCTCAGCTGGGCGCGCACCTCGTCCGGCAATTCCGCTACCGCGGTGGCCAATTGGCCGACCATGGCGAGCGTCTGCTCACTCGGGTAGTCCAGCAGCAGCGCGGCGATCCGCCAGACCAGCTGCCGGTCGCGTTGCGCGAGCTCGACGGACGGTTCCGGGCGGCGGCGCAGCTTCAGCAGGCTCATCGGCCCGCCCCGCTGGGTGCGGAGGCCGGGTCATCGGCGTGGGCGCCGTCGCCATTCGCGCCCACGCCGATGCCCGAGCCATTGGTGGGCCGGCCGTTTGTCGAGCCATTGGCCGGAACACCGTTGCTCGCGTGCCCGTTGTGCTTGCCATTGGTCGGCACCAGCCCCTCGGTGTTCTTACCGTCCCAGTTCAGCAAGTTGATCCGGCCCGACTTCTCCTCCGGCGCCGCGCCGTTGGTGTCGGTGAGGTGAAACTTCTCTACCATCTGGTCGAAGGCCGTCATGCCCGGTCCGCCGTCGGTGTCCAGGCTGCACCCGGTGGCGAGCGAATCCAATTCGTGCGCACGCGCTCCCGCGCCGGTCGGGATGACATACCGGTGCTCGTACTTGGCGATGGCCAGCAGCCGGTACATCGCCTCGATCTCCTCCGGCTCCAGCCGCACCGACGGCGCGATCGAGGGATCGGGCTCCTCGCCGAGGTTCACCGAGCGCATGAACGAGCGCATCGCCGCCAGACGCTGCAGCGACGCGCGCACCGGCCCCACATCGCCCGCGGTGAACAACTCGGCCAGGTATTCCACCGGGATGCGCAGCGCGTCGATGGCGCCGAACAGGTTCGACACGTTCTCGCCGTCGTGCCCGGTCTCGGTGAGCACGTCCACCACCGGCGAGAGCGGCGGCACGTACCAGACCATCGGCATGGTGCGATACTCCGGATGCAGCGGCAGCGCGATCTGGTAGTCCACGATCAGCTTGTAGACCGGCGAATCCTGGGCCGCCTGAATCCATTCCGGCGAGATCCCGGCCCGCTCCGCCTCCGCGACCACGCGCGGGTCGTGCGGGTTGAGGAACACCCCGAGCTGGGACGGGTAGAGATCCTTGTCCTCGGTGACCGACGCGGCCTCCAGCACGGCGTCGGCGTCGTAGAGCATGACGCCGATGTAGCGCAGCCGTCCGACGCAGGTTTCCGAGCACACCGTCGGCATGCCGACTTCCACGCGCGGGTAGCAGAAGGTGCACTTCTCCGCTTTGCCCGTCTTGTGGTTGAAGTAGATCTTCTTGTACGGGCAGCCCGACACGCACTGCCGCCAGCCGCGGCACTTGTCCTGATCGACCAGCACGATGCCGTCCTCGGCGCGCTTGTAGATCGCGCCGGAGGGGCAGGAGGCCGCGCACGACGGATTCAGGCAGTGCTCGCAGATCCGCGGCAGGTAGAACATGAACGTCTCTTCGAACTCCAGCTTCACCTGGTTCGAGAGCTTCGCCAGCAGCGGGTCCTTGCCGACCTGCTCGGGACCGGAGCCCAGGTCGTCATCCCAGTTGGCGCTCCACGTGACGTTCGTATCCTGGCCGGTGATCAACGATTTCGGGCGCGCGACCGGCGTGGTGTCGGTGGGCGGCGAGGACAGCAGGTTGTCGTAGTCGTAGCTCCACGGCTCGTAGTAGTCCTCGACCGTGGGCAGGTCCGGGTTGGCGAAGATGTTCAGCAGCCGCTTGAGCCGGGACCCGGATTTCAGGGTGAGCTTGCCGCGCTTGTTCAGCGTCCAGCCGCCCTTCCACTTCTTTTGATCCTGGTACTGCCGCGGGTAGCCCTGTCCTGGACGGGTTTCCACGTTGTTGAACCAGACGTACTCGGTGCCGCCGCGGTTGGTCCACGCCTGCTTGCAGGTGACCGAGCAGGTGTGGCAGCCGATGCACTTGTCCAGGTTCATCACCATGGCCAGCTGTGCCATGACTCGCATGTCAGTACTCCACTTCCTGCGGCCGTCTACCGACGCTGTGTGGTGACCTCGTCGGACTCATGTCAGTACTCCACTTCCTGCGAGCGTTTGCGGATCGTGGTGACCTCGTCGCGCTGATTTCCGGTGGGGCCGTGGTAGTTCAGCGCGAAGGACTGCTGCGCGTAGCCGCCGATGAGATGCGAGGGCTTGATCATGATGCGGGTGAGCGCGTTGTGGATGCCGCCGCGCTTGCCGCGGCCCTTGGTGTCCTCGCCGATGCCCTCGATGCGCGGCACGTCCACGGCCCGGTCCTGGGCGTGGTACATGAACACCGTGCCCTCCGGCATCCGGTGGCTGACGATGGCGCGGGCGACCACGATACCGTTGCGGTTGATCGCCTCGATCCAATCATTATCCGCCACACCGATTTTCGCGGCATCGCGGTCGGACATCCAGATCGTCTGCCCACCGCGGGAGAGCGTCAGCATGTGCAGGTTGTCCTGATAGGCGGAGTGGATCGACCACTTCGAGTGCGGCGTCAGGTAGCGCACGGTGACGCCCTGTTCGCCGACCTCGCCCACCGAGGGCTCGCGGAACAGCGCCGTCATGTCCAGCGGCGGGCGGAAGATCGGCAGCTGCTCGCCGAGCTCGATCATCCAGTCGTGGTCGAGGTAGAAGTGCTGCCGCCCGGTCAGCGTGTGCCAGGGCTTGAGCCGCTCGGTGTTGATGGTGAACGGAGAGTACCTGCGTCCGCCGGTCTCGCTGCCCGACCACTCCGGCGAGGTGATCACGGGTACCGGGCGAGCCTGGGTGTCGGCGAAGGAGATCCGCTTGCCCTCGTGCTCGGCGGCCAGGTCGGCCAGCTTGGTGCCGGTGCGGCGTTCCAGCGCGTGGAAGCCCTCCACCGCGAGCCTGCCGTTGGTGGTGCCCGACAGCGCGAGGATCGCCTCGGCCGCGTGCGTGTCCTTGGCCAGCGACGGGCGTCCCTGCGCGACGCCGGACACCACGGTGCCGTTCACCCCGGCGAGGTACTCGACCTCCTGGTCGGGGTAGGTGGTGATGCCCTTGGTGGTGACGCCGAGCGTGTCGATCAGCGGCCCGAGCGCGGCCATCTTCTCCGCGAGCTTCGGGTAGTCGCGTTCGACGACCACCAGCTTCGGCATGGTCTTGCCCGGAATCGGCTCGCACTCACCGGCTTTCCAGTCCAGCACGCGCCCGCCCGCCTGCGCGGTCGCGTCCGGCGAATCGTGCTGCAGCGGCACGGCCACGACGTCCTTGCGCTTGCCCAGGTGCTTTTCGGCCATCCAGGAGAAGCCGCGCGCGATCCGGTGGAAGGCGTCGAAGTCGGTCTTCGCCTCCCAGGGCGGCGAGATGGCCGGGGAGAAGGCGTGCACGAACGGGTGCATGTCGGTGGAGGACAGGTCGTGCTTTTCGTACCAGGTGGCGGCGGGCAGCACGATGTCGGAGAACAGCGTGGTGCTGGTCATCCGGAAGTCCAGCGACAGCAGCAGGTCCAGCTTGCCGGTGGCGGCGGTCTCGCGCCAGGTCAGCTCTTGGGGCCGCACACCGGTCGCGTCGGTGGTCTGCAGGTTGGAGTCGGCGCCGAGCAGGTGGCGCTGGAAGTACTCGTTGCCCTTGCCGGAGGAGCCGAGCAGGTTCGCCCGCCACACGGTCAGGCAGCGTGGGAAGTTCTCCGGCGCGTCCGGGTCCTCGCAGGCGAACCGCAGGTCGCCGGACTTCAGCCCGTCCACCACGTGCTCGGGCGCGGTCTTGCCCGCGGCCTCGGCCTCATCCACCAGATCGAGCGGATTGCGGTCGAAAGTCGGGTAGCTCGGCATCCAGCCCAGCCGGGTGGCCAGCGCGATATTGTCGGCGGCCGTGCGACCGGCGAACTTCCCGGCGCCCAGCGGGGAGGCGAACGACTCCGCGGTGAACGGGTCGTAGCGCCACTGGTCGTTGGTCAGATACCAGAACACCGTGCCCTGCATCTGCCGCGGCGGACGCTGCCAGTCCAGCCCGAAGGCCAGCGTGGACCATCCGGTGACCGGGCGGCACTTCTCCTGGCCGACGTAATGCGCCCAGCCGCCGCCGTTCACGCCCTGGCAGCCGGTCAGCAGGGTCAGGGTGAAGAACGCGCGGTAGATCTGATCGGAGTGGAACCAGTGGTTGGTCCCCGCGCCCATCAGGATCATCGACCGGCCGCCGGAGCGGTCGGCGTTGTCGGCGAACTCCCGCGCGATGCGCTGGGCCTGCACGGCGGGCACGCCGGTGATGGCCTCCTGCCAGGCCGGGGTGTAGGGCTCGGCCGCGTCGTCGTAGTCGCTCGGCCAGGTACCGGGCAGGCCGTCGCGGCCGACGCCGTACTGGGCAAGCAGCAGATCGAAGACCGTGGTCACGCGCTTGCCCGCGACCGTCGTGGTCGGCACGCCGCGGGTGAGCACGCCGGGAGTGTCGCTGTCGAAGCGGGGAATCTGTACGGCCGCAGCGTCGTCGGTGCGACCGTACAGAGTCAGCAGGGGATCGACGTCCCCGAGATCGAGGTTCCACTTTCCGGCGCCCGCTTCGCCGAAGCGATGGCCGAGCGACCCGTTGGGCACCACCGGCTGCGCCTCGTCATTCAGCAGCACCGTCTGGAACTGCACGTTCTCCCCGGTGTGGCCGAGGTCGGCCGCGGTGAGGAACTTTCCGGGCACATATGACCCGTCGCGCTCATCCAACGTGATGAGGAACGGCAGATCGGTGTAGCGCTTGATGTAGTCGAGGAACCGCGGCGTCGACTTCTCGACGAAGAACTCCTTCAGCACCACGTGGCCCATCGCCATGGCCAGGGCCGCGTCGGTGCCGGGACGCGCGGGCACCCACTCGTCGGCGAACTTGGTGTTGTCGGCGTAGTCGGGGGAGACCACCACCACCTTCTGGCCTCGGTAGCGCGCCTCGGTCATGTAGTGCGCGTCCGGCGTCCGGGTGACCGGCACGTTCGAGCCCCACATGATGAGGTAGCCCGCGTCGAACCAGTCCGCGGACTCCGGCACGTCGGTCTGGTCGCCGAACACCTGCGGCGAGGCCACCGGCAGGTCGGCGTACCAGTCGTAGAACGACAGCATGGACCCGCCGAGCAGCGAGATGAACCGGGCGCCGACGGCATGGCTGACCATCGACATGGCCGGAATCGGCGAGAACCCGGCGACGCGGTCCGGTCCGTACTGCTTGATCGTGTAGACGTGTGCGGCGGCGGCGATTTCGGCCGCCTCCCACCATTCGGCGCGGACGAATCCGCCCTTGCCTCGCGCGGCCTTGTAGCTGCGCGCCTTCTCGGGATCTTCGACGATCTCGCCCCAGGCCAGCACCGGGTCCTTGAGCCGGGACTTGGCTTCCCGGTACAACTCCAGCAGCATGCCGCGCACGTAGGGGTAGCGAACTCGGGCGGGCGAGTAGGTGTACCAGGAGAAGGACGCGCCGCGGGGACAGCCGCGGGGCTCGTACTCCGGCTTGTCGGCGCCGACGGACGGGTAGTCGGTCTGCTGCGATTCCCAGGTGATCACACCGTCTTTGACGTAGATCTTCCAGGAGCACGACCCCGTGCAGTTCACGCCATGCGTCGAGCGCACCACCTTGTCGTGCGACCAGCGGTCCCGGTAGAACTCGTCGGCGCTGCGACCGCCGACCTTGTGCAGCGTCCGCTGGTCGGACGACACCTCGCCCCGGTGGAAGTATTTCCCCAGCCGCAGGAGGGCGTCCCCGGCGTCGGTGGCCGGGGCGGAGGATACGCGACCCCGGGTACGCGAATTAACCACGACGTCCCCTTCGAGCTGTGCAAATCGGGCTGATGTTTCGACTGTAAGGAGACGTCGACGGCTCGCCAAACAACTCTCTCACAGCCCATTCGAGCGCGTGGTGAGTTGTGAGATCGGCGCAACGTGGTGGTCACGGTGGCGCGGTGCCGCCGAGACGCGCCTGACGATACGACCAGGGCGGATGCGCGATGACCTGGTCAAAAGCGGCTCGGAGGGAGTGGATCGCCGAGGGGTCGGTGATGCTTTGGAAACGACCGGTTCTCTCGCGCTTTACATTTGTTAACACGACTGAACAGCCCTCGGCGGTGCTGGTTTTACCCGTTTCCGGCTGCCTCCGTGGAGCGTTGCGGGCCACATTCAGTTGCCTGGATCACAATTCGCGGAGAGTTTGCACGTGATCGGAAATAGCATACGAAAGGCATCGGTTCGATAGGGGGCATTCGACCCCGGCGAAGGGACTGTGGGGCACCCTGCTGGCTGGCGGCGCCGTCCCATACCGCGATCAGCCGGTCGCACGAGGACGGCATCGCCTCGTTGGCTACCTCACAGGCTTACCTGCCTGCGTCGTCGAAATCCATCACCCGGACGGTGCCGGCTCGACTGATCAACTCGTCGAATAGTTGGCCGTGGTCGGGCTTCAAGGTTGGGCTCCCGGGACGGGGCCGACATTGGAAACGATCAGGCCGCCAACGCGATACTCACTGCTTCCTGCGGGCTTTCGGCGACCTTTGACGCGATGGCAGGGTTTCCGTCAGCGCCCAGTAACTGCCACCCGCCGATGGAGATGAAGCAGCCCTAGCGGTGCGATCACGATCCACCGCTGGAGTACTAAGCGGGGCCTTCTCTCACTGCCTCTTTCTTCAGGTAGATGAGCAATTGGGCGGTATGTCGCGTCAGATCTTCGTCACCGCCGACAACCGTGGTGAGATCGTCTGGCCGGCAGGTCTTTTCGTCCGAGAGTTTCGCAATGTCGATGCATCGGGGAGCAACGCCCGCACGCAGGTAAGCCTGGAGCTTGTGGTGCCCGTCGATGACGAAGGCGACTGCATCGTCTTCGTCCTCGGGTGGCGAGGCACGCAACGTCACGACAAAGGGGTAGGTGCCGGACCTGATCATGCGAACGTACTCGTCAACGGTGGCCGAGGCGCGTGGCGGCCACTCGTCGGTCGGTAGCAACACCGTTCCCTTGCCATCAGTGGTGATACCCGGGTACCAGGTGACCATCCGATTCGGCGGGAACGGCAGGACCTGGACGCCCTCGCCGATCCAGTGCCGGACGCCGTAACAGCCGGGCGCGAGCAGATCCAGCATCGTGCAGAGCATTGTGGGTAGCGAACGGGAATCAGGACGGCGTAGCCACTTCCGCAGCTTCCCCACCTTCACGCGGAATTTCGGATCGCCCGACAGAACGGCGAGCCGGTCGACGGTTCCGCCGCCCATGTACCCCTCGACGATGTAGGGCCGACGCATCAACCGCAGCACGCTGGCACCATCCGACCCGGAAACCGCAATAACGCCTGTCCCGGCCGTCATCCCCCCCACGGGGGTGTACTCGAGGCTCGGCTCCGTCTGCATCCGGGTGCCTGTCATCGGACCGGGTCCGCCGACGGCGATCATCACCGCAACCGGGTCACGCCCGAGCCGTTGGTATGCCTCCAGCTTGTGGTGGCCGTCGAGTAGATACCAGACCGGGGAATCGCGGTGCCCGAACACGACGAGCGCGGGGAAGCAACGCTGCGCCTCCATCTGCTGCCGATAGGCGGTGACGGCGGGTCGGTCCGGCGGCGGCCAATGGTGTGTCGGGAGTATCGGGGTGGGTTCCGGACCGAACACATCGCCCGCGTACCACATATCGCCCGCGTACCAATGACTCGTCTCGGTCGGATGCGCGCCGACGATCTTGACATTCGGCAGCGTACCGATCGCCACGCCGTACTCGCCGGGAGCCAGCAACCGGAGCAACGGTCGTAGGGGCCCGACCGGGTCGTCGTCGGGCTCCACATGCCGCAGCCACTGTCGCAGCTCATCCCACTCCGCTGGTTCCGTCCACGCCTCCACCAGGTGCAGCGCATCAGGGTCGGGTTGGGGCACCAGGCGCCGGGCCAGCCATCCGAGCGAGCCGTGGTCGTCGCTGGAGTCGAACGCGATGGGGTCTCCGGCGAACGTCAGAGTGAACCCGTCATCGTCCACCACACCCTCGACAACCCCGAGCCCATCGGCCACCTGCACCGATCGGTAGCGGGGGTACTCCATGAAAGGCAATGCACCTCCGAACATCCTCGCGTCTCGGAGCCGCCGGTGGTTCAGCAGCGCACGGCTCGGTTTCGCGGACGGCAGCCTGTGGGTCGGCTGGACAGAAAACCAAGAATCTACCACGCCGATCTGATGTCCGACCTCACCATCTCTGGTAAGCGCTGCCATACCAGCGGAGTCCGGACCGGACACCGATTGCAACCAAGGTGCCTGGATCCGGCTTGTTGCGCAGGCACGATGCTCGTCGCGGAGGCACTACGCCGACAAATGCGAGTGGGCCATACGACTGGTCGTGGATGCGTACCAGTGCGGTCGGCTCGGCGAGCCAAGTCCTTGCGGCGCAACCCATCACGCCGCTACGGAGCTTTCAGAATTCGTCGGAGCAGCCGCACGAACCTCTGGTGTGAAGTACCGCTTCGAGATGCATCACCCCAGGCCGGGGCACCTGGTCCGCGAGCTGTTGCAGCAGCAGATCGACTGCGGTCTCACCCATGAGCCGGGTCGGCTGAACCATGGTCGTCAGACCCGGACGGGTGTAACGGGAGTATTCGATTCCGTCGAACGCGACTACCGCGAGATCGTCGGGCACCCGCAGCCCGGCATCGTAGGCCGCACGCAGCATACCCATCGCCTGCAGATCACTGGTCACGAAAACCGCTGTGGGACCACGCGAACCAGCCATCAGATCGGCCAGGGCGCGATAACCCGCGGCACCACCGAAATCCGTTCGCACTATACGTCCTTCGGCAAGTCCAGCCGCCGCCAACGCATTTCGATAGCCCAGCACGCGATCCTCAGCGGTCGACACGTGCGGCCCACTCAGACAGGCGATATCGCGATGCCCGTGCCCGATGAGATGGGCGACGGCCTGCTCCGCACCCGCGACGGAATCGCACATGACATGCGCGCAACGCTCCGGATCGATGACACGGTCCAGCGCCACCAACACCATGCCAGCCTCCTCACACGCGTCGGCGATACCGGTCTCCCACGACGACGAAATCGCGAGTAGCCCTTCGACTCTGCGATCGATGAAGGCGCGCACGTAGGCACGTTCGCGTTCCTCGTTCCCGGCGGCATTACCGACGAACAGCGGAAACCCCCGCGCGAAAGCCGCCGCCTCGATCACCGCGGACAACTCGGCGAAGAACGGATTCGCACCATCCGGAATCACCATGCCCACCGCATGCCCACGATTCATGCGCAGACTGCGCGCGGACATATTCGGCCGGTAACCGAGTTCGGCAATAGCCGCCTCGATCCGGGCCTTGGTCGCGGGCGCGACCTGCCGCGGTCCGCCATTGAGCACATAGCTCACCAGCGCCGGTGACGTGCCGGCCAGCCGCGCCACGTCGGCTCGTGTGACTGCCATCGGAAATCTCTCCTTGCTCCGACCGTCTATCGAAGCACTCCGCACAAGTACTTGACAGTCGGTGACTCGGGTCACAGACTACTCATCAACTCGCGTTGATCAACACGAGTTGATATCTGAGATGGATAGGTCGAACTCACGATGAATGCTCGATTCAGGCGTGCAATGGCGCCGCTTGTCCTCATCGGCGCGCTTGCCGCCGCTGCCTGCGGTCGCGGTGGACAGGACGGGAGCGACGGCGATTTCAAGATCGCGATTGTCACCCGGAACTTCACCAACCCCTACTGGGCGGCATTGCGCGACGGTGCCCTCGCGGAGGGACAAAAGCTCGGGGTGAAGGTGACGGTGCAGGCCGGGCAGTCCGAGACGGATGCCGACGGGGAGAACGCCCAGATCTCCACCCTGGCCGCGCAGGGCTACGACTGCTTCGGCGTGGTGCCGGTCAACGCCACGAATGTGATCACCCCGCTCACGCCGGTGGCGCGCAAGAACATTCCCATCCTCAACCTCGACACCCAGATCGATGCGAAGGCCTCCCAGCAGGCAGGGGTGTCGTATGCGAGCTTCATCGGTTCGGATAACCTCGATGCGGGCCGGATCGCCGGGCAGAAGATGCTCGAGGCGCTCGGCGGCACCGGCAAGGTAGCCATCCTGCAGGGCATCGCGGGGGAGCAGAACGGCATCAACCGCGACCAGGGCTTCACCGATGCCGTCGCGGGCAAGCTGGAAATCGTCCAGAAGGCGCCCGCCGACTACGAACAGGACAAGGGCCTGCAGGTCACCGAGGCGATCCTGAAGGCGCATCCGGATATCACCGGGATCTTCGCCGCCAATGACACCATGGGTCTCGGTGCGGCACAGGCCATCAAGAACGCGGGCCGGACCGGCCAGATCAAGGTGATCTCCGTCGACGGCATCCAGGCCGCCCTCGACGCCGTCAAGGCGGGCACCCTGACCGGCACCGTGACCCAATACCCGTATGCCGAGGGACAACTCGCGGTGCAGAGCTGCCTGGCCCGACACCAGGACAAGAAGCTGCCCGAGCGCGTGGTCTCCCCCATCGCCTTCATCGGCAAGGACAATGTCGATCAACAGATCGCAGCCTTCCCGCGTCCGATTGTCGCCTTCGACAACCCGGTGGAAGGGCTGTTGAACAAGTGACCGCCGTGGCAACCGAAGAACTCCGCGCGCGTGAGGGGCGCACGGAGATCCTCGCAAAGGTCGCCGAATTCGCCGCACCGATCGCGCTGGTCGTTTTGTGGGTGGCGTTCTTCATCGCCACCCCGAACTTCCTGACGGCGGACAATATCGGCGATCTGCTGGTCGCCTCGACGATCCTCACCGTGCTCGCGCTCGGTCAGCAGTTCGCGATCACCGTCGGCGGCATCGATCTGTCGGTCGGCGCCAACTTGCCATGGGCGGCAGCCGTTCTCGGATATCTGGCCAGCCACGGTTACCCGATGGCGGTCGCCATCGGGGCGGCAATCCTGAGCGGACTGTCGGTCGGCGTCGTCAACGGTGTGCTGGTCGGCCGGCTGCATATGACCGATTTCGTCGTCACGCTCGGCATGCTGAGCGTGCTCAACGGCATCACACTGCTGCTGACGCACGGCAATACCGAGGCCGTGAGTTCCCGCTTCCTGCAACGGCTCGCACTCGACGGCATCGGACCGCTGCGCTGGTTCTGGCTGCTGGCACTGGTGGCGGCGCTGGTGGTGGCGGGCATCATCTTCCGCACCCGGATCGGCACCCATCTGCTCGCCACCGGCGGACGACTGGAGGCCGCGCGCGACACCGGCATTTCGGTGAATCGGATCCGGCTGTTCGCCTACGCCATGTCCGGATTGCTGTGCGGCATAGCCGGTGTCATGCTGGTCGCCCGCAACGGCGGTGCGGATCCGTCGCTGCAGACCACCTACCTGCTGAGCTCGATCGCCGCGGTGGTGCTCGGCGGTTCGGCACTGTCCGGCGGCAAGGCGTCGGTGCTCGGCACCGTCTGTGGTGCGGTGCTGTTCACCTCGCTGATCAACGGGTTCACCATTCTCGGCATCTCGCAGTACTACCAGCCGGTCGCCGTCGGCGCGGTGCTGCTGCTGGCCGCCGGGATCGCCCGCTTCCGAAAGTAGGCCGAAGGATATGACGATTCCATTGCTGGAGGCGCGCGAACTCACCAAGTCGTTCGACTCGGTGCGTGCGCTGGCCGGGGTCTCGCTGACGATTCCCGAGGGCGAGGCCACCGCGCTGGTCGGCGATAACGGTGCGGGAAAGTCGACATTGGTGCGCTGCCTCACCGGCGTGCAAACACCGGATACCGGGCAGATCCTGTTCAAGGGCGAACCGGTGCGCCTGCGCTCGCCGGAGGACGCACGCAAGATGGGCATCGAGACCGTATATCAGGATCTCGCCCTCATCGACGATCTGGCCGTGTGGCAGAATCTGTTTCTCAACCGCGAGTTGGTGTATCCGCTCGGTGTCCTCAACCGCAGGGCGATGATCGCCCGCAGCGGCGAGATCCTGCGTGATCTGGATGTCGATGTGCCCTCCGTGCGCACCACCGTGCGCCGGATGAGCGGCGGCCAACGCCAGAGCATCGCCATCGCCCGCGCGGTGGCCTGGGGCAAATCCATGGTGATCATGGACGAGCCGACCGCAGCGCTGGGCGTGCGGGAGACCGCCGCGGTCGAGAAGCTGGTGCGCGGCTTGCGCGAGCGCGGGATCACCGTATTGATCATCAGCCACGATCTGGCACAGGTCATGCGGATCTGTGACAACGTGGTGGTGCTGCGGCGCGGCAGATCCGTTGCGGCACACCGGATCGACGAGGTAGACGGCGACCGGCTGGTCGCACTCATCACCGGTGCGGCACCCGGCGATCTGGAGGCCACCGCGACCGGAGCCGAATCGTGAGCGAGCGTCAGCGAGCGAACCGTCAACACAGCAGAGCATCGCTCGGTCATGGCGGAGCCGAGCGTCAGCGAGGTGCAGGCGTTGTTGTCCTCGGCTCAGTCAACCAGGACATCGTCTGTGAGGTGGAACAGCTGCCACGGTCCGGCGAAACCGTGTTGGCACTGCGCTCGCGAACCAATCTGGGCGGCAAGGGTTCCAATCAGGCCGTCGCGGCGGCGCGAGCGGGCGGCCGGGTCGAATTCATCGCCAGAGTCGGTCGCGACGCTGATCCCGGACTGCGGAAATCGTTGCACGAGTACGGCGTGGAGCTCACCGCCCTGCGCGAGGTGCAGGACGTGCGGACCGGCACGGCCTACATCACCGTCGCCGACGGCGAGAACCAGATCGTGGTCGATCCCGGCGCCAACTTCCGCTGGGAACCCGAACCAGAACTCGACACCATGGCCGAGGCCGAATTGCTGCGATCGGCGCGAGTCGTTGTCGCACAGTTGGAAGTGCCGCCGAATGTGGTCGAATGGGCCGCACGGCAAGCTCGCCGGTTCGTCCTCAATGCCGCTCCGGCGACGGCGCTGCCGGATGAGCTGCTGCGTCGCTGCCACCCGCTGATCGTCAACCAATCCGAGCTGTCGGCACTGACCGGGACCACCGCGCGGACACCCGAGCAGGCATTTCACCTGGCACGTTCGCTATGCCTGCGCGGGGTGGAGTCCATCGTGGCCACCTTGGGCGCCGCCGGGTCGGTGTGGGCGCACCGCTGCGATGTGCCCGCGCCCGTCACCGGTGGGTATCAGGCTGCGCCACAGGTGAATTCGGTGGATTCCACCGGCGCCGGCGACGCCTTCGTCGGTGCCATGGCGGTCGCACTCGCCGATGGTGTGCCACTCGGCGGCGCCGTGGCCTACGCCACTGCGGCCGGTGCGCTCGCCGTCCAGGCGCCGGGAACCCACGCCTCCTACCCCACCGGGGCCCAGATCGCCTCCGCGCTCGCGGCCATCCCGCCGGCCCGGCCACTCGCCTGACCCCCTCTGCCAGAAGGAACCGAACTTTGCGCACCAGTGGACTCATTCACGCCGAATTGCTCGCGGCGCTCACAGCGCTGCGCCATACCGACCTCTTCGCCGTCAGCGACTCCGGTCTGCCGACACCCGTCGGCGTGCCGATCATCGACCTGGGCATCAGCTACGGATTTCCCCGGTTCGAGCCCATCCTCGAGCTGATCCTCGACGAGGTCACCGTGGAAGCCGCCTGGGGCAGCCGCGACGTCACGGACCAGAATCCGGAGGCCGCGGCTCTGCTCAGCCGCCGCCTGGACGTGGAGTTGATCGACCACAACGACTTCAAACAGCGCATCGGGGCCTGCCGGTTTGTCGTGCGCACCGGTGAGGCCCGGCCGTACGCCAATGTGTTGCTGCGGGCCGGGGTACCTTGGCTGTAGTGCCGGAAAGTATGACGCGTCGTGTTGCGGGTCGCCGACCTGAAACAGCACACGCCAACCGTATGCAGCGCGATGCATCATCGCCGTCCGGAACCCGGCGTACATAGGCCCGCGAAAATGGTAGTGGCGCTGGGCGACAGAAGACTGCACCGCGGTCAGGGCTGATCGGCGGGATCGATGTCGGCGAACGTCTCGACCCAATGATGGGGTGGCCGTGGCGGATTGGGCTCGCCGGGACGGGCCAGTCCGACCACATGCCATCCTGCGGCGACGGCGGCGTCGAGTTCGTCCGGGTGGTCGGACAGGAACAGGATGCGCTCGGTCGGTACGCCGATAGCGCCCGCGATCTTCTCGTAGGACGAGGATTCGCGCTTGCCGCCTGCCGTCGACAGATCGAAGTACCCGCTGATCAAACCGGACAGACTGCCGCCGCGCGCGAAGGCGAACCAATCCTGTTGATTGCGTATCGATCCCGACGAATAAACGTACAGCGCGAAGCCCGCGGCATGCCATGCGGTGAGCGCGGGCGGCACGTCGGGGAAGAACTCGCCGTGCAACGCGCCGTTGCGGAAACCCTCCGCGCAGATCAGGCCCTGGGCGGCCTTGAGCGGTTCGGCCTTCACGTCCGAGTCCAGCCACTCGCGCAGGATCGCGGCGACCTCGGCGGGATCGGCGGCCGGTCGCCCGGCCAGCTCTCTGGTCGCGGCCAGTACGGGCGCGGCGGCGGCGCTGTTCTCGGCCAGCCACGCCGGAAGCCGTTGCCGGGTGTAGCCGTACAGGTCTTCGCGGACCGCCGCGGTGGGACTCGTGGTGCCCTCGATGTCGACGACGACGGCGCCGGTCACGACGCGGTCAGCAGCTCGTCGAGGGTGGGGAAGCCCGCGCTGATCTTGTCGCCGGTGAAGTCGCCGACCCAGCCGTCCTCCTCCTCGAAGAAGCGGATGGCGATGAAATCCGGGCGCTCGCCCATGTCGAACCAGTGCAGTGTGCCCGCGGGCACCGACAGCAGGTCGCCGCCTTCGCAGACCACAGCCAGGACCTCGTGGCCCAGATGCAGGTAGAAGCAGCCGCGTCCGGCGGCGAAGAAGCGCACCTCGTCCTCGGCGTGCCGGTGCTCGTCGAGGAACTTCCCGCGCGCGCCCTCGGCGATCTCGGGCCAGTTCGGGTCGGTGTCGTCGGGATGGATGCGGGCGATGTCGATGTGCTTGTAGCGGCCGGACTCGTTCAGCTCGGCGACGTTGCTCGCGTAGTGGGCCAGCAGGTCCTCGGAGGAGACGGACGCGGCGTTCTCGACCACCGGCCAGCGGCCGAACGTGATGCCGTGCCGGGCCAGTTCGGTGCCGATCTGTTCGTCGTCGGTGGTGTGGACGCGCACGTCGGCCGCGTTCTCGGCGGCCATCACCTGCAACAGGGTCATGTCAGTCCAATCTCGAGAATGTCGTCGCGGGAGCCGAACGCCGCCGGACTGCCGGTGCGGGACACCAGCTCGCACAACGCTTCCAGGCATTCGGCGCGATCGCGCGCCTGGGAGAGATTATCCCCCCAGGCGGTGATCCCGTGCCCGGCGATGAAGAGGACCGGGAGAGCGTCGGGGTGGTCGAACAGGTAGCGCTCGATGTCCGCGCCGATGCGCGGCACGTCGGGCCAGTTCGGGAACACGGGGATGTCCGCGGCGGCCGGATCAGTGCCGCCGAGCCCTTTGATCAGCTCGTAGTCGGTGATCCGAAGCGTGGTCGGTGCGCCGGGCACGGCCGAGCGGGTGGCCAAAGCGGTGGCGAATGGCGGATGGATGTGGACCACGGCCTGAGCGGAGCCGGTCCGGTAGACGGCGGTGTGGATGGTGGTCTCCGCCGACGGTTTGCGCCCATGGTCGGACACCGGCGCCGAATCCGCGACCCGCACGGTCACCATGTCGCGTTCGGTGAGTTCGCCTTTGGACAGGCCGCTGCCGGTGACGACGGCGGTCGCGCCGGTGCGCACCGAGATGTTGCCCGCCGTGCCGGGCATCCATCCGCGCCGGTAGAGCTCGCGGGCGACTTCCGCGATCGCGGCGCCGTGTGATGGATCGGGCCGGAGCTCGCGGGAGCTGTCCGCGATTGCCGCGCCGTGTGGTGGATCGGATCGCAGCTCGCGGGGGATGTCCGCGATCGCCGCGCCGTGGGAAGGATCATTGCGGTGCACCACGCCGTTCTCCGTGACGACCGCGGTCACCAGCTCACCCGGCGTCACGTCGAACGCCGGATTGAAGACCTCGGTCCGCGCGGGAGCCGTTGCCACACCGCCGAATCCGGTGACCTCATGTGCCGCGCGTTCCTCCACGACGATCTCGCGGCCGGTGGCCATATCGGGGTCGCGGGTCGACTCCGGAGCGACCACGACGAACGGGATGCCGTGGTGCCGGGCGGCCAGCGCCAGACCGTAGGTGCCGATCTTGTTGGCGACGTCGCCGTTGGCGGTGACCCGATCGGCGCCCACCAGCACGCAGTCGACCTGCCCGGTCGCCATCGCCCAAGCGGCGGCGGAGTCGATGGTCAGCCGGTGCGGGATGCCCGCCTCGGCCAGTTCCCAGGTGGTCAGGCGCGCGCCCTGTAACAGCGGGCGGGTCTCGTCGACCAGCACCTGCTCGATCGCGCCGCGCTCGGACAGCACCCGCAGCGTGCCGATGGCGGTGCCGAACGCGCTGGTCGCGAGCCTGCCGGTGTTGCAGTGGGTGAGTACCCGCAGCGGCCGGTCGGGGCACAGGCGCTGCACCAGGTCGGCGGCGTTGGTGGCGGCGGCCCGGTTGACCCGCCCGTCCTCGGCCAGCATGTCCAGCGTTTCGGCGAGCACCACGTCCGCGCCTTCGGCCACCTTCGCGCGGACTCGCCGCACCGCCCATGCCAGGTTGACGGCGGTCGGGCGCGCGGCGGCGATCCGGTCCGCCTCGGCCTGGACCGCCGCTTCGTCGACCACGCCCGCGACGGTGTGCGCGGCGGTGGCGATGACCACGCCGAACGCCCCCGCGATGCCGATGGCGGGCGCGCCGCGGATGGCCAGCGTCTCGAGCGCGTCGATGACTTGATCGACCGTGCTCAGCCGCAGTTCCCGCACCTCGTGCGGCAGCGCGCGCTGGTCGATGGTGACGAGCGCACCGTCGTCCCAGAGCAGAGAGCTGTCGTCCATCAGGCGCATCCTTCGTCGCGTCGAGCAGGGTCGTGCCTGGTCAACGGTATCGGACGGCGCTGGATGGAACGCAATCGCGTCAGGCTGCCCCCAGCGCGTCGGCGCGCAGCTTCGCAGCGCGTTCGCGCGGGTCGTAGTCGGGGCCGACGCCCTCGATCAGCAGCAGATCGCCGTCGATGTGATCGGCGCGCAGCGGCAGGATCTCCTGGTAGGCGGGCGAGTGGTACCACTCCCGCGCCTCGGTCATGCCGGGGAACTCGATCAGCACCATGCTGCCGGGCCAGCTGCCTTCCACGACCTCTGCCGGGGGTCCGTGGATGAGGAAACGACCGCCGAACGGGTCCAACGTGGCCTGAATGCGTTCCAGGTACTCGAGAATGTCGGGGTGGGGCCTGCGATTGCGCAGGTGGGCGAAGCCATAGGCGGGCATGGCGTTCCTTCGTTCGAAGATGCCGGGGATGGCGTCGAACCGACCGTAGGTCCGCGCTGCGTGGGGCGGCAATTACCGCCGTGGTAAGCGGCGAACAGACCGCGGCCGCCGGCCCCGGGAGGAGAGGGGACCGGCGGCGCGTCGTGGCGCAGATCAGCTGTAGCGGCGGTCCTGCTCGCCGCGCCGGTCGGCCTCGGGCTTGCTGCCGCGACGGCCTTCCGGGTTCGCGCCTTCGGGCATGCCCTGCTCCTGGCGCTGTTGCTGCTGCTGCCTCGGCATCTGCTTCGGCATTTTCTTAGGCGTTTTCTTCGACTTTTCAGCCATCTCCACTCGGTCCTTTCCGGGGGATTGATATTCGCCTAACGATCACACGATAGCGAGCGGATATGGCTTGTGGGAAGAGAAAGTGAAAAATATGGCCCTTAGCGGCCGCTCCTTTGTATATCCCCAAGTAGAAGCACTGTTGAGGGCGGTATTCGGCAGCGAATGCGGCTTCGCTGGCGGCGCATGATACATTTTCTGCGGCCTCTCGGTAGGCGCTCTACCGAAATGTAATCAGGAACAATCAGACCCTCTCGTGGAAAGAGTTTTGCGGTGCCGATATGGTCTTGAACTTCGGTTAATTCGCGCATATCGCGGCGAATTCAATTCTGCTGCCGTGGTGCATGCGATCATCTGCCGCGACAACGGTCACGGGCACGCGAAACCTCCAGTCGCGCAATGGCTTCCATGCGCCTCGCGGCCCGCGAGCCGAGGGCGATGACCGGTACCTTCTGGACGCGGGGCTGGAAGGTCGAGTGGCACAGCAAGTTCCGTCCTCCTCGGCCGTCATGTATCGCACTGGTCCCGCTGGACCTGCCGGACGGCTTCTCGGCGCTCAGTAGCGCAGCGGTAGGAACTCGACGATCGCGTCGTCGACGGCGTTGGGCGGGACGACGACCAGACCGTCGCGGTCGACCAGGCCGCCCAGGTGTGCGGTGCGAACGGTCGGGTCGCCGATCCATCCGCCCTCGTCGGCGGCACGGGCGGGGACGATACGCGGCACCTGACCCGCGACCTCGGCGGCGTTGCGCAACGGCCCGCGCAACGGACGCGCCGCAGACGCGCCGGTGCGACCCTCGACGATCGCGGGTGCCAGGGCCATGAGTGTCGCGACGGCGGCGAGCGGATTACCGGGCAGACCGAGCACCGTGGCACCGGACCCGAGTTCGGCGACGACGGTGGAACCGCCGGGACGCAGGCGCAGGCGCGGCACGACGATCTCGGCTCCGGCGCGGGCCAGCGCTGCACGCAGCTGATCGGCGGCTCCGCCGCCGGTCGCGCCGACTATCACCAGCAGGTCGCCGTCCGGCGAGGCGGCCAGGACCTCATCGAAGCCGTGCGGAGTGTCCCGCAGGTGCACCCGGTCGACAGTGTGCACGCCGTACCACGACAGCAGATCCGGCAGGATCGGGCCGATCGAGTCGCGGGTCTGGCCCGCCTGCAGCGGACCCTCACTGCGGATCTCGTCACCGGTCATGACGATGCGGGCGCGCACCGGGCCACGTACCGGCGCCGCGGTGACCTCGACACTCGCGGCCGCGGAGATCAGCGCCGCGGTGATCGGCGTCCCTTCCGGCGCGACGAGATCACCGACCTCGCGGTCCTCGCCGCGGCGGCGGATGTCGTCGCGCGGCGGAGTACCGGGCAGCCGGTCGAGAGTTTCCCCGGCGACGTGCGCGAACTCATCGCGCAACACGCCGGTGGTGCCGTCCGGGACGTGCGCGCCGGTCGCGATCCGCACCGCCTCGCCGGACAACAGCCCCACCGGACGCCGCCCGCCCGCGAAGCCGATATCGCGGCGCAGGCGCCACGGCCCGTCGCCCGCCACCGCGTAGCCGTCCATCGCGGACACGTCGAAGCGGGGCAGCGGCCCGGCCGCCGTCAGCGGGCCCGCGAGCGCGGCGCCGGTCACCGAACGCAGGTCGGCCTCGTACGCGGTCAGCCGGGACAGCCTGCCGCGCAGCAGGTTTCGCGCCTCGTCGAGCTCGAGCGAAGGATGCCCGCGCGGTGCTTCGACCGCTGCCCTGGCCTGACGCACCTGCTCCTCTGTGTCGCAGTCGCCGACCCCGGGCAGCGGGATGATCGCGGCGTCGGCGGGTACCAGCGCCTTCATCGGCTGGTTGATCAGCGTGCCGAGCCCGTCCAGCGCGGCCGCCAGCGCGGAGCGCCGCCACACTCCGATCAGGTACTGCGGGCGACCCGATTCGTCGGCCGCGAACACCGCGTCCGCGCCGGACTCGTTGGCGTGCCGCAGGAGTTCGGCGAGCGCCCACTCCGAGAGGAACGGCAGGTCCGCGGCGAGCACCGCCACCAGCGGGGCGGCGGAGCCGAGCGCGCGCAACCCCGCGTCGATCGCGGCCACCGGCCCCGATCCCGGTGGCACCTCCCTGACCTGGATGATCTGCGGCGGCAGCTCGGGCCGGTGCGGCCCGACCACCACGGTGTGCGCGCAGGAGGCGACCGCGGCGAGCGCTACCTCGAGCATGGAATGGCCGCCGATGACGATCGCGGGTTTGTCCACACCGCCCATCCGGCTGGCCCGGCCGCCCGCGAGCACGATCGCGTCGACGGCCGTCACACGCCACAACCTCGAGCTAGGTACACCATGGCGGCCATGCTAATTCGTTGGTGCCGGGAACCCAGGTAGCGGACGGCGCCGGATCAGGCGTTCGACCAGAAGCGGGCGGACCGCAGCAGCCGGAACTCGTTGTCTTCGGGGTCGGCGAGCACCAGATCGGTCTCGCGGTCGGGAGCCGGGGCGGCCCGATCGATCGTCCTGGCGCCCGCGGCATGCAGCCTGGCCACCTCGGCGGCCTGGTTGTCGGCCGGAAACGAGGCCAGGTCCAGATGCAGCCTGGTGCGGCCGGACCCGGCGTCCGGGGTCTGCACGAACTCCAGCCAGGAGCCGAGCCCGGCCGGCGAACGCAGCCCGGCCAACCGCGCGCCGCGGTGCGTGAACGGCCAGCCGGTGGCGACCGACCAGAATTCGGCCAGGCGCGCCGGGTCGCGCGTGTCGACCACGATCGCCGCGACGGCGCCGGTGTCCACGTACTCCTCCCTTGGCTCGAGCACGCAGAACTCGTTGCCCTCCGGATCGGCGAGCACCGTCCACGGCACCGCGCCCTGGCCGATGTTCACCCGCCGCGCCCCCAGCGCCAGCGCCCGGTCCACCTGGGTGCGCTGATGGTCGAGCGAGCGGGTGGCCAGATCGAGGTGCAGGCGGTTCTTGCCGATCTTGGCCCGCAGCGCGGGCAGGAAGGTGAGGGCCAGTCCGGGGCCGTCGGCCTCGCAGGCCGCGACATCCACTCGATCGGGACACTCGAGCGTCACGCTCCAGCCGAGCAGTTCGGCCCAGAAGTCCGCGACCAACCGCGGCCGGTCGGCATCGAATACGACACACGCCAGGCGGGTGGGCATGGGTCAACGGTACTGGCCGCCGATCCGTCGCGGAGCTCTTTCGGCAGGCCGCGCTCAGCGGTCCGGGCGATCGGCGAACGGGAAGCGGGCGGCGCCCAGGTCGACGCGTCCGTCCCGGATCGGCACGCCCTCGTCGGCGAGCAGGCGCAGCTGGCGATGGGCCAGGTGCGCGGCAGGCCGGCCGCTGGCGCCGAGCACGCGATGCCAGGGCAGGTCGGCGGCGTCGGTGCGCATGATCCAGCCCACCGTGCGTGGCGTGGACAGGCCGACGGCGGCGGCGATGTCGCCGTAGGTCGCCACCCGGCCGCGCGGGATCGACGCCACCAGCGCGCGAACCTGCTCGATCTGGGCGTCGGTCGTCGGCATCGGTTCAGAGCACCGAGCGCACGAGTTCACCGGTCTCGGCCGGATACGCCTGGGCGACCATGTGATCGCAATCCCATTCCAGCACCGTCAGGCTGGCGCCCATGTGATCGGTCAGCGCCGCGCGGAACTCCGGCGTGACGAACGGCGGGTCGACCTTCATCGCCTGCACCAGTACGGTGGGCAGCTCGCGAGGCGGCAGCACCCAGTGCCGTGCCAGCTGGCCCCAGTAGGAATTGATGGCAGGCAGGCTCATCCGCCAGCCGAAGCGTCCGTCTGCGGTGGGCATCAGATGTTCGGTCAGCTCGGCCTCCACCAGGCGCGGCTCCACGTCGCTCCAGCCACTGTCCAGCTTGTCCTGGCGCGCCTCCGCGACGCTGTCGTAGTCGGCCGAGACCAGCGTGGACAGCGCGATCCGGTTGAGCCATTCCGGTTCCAGCGCGATCGCCGGGTCGAGCAGCACCAGCTTGCGCACCAATTCCGGATGCCGGTGCGCCAGATGCAGCGCGCACGCGCCGCCGAACGAATGCGCGACCACCACAACCGATCCGTCGGCCTCAACGGCGAGCAGTTCGACGAGGTCGGCGACGATGGTCTCGAAGTTCCACGGCGGCAGCGAGGTCGAGCGACCGTGTCCGCGCAGGTCAGGGGCGAGCACACGGACGTCGTGCAGATGCCGGGTGGCCAGGTCTTCCCAGCGTTTGCCGTGACCGGTCACACCGTGCAGGGCGAGCACCACCGGTCCGGTCGCCGGGCCGAACCGATGGACATTCAAAACAGACACCGGTTCATTGTGACCTGCGCCGGAATCGGTCGCAGAGCCAGCCGAGCGGAGGGGTGTACCGGCGTGTCGGTCGTGTCTGTTGCAATAGCCCGCGTGGTGCGATCGGATGGCGCGGTGCGACTTGTTCGCCGGAATAGGGTGGCGCCCCGGCCGCGAGACTGGGGCGCCGACGTTCGTGCGCTGGTGGACGCCGCGGCCGAGGACGGGCCGACGCGCCCCGGGTGGCGCCCCGGGTGGCGGCCCTGGCAGGTGCTCGGCGGCCCTGGTACAGGCAAAACGTCCTTGCTCGTCGATATCGCGGCCGCACGCATCGCGTCCGGGACCGATCCCGAATCCGTCCTGGTGCTGGCCCATTCGAAGCAGGCGGCGCGCGCGGTGCGCGACGCCATCACCGCGCGGCTGGCCGGACCCGAGCCCGGCGCCGAGGGTGGTGTGCCCGGCGCCACACGAGAGCCACTGGTGCGCACGGTGCACTCGTACGCCTTCTCGGTGCTGCGCAGACACGCGATGGCGCACGGCAACCCGCCGCCACGTTTGCTGACCGGCGCCGAGCAGGACGCGGTGCTACGCGAAATGTTGCGCGGCGACTTGGCGGATATCGCCGAGGGCGCGAATGGGTTGTGGACGCAGCGACTGCGGCCCGCGCTGGCGCTCGGCGGATTCGCCGAGCAGTTGCGGGATCTCATGCTCCGGGCCACCGAGCGCGGTATCGGGCCGGAGGACCTGGTCCGGCTCGGCCGCGAGCACGCCAAGCCGGAATGGGTGGCGGCGGGCAGGTTCGCGCTCCGCTACGAACAGACGATGCTGTTGCGCTGGTCGGTCGGCGTGGAGGCGCCGGAGGCGACGGCGCCCGCGCTGGACGCCGCCGAACTGGTCGGCGCGGCGCTGGACGCGCTGGCCGCCGACCCGAACCTGCTTGCCGCGGAACGCTCCAGGATCGGATACCTGCTGGTCGACGACGCCCAGCACCTCGATCCGCAGGCGGCGATCCTGGTCAAGGCGATCGGGCGCAGCGCGCGGACCACCGTGATCGCGGGCGATCCCGATCAGGCCGTTTTCGCCTTCCGCGGCGCGGACGCGCGATTCGTCGCCGACCTGGACGCGCCGGACGGGCAGCGCATCGTGCTGCGGGACAACCATCGGTTCAGCGGTCAGGTGCGGCTGGCGGTCGCACGGATCGCCGCCCGCCTGCCGGGTACCGCGCCCCAGCGCTTTCCGGTCCCCGACCAGGTGGCGCCCCAGGACGGCGACGCCGAGGTGCGGGTCCGCGTGCTCGCCACGCCCGCGAAGGAGGCCGCGCTGATCGCCGACCATTTGCGCCGCGCGCATCTCACCGCCGGGGTGCCGTGGTCGCGGATGGCGGTGATCGTCCGTTCGGTGCCGCTGTCGCTGGCGCCGCTGCGCCGCGCTCTGCTGGCCGCGGGCGTGCCGGTGCAGCAGCCCGCGCTCGACACACCGCTGGCGCGCAGGCGCGGCGCGGCCTGGATGCTGCTGTCGCTGCGCGCGGTGCTGGCGGGCGAGGCGGCAGAGCGGGGAGCGGAACCGGAGTTCGAGCCGGAGGACGCCCTCGACCTGCTGGCCGGGCCGCTCGGCGGCGCCGATCAGATCACTTTGCGCCGCCTGCGGCGCGGCATCCGGCGCGCGGCGTTCAAGGCCGGGGCGAAAACAATGGACGCTCAGGATGATTCGCCGCCGGATCGCGAGGCGGACATCGACCGTCCCTCCGCGCAGGTGTTGCGCGACCTCCTGATCGGAACCGGCGACGCGGCGGTCCTGGACCTGCTCACCGAGGTCGAGGCCGCGCCGCTGCGCCGGGTGCTGGACGCGCTGAACCGGGCGCGCAAGGCGCGGGCGCGCGGCGCGGGCTTGGAGGACGTGCTGTGGGCGCTGTGGACCGGGTCCCGGCTGGAGCGGCGCTGGGTCGCCCAATCCGAGCGCGGCGGTGCGGTCGGCATGCAGGCCGATCGCGATCTGGACGCCGCCGTCGCGCTGTTCGACGCGGCCGCCGCCTATGTCGATCGGCTGCCGCGGGCCAGCATCGAAGGTTTCGTCGATTACCTGTCGCAGCAGGAGATTCCGCACGATGCCGCGCCCCGCACCGCGCCGGGCGAGTCGGTCGCGCTGCTGAGCGCGCACGCCGCCGCCGGCCGGGAGTGGGACGTGGTCGCGGTCGCCGCCGTCCAGGAGGGGATCTGGCCCGATCCGCGCTTGCGCGGCACCCTGCTGAACACCGAGGACCTGGTCGATCTCACCACCGGTGTGTCCGATGCCGGGGAGCGGGTGAGCCGTGCGGCGCCGATCCTGGCCGAGGAACGCAGGCTGCTGCTCGTCGCGTGTAGCCGGGCACGGAGATCGTTGCTGGTGACGGCCGTGGAATCGGTTTCAGGGGAACGGGATCTGGTACCGTCGCGTTTTCTCGCCGAGCTGCTCGGGCACGGTGACGACGGCGAGCCCGGCGCGCTTCCGGTAGTCGACCCCGGGCGTGCCCTGGTGATGCATTCCTTGGTAGCCGAATTGCGCGGCGTCGTCTGTGATCCCGAGGCCGGCCCGGACCGCAAGCGGCGGGCCGCGCATCAACTGGCCCGGCTGGCGGACGCGGGCGTGCGCGGCAGTCATCCCGACGACTGGTACGGCACCGCCGACCTCAGCTCGCCGCGTTCGCTGTGGACCGACGACGACGGCGCGGTGGCGCTGTCGCCCTCCACCGTCGAACTGCTGCGCACCTGCCCGCTGCGCTGGGCACTGGAACGCCACGGCGGCACCGACGGTGACAATCCACACGCCGTCAAGGGCAACCTGGTGCACACACTGGTGCAGGCGCTGGCGGGCAGGGTGCCCGAGGAGCAGGTGCGCGCGGCGCTGGATCGTGCCTGGCAGGCGGTGGATCCCGGCACCGGCTGGCATTCCCGTCAGGAGCTGCGCCGCACCGAGGCGATGCTGGAGACGTTCCAGGCCTGGGTCCGCAACACCCGCGGGGAACTCACCCAGGCCGGTGTCGAGGTGCCGGTCGATTGCGTGCTGCCCGCGCGCACGGAAGACGAACGCGCCGTGCGGATCAGGGGCCGAGTGGACCGTCTGGAACGGGACGCGCAGGGCCGCTTCGTGATCGTGGACGTGAAGACCGGCAAGTCGCCGGTCACCAAGCAGGCCGCCGCCGATCATGCCCAGCTGGCGACCTACCAGGTCGCGGCCGCCAACGGCGCACTCGGCGGCGGTGATGAAAGTCCCGCTGCCGCAACCGAATCCGACGTGACCGCCGAACCCGGTGGAGCGCGGTTGGTGTACGTCGCCAAACCGAGCAAGGCAGAGGGCGCGACACAGCGCATGCAACCCCCGCTGGAGGCCGAGGCTCTCGGCAAGTGGCGTGACACGATCCACGAAGCCGCCGCGGCCACCCAGGGACCCAGCTACCTCGCCATGCGCAACGACGGTTGCCGCCACTGCGCGGTCGCGGGCAGCTGCCCCGTGCAGGACAAGGGAAGACAGGTGACCGACGAGTGAGCGGGTCTACCGAGGCTTCCGCACGCTCGTATCCGCCGCGGGTTGTGACGAACGTGGCGATGACATCCCCGGGTGAGGCGATGACCGACCGAGCGGGAGTGGTCATGGCACCGGTGGGCGCGCACCCGGTGTGGGCCATGATGGACGTCACCTGGCCGATCACGGGCGAGGCGCCGCCGTGAGTGAGCGTCAGCGAGCGAACCGAGGGCACAGTGCGCCCTCGCGCACGACGGAGCCGTGCGCCAGCGAGGCGAAGTCGTGAGCGGCGGCCGGGTGACACCGCACCAGCTGGCGCAGGCGCTCGGTCTGCCGCCGCCGACCGACGAGCAGGCGGCCGTGATCGCGGCGCCGGCGGGGCCGACCCTGGTGGTCGCGGGCGCGGGTGCGGGCAAGACCGAGACGATGGCCGCGCGTGTGGTGTGGATGGTCGCGAACCGGATCGTCCGGCCCGACGAGGTGCTGGGCCTGACCTTCACACGCAAAGCCGCGCAACAGCTGACCAGCCGGATCCGCACCAGGCTGGCCCGGCTCGCCGGTGCGCCACTGCTGCGCGAGCTCGATCCGACCGGTCAGCTGCGCGCCGAGCTGACCGGCGCGGAACCGGAAATCAGCACCTACCACTCGTACGCGGGCAGGTTGCTCACCGAACACGGGCTGCTGCTCCCGGTGGAACCGTCGGCGGCGCTGCTCACCGAGACCCAGCTCTGGCAGCTCGCCCACCAGGTGGTCCGCGCCTGGGACAGCGACCTGGACACCGATCGCACGCCGGTGTCGGTCACCGAGGCGGTGCTCGCGCTGTCCGGGCAGCTGGCCGAGCATCTGGTCGAGCCAGAGGAATTGGCCGAGGCGCACACCGAGCTGGAGAAGCTGGTGTACACGTTGCCCGCGGGTCCGCGCCAGCGCGGCGGGCCGAGCCAAACGCTGCTGAATATCGTGCAAGTGCAGCGGGAACGGGTGGCGCTGCTGCCGTTGGTGCAAGAGCTCTCGGAGGCGCTGCGCCGCCGCGGCGCGCTGGATTTCGGCGCGCAGATGTCCCTTGCAGCCCGGCTGGCCGCCGACCACCCCGAAGTGGCCGCCGCCGAACGCGCTCGCTTCAGCTTGGTCCTGCTCGACGAATACCAGGACACCGGCCACGCCCAGCGAGTCCTGCTCGCCGCTCTGTTCGGCGGCGAGGAGCGAGCCAAGGGACCCGAGCCGGGGCCCTGGAACCCCCCGATCCGCCCCGGCGTACACGGTCCGGATTCCGACGCGCCGCTGCCGGACGGCCAGTCGGCACGCGCGGATACCCATGACCCGGATTCGCCACCGCTCGCGGGCGGGTACGACGCGCATGTCGATCCGCCGATGCGAGAAGGAGATTCGCAGCGTGCCGGTGCGCACGATCCGCGCGCAGTCCACCCGACGCGGGACGCGCCCTCGTCACGCGCCGGTTCGGACGCCCGGCCGCATGGTCCGGATAGCGCGGGTGCTGCGCGGCGTCTTGCCGTCACCGCGGTCGGTGACCCGATGCAATCCATCTACGGCTGGCGCGGCGCGTCCGCGGCGAATCTGCCCCGGTTCGCCACCGACTTTCCCACCGCTCCTGGCGTTCCGGCCTCCACATTGGCGCTGCTGACCAGCTGGCGCAATCCGCCGGAGGCGCTCGCGCTGGCGAATCTGGTGGCGGAACCCTTGCGCCGCAGGGCAATCGAGGGCGGCGGGGTGACCGTCGACGCGTTGCGCGCAAAACCCGATGCGGCGCCGGGTGTCGTGGCGCTGGCACTGACCGAGGCCGTGGCCGCCGAACGTGAGTGGGTGGCCGAGCGGATCGCCGCGGAATGGGCGGCCCGGCGCGCGGACCAGCAGCCGCCGCCGACCTCGGCGGTGCTCGTGCGCCGCAACGCGGATGCCGCGCCGCTCGCGGAAGCGCTTCGTGCGCAAGGTCTCCCGGTGGAGATCGTCGGGCTCGGCGGCTTGCTCGCCACGCCCGAGGTCGCCGATATCGTCGCGACCCTGCGGTTGATCGCCGAGCCGGGCTCGGGCACCGCCGCCATGCGGGTGCTGACCGGCGCGCGCTGGCGCATCGGTGTCGCCGACATCGCCGCGCTCGCCCGCCGGGCCAGGGACTTGTCGATCCGGCGTCCCGGTGCCGATACCGCGGCCGAGATCGCCGACCGCGCCGCACTCGAGGAGGCGCTGCGCGAGGTGGCACCGGAACCGGCGGAAAAAGCCGGTCTGGCCGACGCGATCGCCGACCCCGGTCCAGCGCAGCATTATTCGGAAGCTGGTTTCGCCCGCATCGAGGCGCTGGCCCGGGAACTGGCCGCGTTGCGCGAACGCAGCGGCCAGCCGTTGGCGGAATTGGTGGCCGATGTCGAACGCACGATCGGGGTGGGTGTGGAGACTCAGACGCGGCGAGCGATGGTGGGTTCAGGTGCCGGACGCGAGCACTTGGACGCGTTCGCCGAGGTGGTGGCCGGCTACGCCGCGGATACCGGCGCCTCCCTTGGCGGACTTCTCGCGTTCCTAGCCGCCGCCGAGGAGGTCGAGAACGGGCTGGAACCAGGGGAGGTGGAGGTTGCCAAGGACCGGGTACAGGTGCTGACCGTGCATGCCGCGAAGGGCCTGGAATGGGAGATCGTCGCGGTCCCGCATGTGGTGGAGGGCGTCTTCCCGTCCAAGGTCGGTTCCGGCACCTGGCTGGGCGCGCTCGCCGAGCTGCCCACGTCCTTGCGGGGCGACCGCAGACAGGACGACGCGGCCGAAGGCGTTCCGGTGCTCGAGCTCAGCGATCTGTACGACCGCTCCGACCTCGACCGCGCGATCAAGGCGCACAAGGAGGCGCTGGAGCGACGCCGGATCGACGAGGAGCGCCGCCTGTTCTACGTCGCGCTCACCAGAACCGAACGCACGCTGCTGGTTTCGGCGCACCACTGGGCGGAGACCGGCGGCTCCCCCAAGGGTCCTTCGGATTTCCTGCTGGAGTTGAAGCGCGCGAACGAAGACCCCGACAGCCCGGCGCGCGATGTCCTGGCGATCGATCGGTGGGACGACCCGCCCGCGCCCGACGCCGTCAACCCTTTCACCGATAACCCGGCCACCGCCGAATGGCCCCGCGACCCACTCGGCACGCGCCGCGACCCCATCGAACAGGGCGCCGATCTGGTCCGCGCCGCCCTCGCCGATCTTCGCGCGCACCCAACCGCCGCGCACCACGGCCCGAATGCGCGCGGTGCCGCGGACTACCGCGTCGCGGAATCGCTCGGCGATGGGGACGACCACGTCGTCGACGCCCCTGACTACTACCCGCCTGATGACGCGTTCCCCCCGGACCCAGTCGACGAGTTAGCGGACTCACCCGACTTCGATTTCACCGCAACGGAATACGCCGACCCGTACGCGGATCTCGAGCCCTATTACGGACCCGCCCCGGACCCTGTCGAGGAGTACCTGTCGGCCGACGAACCCGCCTTCGCCACCGGGTTCGCGCCGCCGCCACCGGAGGACGACTACCCGCCCGAGCGGGCACATCGCGCGCCGGACCCGGACGATCCCGAAGGCTGGGCCGCCGACGTCGACGCCCTGCTGGCCGAGCATCACGCCGCCGCGGCCGCTGCCGAGGCGGTCGAGCTGCCCGGTCAGATCGCGGCGACGGCACTGGTCGAGCTGCGCGCCGACCCGGCGAAACTCGCCGCGCGCCTGCGTCGTCCGCTGCCCTACCCGCCGAATCCGCTGGCCCGCCGCGGCACCGCCTTCCACGCCTGGGTCCAGCGGTGGTTCAGCTCCACCCGGCTACTCGGCCTCGATGAACTGCCTGGCGCCGCCGACACCGCGGCCGACTCGGGATTGGACGCCGACCTGACCGCGATGCAGGAGGCGTTCCTGAACTCGCCGTGGGCCGACCGCAGCCCGATCGAGGTCGAGATCCCGTTCGAGACCTCGATCGCGGGCACCGTGATCCGCGGGCGCATGGACGCGGTGTTCGCCGAACCGGGCGGCCGCTGGATCGTGGTCGACTGGAAGACCGGTGCCGAGCCGAGCCCCGCCGAGGAACCCGCGGTCGCCATGCAGCTGGCCGTCTATCGCTTGGCCTGGGCGCGGTTGACCGCCGCCCGCGAGGGCCGCTCCGAACATGAGATGCTGCCGCGGATCGGCGCCGCGTTCCACTACGTGCGCACCGGACGCACCATCGCGCCGGCCACGCTGGCCGGCCCCGCCGAACTGGCCGAGCTGATCAGGAACGCCGCGCCCGTCGACTCACCGCCAGCGACTGGGTGATCAGCGGGATCTGCAGCGGAAGCCGCAGCGCCGAGCCGATCTTGACCAGCCGCGGCGCCTTCTGGCTCGCCAGCATGTCCGCGGCGAACTGGACGTTTGCCGGGAACACCGCGATGAACAGCAGCGCGGCCAGGCGTCCGCCGAAGCCGCGGGTCCGCGGGATCGCGAGCGCCGCGGCGACGCCGAGTTCGGCCACGCCGGAGGCGTAGGTGTAGTCGCGGGCACGTCCGGGCATGACGCGCGGCACGATCGAATCGAAGGGCTTGGGCCACACGAAATGCAGCACGCCGGTGCCGAACAGCAGGGCGGCCAAGGCGAGCGCGGGGCGTCGCCCGGTGTCGCGCGGGTGTGTCAGCGTGTTTTCTGCCATGCGGGCACCCTTGCATTCGATCCGGGTTCGCGTCGAGACCGGGTGCGGCATCGGCGAGTGGCCGCAGGCGCCGCGAATCGGACACGGGTAGGCTCCGGTGCTGTGCCGGAGCTACGAGGAATACCGAGATGACCGACACGAGCGTCTACCCGACCACTCGGCCCCACTCCGGTTTCCGACCGGAGCCGGCACGCGGCGCCGGGAAAACGAACACCGGTGGGTCCGATGTTCGGTGATCGAGCACGTGGCCTCGGGTTGGCCAGCCGTCCCCACTTCGCGCTGGTCGGGGTGCTGCGCATCCCGGAAGTGCAGATCAGCCCGTGGATTTCGCTGACAAGGCGGGTGCTGTTCGCGGCTTCGCTGCTGCTCCTGGCCGCGATCGTGGTCTATGTCGGTCGCGAGGGCTACCACGATAATTCGGGCAACGAACTGTCGTTCCTGGACGCCTTCTACTACGCCACGGTGTCGCTGTCGACCACCGGATACGGCGACATCCACCCCGTGTCGGCCGAGGCGCGATTGGCGAACATCGTCATCATCACGCCGCTGCGCATCCTGTTCCTCATCGTCCTCGTCGGAACCACGCTCGGTGTGCTGACGGAACGCTCCCGGCAGGCTTTCAAGATTCAGCGATGGAGGCACAGCGTGCGCAATCACACCGTGGTCGTCGGATACGGCACGAAGGGGAGGACCGCGATCGACGCCATGCTCGGTGACGGGGTGCAGCCCGCCGACATCGTCGTGGTCGACACCGACGTGGTCGCCTTGGAGGCGGCCGCGAACGCCGGGCTGGTCACGGTGCACGGCTCGGCCACCCAGTCCGACGTGCTGCGGCTGGCGACGGTGCAGAACGCCGCGTCGGTCGTGGTCGCCACGAACCGCGACGACACCGCCGTGCTGGTCACCCTGACCGCCCGCGAGCTGAACAAGACGGCCAAGATCGTGGTCGCGGTCCGCGAGGCGGAGAACACCCACCTGGTGCGCCAGTCGGGGGCTGATTCGGTGGTGGTGTCCTCGGAGACCGCGGGCCGGTTGCTCGGCATCGCCACGACCACGCCGACCGTGGTGGAGATGATGGAGGACCTGCTGACGCCCCAGGAGGGGTTCGCCGTCGCCGAACGCGAGGTCGAGCCCGCCGAGATCGGCGGGTCGCCACGGCATCTCAGCGATATCGTGCTCGGCGTGGTGCGCGGCGGAGTATTGGTCCGCGTCGGCGAGCCGGAGGTGGACGCGATCGAGGCGGGTGACAAGCTGCTGTACATCCGCCGGGTAGGCAAGTGACACCGGCGGCGAGCCAGGCGGTAACTCCGGCGCGATAGTCTCGAACCGTGCCCGCTTTTCAGCTCAATGGTGTTCCGCTGCTGTCCCGTTCCGTCATCGATCGCGCGGAGGAGATCCGGGGCGACGCCCGGGCCCTGAAGGAGGGCTGGAGCGAGGCGAAACTCTTGCGGATCAATCGGCGCGGGCAGGTGCGTTTCGACGGTGGCGTGCTGGTCTTGGACGCCGCGCTCGAGTTGTCCGCAGAGCCGAGCCAGGCCGCGGTGTTCCTCGGCGTCGAGGACGGCATCCACCTGTGGGCGATCCGCGATCCGGAATTGGAGGGCACGCTCACCGATCTGCGCGCGCTCGCGGGTAGCAGCATCGACGACCGCACCGCCGGATTGCTCTCCGCCGCGATCGCGCTGCTGAACTGGCACGACAAGGCCGGGTTCAACAGCGCGGACGGCACCGTGACCACCGCATCCAAGGCCGGGTGGTCGCGCGTCACCGAGAGCGGTTACGAGGAATTCCCCCGCATCGATCCCGCGGTGATCTGCCTGATCCACGACGGCGGCGATCGGGTGCTGCTCGCGCGCCAGCACAGCTGGCCGAACTCGCTGTTCTCCCTGCTGGCCGGATTCGTCGAGGCGGGCGAGTCGCTGGAGCGCTGCGTCGAGCGGGAGATGCGCGAGGAGGTCGGCCTCGACGTGCGCGAGATCACCTACCTGGGCAGCCAGCCGTGGCCGTTCCCGCGCTCACTGATGCTCGGCTTCGCCGCCGTCGCCGACCCCGGCCAGCCGCTGGCCTTCTCCGACGGTGAGATCGCCGAGGCCAGCTGGTTCACCCGCGCCGAGGTACGCGAAGCGCTGGCGATGGGTGACTGGTCCACGCGCGGCGAGGGTGCGCGGCTGTTGCTGCCGGGTTCGATCTCCATCGCGCGCACCATCGTCGAATCCTGGGCGGCGATCGACTGAGCGCAAGCTCCGCGCGAACCGGCACGGTTCGCACGGAGCGGGCGATCAGGACAGACCGGCGAGGGTCTGCTTGACGGTCGCCAGCGACGGGTTGGTCGCGGTGGAGCCGTCGGCGAACTTCACGGTGGGCACGACGTGGTTGCCCCCGTTGACGCTGCCGACGAACTCGGCCGACGCGGGATCTTGTTCGATGTCGATTTCGACGTAGCTGATACCGGCCTCGTCCAGCTGCGTCTTCAGCCTGCGGCAGTAGCCGCACCAGGTGGTCGAGTACATCGTCAGAGTGGGGTTCGCATCGGTCACGGGTGATGCAACGCTGGCGCACCCCGAACTGTTCCAACTCGAACGTTCTCCTGGGTCGCTTGTCCGAAATTTAATATGCGCGCATACTAAATTCATGCCGATCATCGCCACCGCTCATGCCACCTCCACCGCGCCGCAGAGGTACTGGCTGGCCGTCGTATCCCGGGTACATGTCCTGCGCGGCGTCGCACTCGGGATCGCGCAGGCCAACCATGGGAAGCGTGCGGCGGTGGAGCGCATGCGGCCGGGCGACGGGTTGATCTACTACTCGCCGCGCGAGGGGATGCGCGCCGGAGCGCCGGTCCGCTCGTTCACCGCGATCGGCATCATCGACGACCGGCCTGCCTGGCAGGCCGACCCGCAGGAAGGGGGCTGCTTCCGGCCGTGGCGACGGTCGGTGAGCTATCGGCAGGGGGCGCGGGAGACGCCGATCGACGCTCTGCGTGACGACTTGGACCTGACCAGCGTGCCGAACTGGGGCATGGTGCTGCGCCGCGGCCTGGTAGAACTCAGCGCGCATGACTACGCGCTGATCGCGCGGACCATGGCGCAGGAGTGAGGGAGACCGATGCACGAGCAGGCGCCGGACGCGGGACTGCGCAGCAGGTTCCGCACGGCCGACGAAAGTCCAGGGCTGTTGCTATGGCAGGTGACCAACCGCTGGCAGGCCGCGCAGCGGGCGGCGCTGGCCCCATTCGACCTGACCCACGTGCAGTTCGTGTTGCTCGCCTCGTTGGTCTACCTCGCCGCGGGCCGCGACGATCCGGTGCGGCAGCGTGACCTGGCCGAGCACGCCGCCACCGACCCGATGATGACCTCCCAGGTACTGCGCGCCCTCGCGGAGAAGGGCCTGATCGAGCGCCGCGACCACCCGGGCGATCGCCGGGCCAAGGCCCTCGTCGCCACCGAAGCCGGTGTGGCACTGGCGAATCGGGCCATCCTGGCGGTCGAGACTTGTGACCGGGAGTTCTTCGCACCGCTCGGTAGGCAGGGTGGTGCCTTCGCGCGCTCCCTGTGGCTGCTGCGCGATCGAAGCGCACGCTGAGCACCCCGGCCGCCGGGTGCGGCCGTGACGGCGACACTGTCTGTGTCGGTAGGCGCTGTCATGATGGACCGCGTGCCCGCACTCGACCTCGCCGACCTCGATCCCGAGCAGGCCGCCGCCGTGCGCGCGCCGCGCGGTCCGGTGTGCGTGCTCGCGGGTGCGGGCACCGGCAAGACCAGGACCATCACCTACCGCATCGCGCATCTGGTCGCGCAGGGGCAGGTCAAGGCCGATCAGGTGCTCGCGGTGACCTTCACCGCGCGGGCGGCGGGGGAGCTGCGGACCCGGTTGCGTGCGCTCGGCCTCGGCGGCGAGGCCGCCAAGGTGCAGGCGCGGACGTTCCACGCGGCGGCGCTGCGGCAGCTGAAGTACTTCTGGCCGCAGATCGTCGGCGACGTGCCGTGGCGGTTGATCGACGCCAAGTTCCCGATCGTCGCGCAGGCGGCGAACCGGGCCGGACTGTCCACTTCCACCGACAGCGTTCGCGACGTGCTGAGCGAGATCGAGTGGGCAAAGGCATCGCTCATCGCGCCGGAGGACTACACGGCGGCGGTCACCGAGCGCAGGCGCGAGACGCCCTACGACGCCATGCGCGTCGCCGACGTGTACGCGGGCTACGAGAAACTGAAAGCCACGCCGGACGGGCTGCTGCTGGACTTCGACGACCTGTTGCTGCACACGGCGGCCGCGCTGGAGGATTATCCGGCGGTGGCCGACGAATTCCGCGGCCGTTACCGCAGTTTCGTCGTCGACGAATACCAAGACGTCACACCGCTACAGCAGCGAGTGCTCGACGCATGGCTCGGCGACCGCGATGACATCACCGTCGTCGGCGACGCCAATCAGACGATCTACTCGTTCACCGGCGCCACGCCGAATTATCTGCTCGATTTCTCCCGCCGATACCCCGACGCGACGGTCGTGCGGTTGGAACGCGATTATCGCTCGACTCCGCAGGTGGTGTCGCTGGCCAACCGGGTGATCGGCGCGGCACGCGGTCGCATCGCGGGCACCAGGTTGCAACTCATCGGACAGCGGCCCGACGGACCCGAACCGGCCTTCGCCGAGTACGACGACGTTCCCGCCGAGGCGGCGGCGGTGGCCAAGGCGATCGCCAGGCTCATCGAGGCGGGCACGCCCGCCGCCGAGATCGCGGTGCTCTATCGCATCAACGCCCAATCGGAGAGCTACGAGCAGGCACTCACCGAGCGCGGCATTTCCTACCAGGTGCGCGGCGGCGAGGGCTTCTTCGCGCGCACCGAGGTCAAGCAGGCCGTGCAGGCACTGCGTCAGGCCGCGTCCCGCGACGATCTACCCGACCAGGCGCGCAGCGGTAGCGCCCTGGTCTCGCTGGTTCGCGCGGCGCTCGCCCCGATCGGCCTCACTGCCACCGAGCCCGCGGGCGCGCAGGCGCGCGAGCGCTGGTCCTCGCTGGTCGCCTTGGTACGCCTGACCGAGGAACTGGTCGGCCACGACGATCGTCTCGACCTGTCCGGGCTGCTGCGCGAACTCGCTGCCCGCGCCGAGGCCAGGCATCCACCCACGGTGCAGGGTGTCACGCTGGCCTCCTTGCACGCCGCCAAGGGCTTGGAGTGGGACGCGGTATTCCTCGTCGGCCTCTCCGACGGCACCCTGCCCATCCAGCACGTCCTCGCCGACGACGGCTCGGTGGCCGATCAGGCCGCGCTGGAGGAGGAGCGGCGGCTGCTCTACGTCGGAGTCACCAGAGCGCGGGAGCAGTTACGGCTGTCCTGGGCGCTGGCCAGGAACGAGGGTGGCAGGCGGGTGCGGCGGCGCTCCCGGTTCCTGGGCGGCCTGGTCCCCGACGAGTCGCCTGCCTCGCGTATCGCGGCACCGGTCGCCCCCGCGTCGAAAGAGTCCCGACCGACCTGCCGGGTCTGCGCCAAACCGCTGATCGGCACGTACGCGACCATGCTCGGCCGATGCCGCCGCTGCCCGGCCGAACTGGACGCGGAATTGCTTGCCGCACTGCGGGAGTGGCGCGCGGAGAAGGCGGAGGCGTTGCGTGTGCGCGAATTCGTCGTGTTCACCGACACCACCCTCACCGCGATCGCCGAACAACTGCCCGCCGACGACGCCGCGCTGGCCTCGATCGCGGGCATCGGCGCGAAGAAGATCGATCAGTTCGGCGCGGACGTCCTCGGGATCGTCGCGTCCCGGCTCCGATCCACATCACAAAAGCGCAGGTAGAAAATAGGTTGTCGCCGTGGGCGATCTTGCCTATGGTGGATTTCACGCACCGGCAGGTCATCTCGGCGCGCACAGTTACCGACAACGAGTACAGGAGGGAGGCAGAGCAATGGACAACATCATGAACTTCGACGCCCAAGGCGTTGCGGTCTATGCGCCCATGGCGGCCTCCCGGGGGATCCTCGCCTTGCAGGGGATCGGTCTGTCCGGAATCGGTGTTTGCGGCATGGCCGGCATGAAAGTCAATTCGGCTGTCATGCCTGCGTCCGTTTGCACCGAAATCCAGGACAAGCCCAGCGCGGGCTGGCACCCGACGGCTGCCGAGGCAGCAGTCGGCGTCTTCGCGGACGAGTTCGGCTTCGAGCCGGCGGATCCGCGGGCAGCACGCCTCCGCACCGCACACCCAGCGACCGTGAACAGGATTCGACACAGATGTCGACCTAGGTAGGGAACTCCTCCCCGACCTCCTGGCCACGGATCGCACGACAGCGAAACCGTGGCCAATCTTCTCCGGCCCTTCAGCCACCAGGCACCGGTTTCGCGGACAACGAAACGAACCGCTGCAAACGAGCTGAAGGAGAACGACGTGTTCACCGCACAGGGTTGGCCACAAGCCGCTACTGACGTGACATGCCGAACCGTGGCGTCGACTACTCGTCCCCAGGAGTCCCCCACCAAGGTCCTGCCCTGCCGTGCCGGCGACCCGGATCTCTGGTTCGCCGAGAGCCCGGTCCAGTTGGAGCAGGCCAAGGCGCTGTGCGCGAGCTGCCCGATCCGCAAGGGCTGCCTGAGCGCGGCCATGGATCGGCGTGAGCCATGGGGTGTTTGGGGCGGTGAGATCTTCGACCAGGGTGTCGTGATCGCCCGCAAGCGTCCGCGTGGTCGTCCGCGCAAGGTCGCGGTCCCGGCATGAGTGTCAGGCCCGGAGGCGGTAGCTCGCGTAACCACGTAGGGCCCGCGAATGCCGTCAAGGGGCACAGCATGAGTCGGGGACTGACTTCCCTCCCTCCGGTCGATGTGCTCGATTCGGTCGGTCCCGGCACGGGCCGAGCCAACGAACGAGAAAGCAGGCCAGCCGCTCACCGTTGTCCGGTGGGCGGCTGGCCTGCGTTGTGTCACTGACAACACGCAGCGCCGCAGGCGCTGCAATTAGGCAGAGCTGCGTTCCTCGCGGAAGCTGGGCATCCAGGTGCGGACCAACTGCATGAACGGCAGCTCGGCGTCGAGCTGGGCCAGGATGCCCACTGAACCGCCGAGCACCCGGAAGATCATCACGTAATCCGCCGGAAGTTGCAGCGCCCGGGCGGTTTTCATCTCCGGGCTGGAGAACTCCGAAGCCTTGCCCGCCACCCGCTGCATCCACCTGCGGGTGAAGTGGAACGAGTCGGCCCGGATCGGATCGGTGAACGGACGCAGATAGTCGGCGATTTCCTGATGGGTGACCACCCGGCCCGGGATCACCCAGCCGTGGTCGTACAGCAACTCGGTGAGCTCGGCGAAGCGTTCCTCGACCGCGAGGGCCAGCATCCGGCCAAGTACCGAGGGGAAGCCGTTGGGCATCGGCGCGCATGCGCCGAAATCGATGACGGCGAGTCTGCCGTCGGGCAGCATCATGAAATTGCCCGGATGCGGGTCGGCGTGCAGCAGTCCGACGACTTCCGGGGAGGAGAAGTGGAAGCGGCCCATCAGGCCCGCGACTCGATTGCGCAGCGCAAGGGTGCCCGCCGGATCCTCGCCGCCCTGCTTGATGATCGCGGAAACGGCCGTCCCATCCAGCCATTCGGTGACGATCGCTTTCGGCGCGCTCGCCACCACCTTCGGCACGACGATTTCGCCGTGTCCGTCGAAGCCTTTGGCGAAGGCGCGCTGGTTGGCCGCCTCGTTGCGGTAGTCCAGTTCCTCTTCGGTGCGCTCGGTGATCTCGGCGAGAATCGGCTTCACGTCCGCGCCGGGGACCACCGACGCGATCAGACCGGTCATGCGGGACAGGGTTTTGAGGTCCGCGCGCAACGCGTCATCCGCGCCGGGATACTGCACCTTCACCGCGACCGTTCGCCCATCCGACCACACCGCCCGGTGCACTTGGCCGATGCTGGCCGATGCGGCCGGGATGTCGTCGAACTCACGGAAGCGGGTGCGCCACTGGGTGCCGAGCTGCTGGTCGAGCACGCGATGGACGGTCGCGGCCGGCATCGGCGGCGCGGCGGCCTGCAGCTTGGTCAGCGCCTCGCGGTAGTGCTCGCCGAACTCCTCCGGAACGGCCGCCTCCATGACGCTGAGCGCCTGGCCGAACTTCATGGCGCCGCCCTTGAGTTCACCGAGCACGGTGAACAACTGCTCGGCGGCCCGCTGGTTGAGCTGGGCGTTGATCTCGGTCTTGTCGCCTCCGGCGAGCTTCTTGCCGAATCCCACGGCGGCCCGGCCCGCGATGCCGAGCGGAATCTTGGCCAACTTGGCGTTGCGGGACGAGCGACTGCGTGCGATCTCTGACACGTACCCATCATGGCGGACGGACCAGCGAATCGGCCATGGCAATCTTGATCACCGACGGGCTCCCGCGCCGAGGTATGCGGGCACTCGCGTACACGCGCACGCGGGGTGGCGGTGCCATACGCGCCGGTCGAGGACGTGCGAATCCAGATCCAACTCCACCGTCGCGTTCAACGTGGCGGGGGTGCGGCGCGGTGAACAATCCAGGATCGCCTCCAGTTCGCCGAGGGCGACCGCGGCCGTCGCGGCGATCCCGGCGGGGGAGGCGTGGCCGACCCGGCCGAGCAGCTGGGCGGCCAGATGCGGCCAGTCGGCGTCGTTCTGCGAGCGGATCAGGTCCGCGCAGCGCAGGCAGCTGGTGGCGCCGGGCAGCACCAGCGGTCCGATGACGCCCTTGTTGTCCCGGATGCGCAGTTGCAGATGCGGAATCTGGTGCAGCAGCAGGTCGTTCACCAATTTCGGGTCCGGCATCAGCGCGTCGGCCAGCAGCACCAGGTCCGACCGCCAAGTGCGTACTGTCGCCGCGCCGGACGGGTAGTCCCGGGAACGGCTCGGCCGCACCCCGAGTGCGCGCAGCCCGGTCGAGACCGCGTCGGAGAGCGGGCCGAGCCCGTGCACCCGCACCGCCAGGACCCGCCCGGCCCGGTCCTCGGGATGGTCGAGCAGCCCGGCTTCGTCGATCAGGGTGAGCAGCGCCACGGCGCGTTCGGCATCGATACCGCACTCCCCGGCTCGCCAGATGATCTGCGGTTTCGTGCGCAAGCCGTCCAGCAGGCGGAGGAAGGTCAGGACGGTCTCGGCGTCCATGCCTTCCGGACCGAGCACCACGGCGGTCTCGGGATCACATCCGAGCTGGACGACCCCGGCCGGGCGAACCAGAACGGTCACCCTCGGACGCAATCGCGGACCGCGACACATCGTTGTCATGTCAGCAGTATGCGAAACACGCAGTGCGCGACTCGTTTCGAAACCCGCGGTTATCCACAGGGTTTCGCGTCATCCACAGGGCGGATCAAGCGGGCGCGTCGCCCTCTTTGCCCAGGTCCGGGCCGGAGCCGCCATCCTTGCGTTCGCGCTCGGCCTGCTCGCGTGCCTCGGTCTCGGCCAGCTGCGCCAGCGGGTCGTCGAACGCGGTCGTTCCGCCACCGATCACCGAGTCGATGAAACCGGCTGGGGAGTCCAGGTCGCCGGAATCCGGCAGGAGATCGGGGTGCGACCAGACGCGATCGCGCGCCGTCATGCCCGCGTCGGTGGTGAGCCTGCGCCACAACGCCGCCGCCTCGCGCAGCTTGCGCGGACGCAACTCCAGTCCGACCAGCGTCGCGAAGGTCTGCTCGGCGGGCCCGCCGGTGGCTCGCCGCCTGCGCAGCGTCTCGGCCAGTGCGCCCGCGCCGGGCAACCGATCGCCGACGGCGTCGCTGACCACCACCTGCACCCAGCCCTCGATCAACGCCAGCAGCGTCTCCAGCCGTTCCAGCGCCTGCTTCTGTTCCGGCGTGGTCTGCGGCTCGAACGTGCCCTGGGACAGGATCTCCTCGAGCTTCGCGGGATCGGTGAGTGACATCGGATCGATGTCCTGCGCGGCCTGCTCCAGCGCGGAGAAGTCCATCCGGATACCGCGCGCGTAATCCTCGACCGCGCCGAGCACCTGCTGACGCAGCCACGGCACATGCCCGAACAACCGCTGGTGGGCGGCTTCGCGTGCGGCCAGGAACACCAGGATCTCGCTTTCCGGCTGTTCCAGGCCCGCACTGAACTCCGAGATCGCCGCGGGCAGCAGCGCGGCGGTGCCGGTGGGTCCCAGGGGGAGACCGATATCGGTCGAGGTCAGCACCTCTTTGGCGAGCTGGCCGAGCGCCTGGCCGAGTTGCGAGCCGAACGCCAGGCCACCCATCTGGCCGAGCATGCCGACCATCGGCGCGGCGAACTGCCTGGCCTCCTCGGGCAACGATGCCGTCCACATCCCGGAGATCTGTTCGGCCACCGGGTCGCACAGCCGCTGCCAGGTGGGCAAGGTCTGCTCGATCCAATCGTTGGCGGTCCACGCCACCGTCTTGGTGGCGCCCGCGGGGAGGGCGGTCGCGCTGTCCAGCCACAGTTCGGCCAAGTGCGTGGCGTCGGCCACAGCGCTGGCGGCGCCCGCGGTCACCGGGGCGACGGCCGAGCCGAGTTGCTGGCGGGCCAGCCGCTTGGCGACGTCGTAGTTCACCGGCCCGGCCTGCGCCGAGCCCGGCTGCCCCATGCCGCTGAGCATCTGGCCGAGCGAGGTCAGCATCTGGCCGAGCTGCGCCGGGTCGAGCCCGCCCGCGCCGGACCCACCGATCCCGAAGCCGAACACGTCGTTCGGACCGGGACCGCTCGGCTCGTCGCCGCGCTTGCGTTCGTCATCGTCGTCGCGGTTCGAGAATCCGAAGGGGTGGTCGCTCATAGTCCTTAATCTACGCGCGTAGCACGGTGGCTCTGTGTTCGCGCGGCGCGAAACCGGCGACGGCGCGCGCGGGCGAAATGACCGCCTCTGCCGCTTCGCGGCGCCCGGTGTCGTTACTGTGGTCCGGGTGAATCGTCGGATCCTCACCCTGGTGGCCGCCCTGATCCCGGTGCTCGTGCTCGGTGTCGTCGGCAGTGTGCTGACCGTGCCGTTCGTCGCACTCGGTCCCGGACCCACCTTCAACACGCTCGGCAAGGTGGACGGTAAAGAAGTCGTCGACGTCCGGGGAACGGAGGTCGATCCGACCACGGGTCATCTCAACATGACCACGGTGTCGGTGCGCGACGGGCTGACCATCTTCGAGGCGTTCGGCTTCTGGGCCAGCGGCAAGCACGGTCTGGTGCCGCGCTCGGAGGTCTACCCGCCCGGCGTGTCGCGCGAGGAGATCGACAAGTCCAACCAGCAGGACTTCAAGGACTCCGAGGGCAACGCCGAAGTAGCCGCGCTGCACTACCTGAGCCTGCCGACGGTCGTGCTGCTGCGCAAGGTGGCCGACGACGGCCCCGCAGCAGGCGTGCTGCGTGCGGGCGACGAGCTGGTCAGCATCAACGGCGCGCCGATGACCGCGCCCAAGGACGTGGTGGCCGCGGTGTCCTCGCAGACGCCCGGTACCCCGCTCACCGTGGTGTACCGGCGGGACAACGCCGAGCAGACCGCGACGATCACGCTCGCCGCTCGCCCAGACGACGCGGCCAAGGGCTATCTCGGCGTGACGCCGGGCGAGGGCGCTCGCCCGCCCATGCAGGTCGCGTTCAACCTCGCCGACATCGGCGGCCCGTCGGCGGGCCTGATGTTCAGCCTGGCCCTGATCGACAAGCTCACCCCCGGCGACCTGGACGGCGGTAAGTTCGTGGCGGGCACCGGGACCATCGATCAGGACGGCAAGGTCGGCCCGATCGGCGGCATCCAGTACAAGATGATGGCCGCGCGCGAGGCGGGCGCGGAGACCTTCCTGGTCCCCGCGGCCAACTGCAACGAAGCCAGGCAGCGGACCCCGGACGGCCTCCGGTTGGTGAAGGTCGAGAACCTCACCGGCGCGGTGCAGTCGCTCAACGAGATCACCGCAGGCAAGGAGCCGGTCAGCTGCGGCTGAGTATTCACTCCAGCGTATGGTGCAGCGCCTCGACGAGGTTCGGGGCGAGGTTCGGGTAGGTGCGCAGATCGAGGTCGCCGAACTCGTCGGCGTCTTCCTCGGGACGCAGCTGCAGCAAGCACAGCGACGCGCCCGCACGCAGCACCGCCGCGAAAAGCCGCGCTTCTCTGCGTCCAGGGTGTGCTTCGGCTGCTGCGCGCGCGGCCGCGTCGGCGGCCTCGTGGTCGGCCAGCAGCGGGGCGAGGGCGTCGTCCAGCGTCGATTCCGCGTCCGGCGGTAGCACCACGATCTCCTGCACCAGCACGCAACCCTGGACGGCGGGCGGCCAGCTGGTGGTGGCCAAGAACTCGTCCAGAGCCATCGATCCGCCGGTCACGTCGTCCGGAAACGCCTCCTGGGCAACCGGCGTCAGCTCGTCGCCCGCGTCGAGCTGATCCTCCAGCTCCGGCTGCGCCGCGACCAGGTCCGCCGTCGGCACCAGCGCGAACATCTGCGGTGGACGACCCCACCCCTCGGCATCCACGAATTCCGCGACCTCTCGGACGGTACGGGCTAGGACGAGTTCGGCGTGCAGGTCTGGCGTCACGCGAACATCCAATCAAACGGGCGTTCGGGACAACCCTGGAACCCGGTCAGCGATCCATGCGGCGCGGCGAGCGCAACCCTGCCGGCTCCACGGTGTCCGATTTCCGTAGAGTGGGGCCGAGACGGTCCGCAAGGACCACCCGCAACATCGGACTGCGGCGCATCGGCCGGGCGTATCGGTGCGAGCGTCGCCGGACCTTGGAGAGTGGCATCGTGGGCATGCGGCCCCCCACCGGCTTACCTTCGCTGTCCCGACGCAGCCGTGTGCTGCTGGTGGCGGCCATCGTCCTAGCGGCGCTGCTGCTGCTCGGGCCGCGGCTGACGGACACCTACACGAACTGGCTGTGGTTCGGCGAGGTCGGCTTCCGCGATGTGTATCTCACCGTGCTGCGCACTCGCATCCTGCTGTTCATCGTCGTGGCGGCGTTCGTCGGCTTGGTGGTCTGGCTGGCGCTGCTGCTGGCCTACCGATCGCGGCCGGTGTTCGTGCCGGTGGCCGGACCGAACGATCCGATCGCGCGGTACCGCACCACCGTGATGAGCAGGCTTCGGCTGTTCGGCGTCGGTATCCCGGTGCTGCTGGGGCTGCTGTCCGGCTTGGTGGCGCAGTCGAATTGGGTGACGGTGCAGCTGTTCCTCAATGGCGGCTCGTTCGGCGAGAAGGACCCGGAATTCGGCCTCGACGTCGGCTTCTACGCCTTCGACCTGCCCTTCTACCGCATGGTGCTGAACTGGCTGTTCGTCGCGGTGGTCATCGCGTTCTTCGCCAGCCTGGTCACCCACTACGTCTTCGGCGGCCTGCGGCTGACCGGACGCGAGGGCACGCTGACCCGTCCGGCGCGCATCCAACTTGCCGTGCTGGCCGGGCTTTTCGTGCTGCTCAAGGCGATCGCGTACTGGTTCGACCGATACGAGTTGCTGTCCAGCAGCCGTAAGGAACCCACCTTCACCGGTGGTTCGTTCACCGATATCAACGCGGTGCTGCCCGCCAAGCTCATCCTGCTGTCCATCGCGGTGATCTGCGCGCTCGCCTTCTTCGCCGGCATCGTGCTGCGCGATCTGCGCGTGCCCGCGATGGCCGCCGCGCTGCTCGTGCTGTCCTCGATCCTGGTCGGCGCGGTGTGGCCACTGGTGGTCGAGCAGTTCTCCGTGCGCCCCAACGCCGCGGACAAGGAGAGCGAGTACATCGAACGCAACATCGCAGCGACCAGGCAGGCGTTCGGCATCACCGACGACAAGATCGACTACAAGGACTTCAAGGGCGAGAGCAGCAAGAGCCCGCTCGAGGTTCCGGTGGACGCCGCGACCATCGGCAACGCCAGGCTGCTCGACCCGAACATCCTCTCGCCCACCTTCACCCAGCTGCGCCAGCTGAAGAACTTCTACGGCTTCCCGGAGTCGCTGGACATCGACCGCTACAACCTCGACGGCGACGTGCAGGACTACATCGTCGCCGCCCGTGAGCTCTCGCCCGCGGCGCTGAGCGGCAACCAGACCGACTGGATCAACCGGCACACCGTGTACACCCACGGCAACGGCTTCGTCGCCGCTCCCGCCAACCGGGTGAACAAGCCGCAGTCCGAGGACCCCAACGCCACCGGAGGAAGCAGCGACAGCGGCTACCCGATCTTCATGGTCAGCGACCTGTTCACGCCTTCGGACAAGCAGCGGATCAAGGTGGACCAGCCGCGCGTGTACTTCGGCGAGCTGATCTCGCAGTCCAATCCGGACTACGCGATCGTCGGCGCGATGGACGGCCAGCGTCCGCGCGAATACGACTCCGACACCGCGCAGTACACCTACACCGGCAAGGGCGGCGTGCCGATCGGCAACTGGCTCAACCGTCTCGCTTTCGCGGCCAAGTACGCCGAGCGCAACATCCTGTTCTCCTCGGCCATCGACGACGACTCCAAGATCATCTACAACCGCAGCCCGCGTGAGCGGGTGCAGAAGGTCGCGCCGTGGCTGACCCCTGATGGCAACGCCTATCCCGCCGTGGTCGGCGGGCGCATCGTCTGGATCGTCGACGCCTACACCACCTTGGACGACTACCCCTACGCGCAGACCACCTCACTGGAGGGCGCGCTCGAGGACAGTATCGACAAGAAGACGGGCCGTTTGCTGCCGCGCAAGTCGGTGAGCTACATCCGCAACTCGGTCAAGGCCACGGTCGACGCCTACGACGGCACCGTCACCTTGTACGAGGTGGATTCGTCGGACCCGGTGCTGAAGGCGTGGCGCGGGGTGTTCCCCGGTGCGGTGAAGCCGGAGAGCGAGATCTCGCCGGAACTGCGGGCGCACTTCCGCTACCCGGAGGACTTGTTCAAGGTGCAACGCGAGATGCTGACCAAGTACCACGTGGACGACCCGCGCGAGTTCTTCACCAACAACGCCTTCTGGTCGGTCCCCGCCGACCCCACCACCGAGGGCGGGACGTCCGCGAGCCAGCCGCCGTACTACGTGCTGCTGGGCGATCCGAAAACGAACAAGCCCACGTTCAATTTGACCAGCGCTATGGTCGGGTACAACCGGCAGTTCCTGTCGGCCTATATCTCGGTGCGGTCGGATCCGGACGGGTATGGGAAATTCACGATTCTGCGATTGCCAACGGACACACAAACTTTGGGCCCGCAGCAGACCCAGAACCGAATGACGACGGCGCCGGAGGTCTCCCGTGAGAAAACTCTGCTGTCCAATTCGAACAAGATCAAATATGGCAATCTGCTGACCTTGCCGGTCGCCGACGGCGGCATTCTTTATGTGGAGCCGTTCTACAACGAACGCAACACCGGTCCGAACACCGCGACCTTCCCGCAGCTGCTGCGCGTGCTGGTGAGCTACCGGGACGAGGCGGGGAGTGTCAAGGTGGGCTATGCCTCCACGCTGGCCGAGGCGTTGAACCAGGTCATCCCCGGTGCGGGCGCGCTGGCGACGCCGTTCGGCGGTGACTCGGGCACCAGGCCGAAGCCCGGCACCGTTCCCCCGCCGGTCGAGCAGGGCAACAACGGGACCAACGCCGGAACCCCGGCTCCCGCTTCCGTCCCGCCGCCCGCGACCGGGTCGTCGTCCGCCAAGGACGCGGCGGCGGCCGAGCTGAACCGGAAGATCGAGAACGTGCGCAATGCCATGCGCGGCGGAAACTTCCAGGACTTCGGCCGGGCGCTCGACGAATTGGAAGCCGCGGTGAAGGCCTACCAGGACGCGGGCCGGTGAGGTAGGACGACCTGAGGTAGGACAGGAACGAAAGACGCCGCCATCGTTGCGATGGCGGCGTCTTTCGTGTGCACCGGTGCGATCCGGCGCAGGTCGCGTCAGCGACCGAAGGAGTCGATCAGCGTGCTGTGCTGGTCCAGAATCTGCTGGAACTGACCCTCGAGGCCGTACCGCTTGGCCAATTCGCCCGCGGCGGACCTGGCCTGGTCGACCACCGTTTGGTTGTCGCTCGGGGCGGGGGCGGGGGCGGGGGCGGGGGCGGGCACGGCGGGGATGGGTTCCGGCTGGACGGCGGGCTCCGGCTCGGAAGTGCCGGAACGCAGGTACTTGCCGCAGGTCGGCCAAGCGCCGGGACCCTGGGTGGCGAGCACGTTCTCCGCCACGCGGATCTGCTCTTCCTTGCTCGCGTTGTGTGCGTAGCCCTGACCACCGTTGGCGGCCCAAGTGCTCTGCGAGAACTGAAGGCCACCGTAGTAGCCGTTACCGGTGTTGATCCCCCAGTTGCCACCGCTCTCGCACTGCGCGACACCGTCCCAGTCGTGGGTCGGCGCGGCGGAGGCCGAAGCGGTGGATAATGTGAACGGGACGGCAACAAGGGCGCCGGTGATGGCGGCGAAGCCGATGGCGCGGGTGCTGAACTTCCGGTTCTCAGTCATGGTCGATTCCCTCCCTGCGCCCGCCGGCACGGCGATGGAGCTCTCTGCCGTGTCCCTGTCCCCAGGTCGTCGGGGATCCTCGAACCGCGGGACAGGGTCACCGGTGTTCGGCGGTTCGAGTTCGAGCCCGTCACGGTTGGACGGGGCCGTGGACTGACGGTAACGAAGAAATCTCAGCAGATCACATCTCGATAACGCCGGAATTGCATGAAGCGAATAACTCGAATATCGGCGTTTTGCCAGGTGGGAAACGCATCGACACGCCGTTAGTGCGCGAAGTTATCGCATCGTTATGTGTTCGGGATCACCAAGAAATGGTGATATGTGTCACGTTTGAAAGTGGTGGGCTGTGACTATATAGCGCTACAGCGCCTGCTCGGCCGTCGTCGCCCTCGGATTCGGGGGCGCCCGGTATCTCTCGCGTCTCCGTTTGCGGCGTCAGCGCCTTGGCAACAGTTCGAATAAGCCGCTGAGCTGGCGATTTGCAGTCTCCGTGAACTCGTGTGTAATGTTGTGTTCACCGACGCGGGGTGGAGCAGCTCGGTAGCTCGCTGGGCTCATAACCCAGAGGTCGCAGGTTCAAATCCTGTCCCCGCTACAAGCGGCCCAGGTCAGAGAGGTTTCCGACCTTTCTGGCCTGGGCCATTTTCGATCTACTGGACCTTTACTGGACCTTTTGGTCAGGGAAGACCGCATCCTGGATCACGCCAGCCATCTTCCCGCTGGGTCGACGACGGGAGGCGTAGGTGTTGAGGGTTTGGGTCGGGTTGACGTGCCCGACCTGGTCGGCCACCAGCGCCGCCGACAGTCCGGCATCGAGACCGACGTCGACGACGAACTTGCGGAACGAGTGCCCAGTGATGTTGTCGGGCAGCCCCAAGGCGGCTCGGACCCGCCGCCATTGATCGTTGAAGTTCGTCGGGTCGCGCAGCGTTCCGGCCGCGGACTGGAACAGTGGAGTTGTCCCGTCGGCCATCGGCCGCAACGTGGGGATTCGACGGTCCAGCATCGTGACCGCGTAGGGCGCAAGCTGGATGGCGCGGCGCAGATTCTTCGAGTTGTCGGGGTTGTCCTCGTTCGACTCGCGGACGAGCCCGACACCTCGCACTCGGAGCACGTGCCCGGTGACGAGGATGACTCCGGTCTCGGGGTCGTAGTCCTCGAGCAGGAACCCCATCAGCTCGGAGATGCGCCCACCTGTGGCCGAGAACATGGTGATCGGGTCGGCGAGGTCGCCCCTGTCGCAGAACTGGGCGACAGTCGGCACCCGGTACTTGGGATTCGGGGCAACGAGCTGGCCGTCCTTCATCTTCGGCAGCGGCGGGCACGGCGCGAGGCTGCTGCGAACGTCCAGAAGGAGCTGCCGTACCTGAGTGGGTTCCAGAGCGGCTGCGCCTTTGGCGGGCTTGGTCTCAATCGGCTCAGTCTCACGCATGGGGTTGTGGGTCCATACGCCGAAGCGCACGGCCAGCCCGCACATGCCAGTGAGGACAATCCGCACGCCCTTGGCATCAGGGCCGCCGCGTTGGACGTATCCGCTGAGGAACCGTTCGAACCGCTGCGTCGTCGCCTCGCGCAGTCGGACCAAGCGCAGCGCGTTTACGATTGCCTTGCCCGCACGGTCGTAGCGATCGAGGGTGTTGTGGCTGCGTTTCTTTTGCTCGACAAGGTATTTGCGATACGCCTTCCATAGATCCTCGATCGTTGTCTCACCGTTGATTTCCTCACCGCCCGCGTGCGTGCGGTCTCGAAGATGCTCGAGCAATCGGCGTTCGGCGACCGCTCCACTGCGGTCGAGGACTCCCTGCGGTGTCCACCGGTGGGCACGTCGGGTGACTCCGTCGTGGTCACGAACCTTGCAGTAGGCGTACCAGTAGTTGGGCTTGATCTGCTTGCGCGTGATCTTGCCCCAGGTGCCGATGGGTAGAGGTGGACGCGCCATCAGCACGCTCCCACAATGTGGGCGCATGAATATTCCATTGTGCTTCTCCCGTGAATGTACACGCCGGTGCTAGCCGGTTTTGCGCATATCAATTCTACTGGGGCACAACGACTTATCGATGAAGCACTCCGGTCGCACTCGGGGTTCGTGCACGTGAAGTAAGGCGATTAAACCGGATCCAACTATTCGCCCGACAGTACGACAACGCCCGTAGTCTGAATCTTCAAGGGCGGGCGGGGATGTCGATTGGTTTGCGCCAGCGCGCGGATCATGTCGGTGACGAGTTTGCGCTGTTCGCGGTTGAGCAGCGCCGCCTCCGGCGGCGGCAGGTACGGCTCATCGAGTTCTAGCGCGATACCCGACCAGTGCGCGACATCACGGACATCGAGCCGTAGCGCCTCGGCAACGGCGCGGATCGTGTCCACCGATGAGGGATGTTCGGGATTGTCGATCAGCCTGCTGACCGTGGTGGCATGCAGGCCCGCGCGCTCGGCAAGTTCGTGCCGGGTCTTGATGCCCGCGGCCGTCATCGCGGTGGCCCACGGTTCGGGCAGGGGGCGCGTGCGTGGCATGGGCATAAGGGTAGAGCATGTGTCCACACCCGCATAAGTCTCGATGCTAACTGTAAGTGCACGATGCATCTATAAGATAGAAATATCGTCTCTAGCTGCGGAAACTATTTTCACCGAAGTAAGTTCTGGTAGACATCATTGTCTTCTGTTGTTACTGTTGGGCAGGGGAAGGAGTCACAGGAGGGAGCCCAGGATGGCCGATCGGGCCAGGCTGAAGCACCGCACAGCGTTGCGGGATGTCATGAACTCGCAAGTGATGCCGGTACGGGTGCTGGCCGATCGCGCTGGCTGCGGCAAGAGCATGATCGGGCTGCTGCGCACCGGGACGCGGACCTCATGTAGCGCCGAACTGGCGGTGAAAATCGCTGCGGCACTGGATGTCCCGACCGAGGAGTTGTTCACGATCGAGGAAAGGAGCGAAGACCCCGAAGGCGCTGAACCATCGTAAGAAGGAGTTGACCCGGTGGGCTAGCACTCCACCGGGTCGCTGCACATCCACGGGAGTAGAAATGCGTTTCAAGTTTAACCCGTCTGCCGCTGATCCGGCAGACGGGCCTGCGGCCTACCTGCCGGACAGGTGGTCGTAGTGGCAGCGATCGAATTCAAGTCCGCCTACCGCCGCAAGTCCAAGGCACGCATCGCCTTGGCCGGCCCGTCCGGCTCTGGCAAAACCTATACCGCCCTCGCCCTGGCCTCGGAATGGGCTGCGCGCGAGGGCGGACTCATTGGCGTGGTCGACACCGAGCACGGCAGCGCCAGCAAGTACGCCGGGCTCAACGGCTGGCACTGGCAGACCCTCGAACCGGACCGGTTCTCGCCCGCAAGTCTTGTCGAGATCCTCGGTGTCGCGGCCGGTCTCGGTTTCAACACCCTGATCATCGACTCCTGGTCGCACTATTGGATGGGTCCGGACGGGATGCTCGAGCAGGTCGACCGCCGCAAGTCCGGCGCCAACAGCTTCTCCGGGTGGAAAGAGGCCACACCCGATGAGCGCCGCATGGTCGAGGCGATGCTGACCTTCCCCGGTCATCTGATCGTCACCCTGCGCACCAAGACCGAATACCTGGTCGAGGAGAACGACAAGGGCAAAGCGGCACCGCTCAAAGTCGGCACCCGCCCGGTACAGCGTGAGGGTCTGGAGTTCGAGTTCGACATCGTCGCCGACCTCGACCTGCGCAACAACCTCCACATCTCCAAGACCCGCCTGCCATTCCTCAACAAACGCGTGATCGCCGAACCAGGCGCGGAGCTGGCTACCGAGATCGCGGACTGGCTCGACGGCGGAGAACCGGTCCCGACAGTGGCTGAGTTTCGGCAACGAATTCTGGATGTTGCGTCGATGGAGGATTTACGCGCGATCTACCTCGAGATCGACTCCTACCGGATGCTCGGCGCGCCGACCGTCGACCTCGAGGACGAACCCACCACGCTGCGCGAGTTGATCGTCGCGATCAAGACCGCGATGGAGAAGGTCGACGCCAAACAGGCTGCGACCGCCGCGGCCAATACGCGAGAGGGGGTGAATGACGAATGACGAAGCAAGATTGCAGCGCGTCGGGGTGCACTCACGGCCTGATCGACACAGCTGAGGTCGCCGCGAGGCTGCTGGTGACCAAGCAGCTGGTGTTGCAGTGGCGCAACCAGGCCAGGCCGCACCCGCTGGCGGATAAGGGGTTTCGCCTGAACGGCGATTCCGGTCCGCTGCGCTGGCTGGAATGCGATTACTTCCGCTATCTGGCCGACCTCGCCGAGCAGAGGTCGGCGTGAGTACCCGCCGGAAGCGCTCTCCCCTCAACGCCATCGCGATGGACGGGGAGAACGCCCGGCGGATATTCATCCAGGAGTACACCTTCCTGCGCGAAGGGAATATGTCCCACGAGGCGATCGCACGACGGCTGGGCCTGTCGTTGGCGACGTTGCAGACGCGGATCATGCGGTATGACTGCCTGGTCCTGTCGGAGACCGAGCAGCGGGTGTCGGATCGGATCGACGAACTCATCACGGCAGGTGAACCGTTCACCCTCGAACAAGTCACCTCGCTCGATGACGGCACCGCCCAACTGCTGGTCAATATTGCCCTCAAGCGCGGCCGCGTGAAGTCCTCACAATCGCGCACCAGCAGACCCAAGCGCCCATCGGTGTACACGCCGGTGCGGAGCGACCCGTGACCGACCCGTTCGGCGACGGCGGGTACTGGATAGTCGCCGATGAACTCACCGACGAACACGGCCGCGTGATGCGCGTGCTCTACGAGTGCCGCTACCTCGTCGAGAGCGGTGGCGGCACGGCGATCGTCACCGAACGCCGTTGGCACGACGGTGAACACGCCTCCCGCGACGTCGAGCCTATCGACTGACCTCATTCGCGCGCCGCTGACTGGCGCGCCGAGCTCCCTCGGAGTAGACCAATGTCCGCTGAGTCCCGCGGCGAGGTCCGCAAGGACCCGCGCGGCTACATCAAGGTCAGCCTCGACTTCCTGGAGAACCACCGCACCGGCCCCTTGTCGCCGGTCACCAAACTGAGCCTGCTCGAACTGTGGATGTACTGCCACCGCAATCGCACCAACGGTCTCGTGGCCGTTGCGCAGGCACGCAAGATGGTGCCCCGCCGTATCCGTGACGCACTCACCACGGCGGGATGCTGGCGACACCACGCGTGCACCACGGCGACGCCATGCGGGCACGGTGCGTGCACAGTGGGTGCGCCATGCGGTCATGGTGTCGTCACCATGCACGACTACCGCCACCATCAAGCCTTCTACCTCGACCCCGCAGAAAGGCGGGAAAAGGCCAGGTCAGCGGGTAGATCGGGTGGGCTGGCGAAGGCCGCGAACCGTCGAGCGGCGGCTAGCAAACCTGCTAGCGAAACCGCACGGGCTCCGGCTGGCAACGCATGCGCGTCTCACAGATCACAGGTCACAGATATCTCTGGTTCTGTAGGTTCCACCCCTGCGGTAAGTAACGCGTGGGAGGAGAAAAATCTCCCACCACCGAGGCTGCCGACTCAGCGTCGCCGTCACGGCGGGGACGAGGTCGCCGATCGGCTCAACGCCGCCGCCCCGGAGATCCCCGCCACTGCGGCGATGCGCCGACGGGTGCTGGCCCGCTTGGCACCCGACGCGGTCGCGGTCCTAGCCGACCCGCAGGCCGGTGCAGTCCGCAGCGCCCAGGCCCAAGCCGAGCTCGACAGAGCCGACGCGCTGATCGACGCTCGCGCCGAGTTCGTCGCCACCGGCGATCTCGCCGAAAAACCCGAAGCTGACAGGCTTTTCGATCCGCACGGCGCGGACGGCTATGCCCGGCGCATGGCCGCCGCGCAGCGCCCGCTGCCGGTCCCTGATCCGGTCACGCCGGGGGAAGTCCGAGCCCTGGCCTATCGGCTGGCGCGCGATCACCTCGACGCCATCGCCCGCCACGGCGGCCGCCCACCTGGCCCGGCACGCGAAGCCCTGCGCGCTGAGATCGAAGCGCTCCTGGGCCACGGCGTCGGCCAAGACGTGCTGCGCGCCGAACTCGCTTCGATGCTCGACTCCGGTCTGTGGGCGGCGTCCAAACTCCGTGAACGCATCCAGGCGGTGTGCGCGTGAGCGGTGAGGACTGGGAGAACCCGGAGATGTGCGACATCGAAGCCGAACAACAGGTCCTCGGCGCCGCGCTCTACACCGAGAACAACACCGAGGTCGCGCACACGGTGGCCGACATTCCCGCCGAAGCGTTCTACCGGCCCGCCCACCAGCTGCTGCACGCCACTCTGGTCGAGGTCCTGCGCGACGGGCAGCCCGCCGACCCGGTCGTGATCCTGGAGAAGGCCAGCCGCCGAGGCGATCTGGGTGGCCATCCGCACAAGCTGCGCATGTTGACCCTGGAGCTGCTGGGCAAGGGTGTGCCCGGGTCGGTCCCGTACTTCGCCGACCGCATCATCAGCCTGTGGCACGCCCGCACCGCCATCGCCGAGGCCACCCGCATGATCCAGAAACTGCACGTCCTGCACCGCACCGGGGAGCTGGAATTAACTGGTGAAGTCGTCGCCCGCGCGCGCGAGGCGCTCGATCTGGATTTCACCGACCCCGCCGCGCCGGGCGTTTCGGCATTGCCGCCGTCGGTCGCTGAGCTGCTGGCCGGTTCCGACTCCTACGACTGGCTGATCCCGCAGTTGTTCGAGTACGGCGACCGCATGATCCTCACTGGCATCGAAGGACTCGGAAAATCCACACTCATGGCACAGATCGCGTGCGCGGTAACCGCGGGCCTGCACCCGTTCCTCGCTGCGCCGATCACCGGCCCCGGAGCCCCGCGAGCTACCTCGCACCGCGTGCTGGTGATCGACGCGGAAAACCTGCCCGGCCAGCTGCGCCGCCGCTACCGCAACCTCGTCGCCCGCGTCGACGCGGTCTGCGAACAGCAGAACCATCCACGCCCGGACTGGAACGACGCATTGCGCATCGAGGCCCGCCCGGATGGTGTGCGGCTGGAAGATCCCCGCGAACTGCGTCGCATCGAAGCCGCCATCGCTGCCCACCAGCCCGCCCTCGTCGTCGCCGGGCCGCTGTATCGACTCAGCGCCCTGGACACCGAAGCCGCCGACGGCGCGCGCGAGCTGGTGCGGATCCTGGACCGGCTGCGGGTGAAATACCGGTTCGTGTTGATTCTCGAAGGCCACATACCCCACGCCGCCGACGGCCGAACTCGGTCGGTGCGGCCGATCGGATCATCGCTGCAACTGCGGTGGCCGGAATTCGGATACGGCATCGTCCCGGCCCGCGGGCACGAAGACGACGAACACCCCACGGTGGTCAACCTGCGCCAGTGGCGGTATGCCCGCGACGAGCGGCTGTTCCCCCACGAGCTGCACCACGCCACGATCGGTTTCCCCTGGACACCGGCCGACCAGTATTTCCGTCTATGCCGCAGCAAAGGAGTATTCGACGGATGACGACTCGCTCGCTAATTCCATTCTTGGACAGGCGAATTGAGGTGTTGATGCTCAAGTTGAAGTGAATTAGAGTGTATTGCAGGGGATTTCATTTGTGGCTAGCACCACCGAAATGCCTCTGCGAATTGAATACTGCATCCACGGGAGAAACGATGAAAATCGTGTTGGAAATGCACTGCCCGAAACTGCACGACACTCCATCGTCGAGCCGTTTCGACCGAGCTGGGCACCTGGCGAGTTTGGCGTACCACACCATGTTCGGCCGCCGCTGCCCGGCCTGCCCAGACCAAACCCTCGAACCCGGACTCACCCGCAGGGATTCCGGGGATGTCGAGACCGGTTACTGCCCGTGCTGCGAGGCGACCTGGGTCCACGAAGCCGGGCTGACCTGCCTGTCGGCGGGGCGGTTGACCGGTCATGTCCCGACCGCGTCGGGGGGCCGGGCATGATCCGTCGCGCCATCCCCGACATCAGGATGATGCGGCGAGTCGTCGACACCATCACCACCCTGCCTGACCACCGGCGTCACCCAGGGTTGTCGTGGGACCAGACGGTGTATCGCGAGATCAACATCCACGAGATCGTCCATTCCGATACCGGGGCACCGGTGTGCAGGACGGCACTGTGCTTCGCCGGGTGGGTCGTGGAACTGGATCCGGATGTCGCGTGGGCCTATGACTCGATGAGCTTGCGGATCGCGAAGCTGACCGACGCGACTGTGCAGCCGCCGGTGCAGCTGAGTCCCGATCTGACCACCGCCCGCGACCTGACCACCGGCCGCCAGCTGTTGGCCCGCGACTACGCGACGCGGCGACTCGGACTGAACACCGTCCAGGCCAACGCCCTGTTCCTGGCCACCAACACCCTCGACGACCTCACCGAGGTCATCGACCGCCTCGAAAAAGGTGTCCTGTGAGCACGACCGCCATCATCACCGCCGCCGACCTGGTGGCCAAGATCCGCGAACTCGTCGCCGCCGTCCCCGAAGCCACCACACCCACCCTCGCCGACCACCCCCAAGGAGACCGCTACGTCGTGCGCGACGAAGACGGCACCTGGCGCGGGTCACGCCTGATCGGACGCGCCCTGCTCGCGCTCGGTGCCGATCCGGAACGGTTGGCCGAACACGACGCGGGCAACCTCAGTGCCGCCGCTACCGTCCTGTCGTTCGTCCGCTACAGCTGCTGGGGGCAAGACCTGTTGTGGCTGAACGTCATCCAACGCCATGAAGGCAGGGGAATGACCTGGGAACGGGCAGTCGAACTCGCCGATCTACGCATCCCCGGAGCCGCGGGGGCCGAGCGATGAGACCACCGCAGCAACCACTGACGCCCTCCGGGATCGTCCTGCTGAAGATGCCCGCCCGCCAGCAGCGGCCCGAAACCTGGCGCGCGCAAGTCGACTACCGCGACGCCGATGGCCGACGCCGACGCCTCGCGGTCACCAACACCGACCAAGACGACGCCGTCGAAGCCCTCGTCGAACGCCTCGAGGACATCGGCGTTGCGGGCGAAGTCATCGACCGCCTCCTAGAGGACCTGCTCAGCGAACTGGGAGAACCAGCCATGACCCCATCCGAGCACCACCGGCCTGAGCGCAAGGTCATCGACGACATCGACGCCCTGGTCAAGGAACAACTCGACGCCGGACCCGACACCGGTACGAGCGAGATGTGCCCGCACTGCCCACAGGAATGGCATGCCCTGCCGATCACCAAAAACCTGCTGCTGCTACGACTGCTATACTGCGGCTGCGACGAGTGCACCACTGCCCTGGCCAGCTACGACTACCACAGCGACGGCAGCCCCGTCCTGTGCCCCGGGTCGAACACCACCGGCCCGCTCGCACCGTTCCAGCAGCGCGCCGCACGCCACGGCGTCTTGATAATCGAAGGGCCGCCGCAGCATCAGGCTCGTCCCGAGCTGCCACCGACGCCGCCGGACGGATGTGCGCTGCGTTTCCCGTTCCCCGCTGCGGAGCACTACCGTGCCAGCGTCTTCGCCTACCGGCTCTCACGCCCATGGCGCGACACCGAATACGTGGTCGTGATGCACACCGACCGGTACCCAGCCAACTCCGACGACGAGCCGTCTGTCCTCGAGACGGTCCTGTTCCGGTACTACCCTCCCGGCACACCCCGCCCGCCCATCCGAGAGACGTTCATCATGGGAGAACACGTGATGTCGGTTCCCGACGACGACAGCGACGCCAACGGCTACAGCGCCGCGATCGACAACAACGGCGTCACGATCGAACTCGACGACACTCTCGAGCCGCGTCACCGAGCCGACGGGCACATCGCACCCGATCCGTTCGTCCAGCTCATCACAGGACAGATGGTCGTCGGCACCGTCGAATTGTCGACGATCAGGTAATTCCCCCGGGCTGCCGTCACGGAATTCCTCCATTGGGCGTGCCTCGTTGCGAGCGTAGCGAGCGCTCTCGGCTGGATC